>JBMOGW010000237.1:0-5411 GCA_049318165.1 Ilumatobacteraceae bacterium
CAGATCGTGGCGCCGTACCCGCCGGCCGGTCGCATCTCCGTCGCCAGCCAGAGCGGCAACTTCGTGAGCAGCTTCCTGAACTACGCCCGACAGACCGGCGTGGGCATCAGCCGCGCCGTGTCGGCCGGCAACGCCGCAGCGGTCACCCCGGCCGACTACCTCGACTTCTACGCCGACGATCCCGCGACCGCGGTGTCGCTGGCGTACGTGGAGGGCATCGTCGACGGACGCGCGCTCGTCGAGCGGTTCGCGTCAGTCGCGGCGCGCAAGCCGCTCGTTGTGGTGAAGGGCGGCGCGACTGCCAACGGCGCCAAGGCTGCCGCCAGCCACACCGGTGCGCTCGCCGCCGATGACAAGGTGTTCGACGGCGCCTGTCGCCAAGCCGGTGTCACGCGTGCCGCCACCGTCGAGGAGGCATTCGAGGCAGCGGCGACGTTCGCGACGCAGTCGCTCCCGAAGGGCCCGAACACGATCGTTCTCACCACCGCCGGTGGTTGGGGCGTGGTGACCAGCGACGCGATCGCCCGCGACGGGCGCATCGAGCTGATGGCGCTGCCCGACGATCTGCGCGCGGCGATCGACGAGAAGCTGCCGCCGCGGTGGAGCCGCAACAACCCGGTCGACTGCGCCGGCGGTGAAACTCGTGACACGATTCCGGAAGTGATGGAGCTGATCGCCGCCCACCCCGACGTCCACGCCGTCGTGTACCTCGGCCTCGGCATCCAGAGCAACCAGGCGCGAATGATGCACGAGGGACGCTTCTACCCCGACCATGGTCTCGAGCGCATCGTCGCCTACCACGAGCGTCAGGACGAGCGCTTCGCCGAGGCGGCACACGAGTTGTCCCTGCGGTACGACAAGCCGATTCTCACTGCCACCGAACTCGCCGTGGCCGACCCCGACAACGCCGGTCCGCGGGCCGTGCGCGCCACCGGTCGCCTTTGCTACGCCAGCGGCAACCGTGCCGTCACCGCGCTCGGCCACCTGTACCAGTACGCCCAGTTCCGCGAGCGACGCGGCCTGTCCTGAATGCCCCACCGCCGGAACCCGTACCCTGCGCTCGCCGTGGCGGCCCTGGTGCCGGCGCTGGCGTTGGGCGGGTGCTGGCGTTTCGCGGACGGCAAGGCTGGCGCCACGTCCAGCGGTGTGGTGGTCTCGCCGACGGCCACCGAAGGGCCCACGGGCAGCACGACGGTGTCGACGCCGTCGTCCGAGTCGGTCACCACGCCGTTGCTGTCGGTGCGCCGCCAGCCCGGCACGCTGTCGCGAGACGTCAACCTGGCGGCGTTCACGAAGGAGATCGAGGCGTTCCTTCCGCAGATCGACGACACCTCGTGCGCGGCGGTCTCGGTCGACGGACAGTTCGTTGCCGCCTCGCACGAGGACGTGCCGTTGCGTCCGGCGAGCAATGTGAAGCTGCTCACCGCAGCGGTGGCGCTTGAGGTGCTCGGCCCCACGTTCACGTATCGCACACAGGTCCGCGGCACGGCCACCGACGGGATCGTGCCGGGCGACCTGTACCTCGTGGGCGGTGGCGACCCGCTGCTGAGCAGCGACTGGTGGAAGGGTCCGAACACGAAGTACCCGCCGTTCAACATCACACCGATCTCGTCGCTGGCGAAGGCCGTGCGTGACGCCGGCATCACCCGTGTGGAGGGCTCGGTGGTGGGCGACGCCAGCCGCTACGACGACGAGTGGTACGCGCCCACGTGGGGGAGCGACGTGCGCTTCACGGAGGGCGGACCCATTTCCGCGTTACTGGTGAACGATTCGCGCGAGTCGAACACCCAGTCGTCGAACGACCCCTCCGTCGGAGCCGCCACGGTGCTGATCGAGGAGTTGGGCAAGGTGGGCGTCACCGTCGGCGGTGGGCCGTCGAGCGGTGTCGCCCCGGCGGACGCGCCGCTGATCACCGACATCGCCTCGCAGCCGATGACGGCGGTCGTTCAGGAGATGTTGACCACCAGTGACAACAACACGGCCGAGATGGTGTTGAAGGAGATCGGGTTCACGAGGGCCGGCACCGGTTCGCGCGAGGCCGGCCTGCAGGTGGTGCAGCAGACGATGCAGGGCTGGGGCACACCGCTCGACGGCATGGTGCTGGTGGATGGTTCCGGCTTGAGTGACCAGAACCGGCTGACCTGCGCGACGCTGCTGAGCGTGATGCAGCACCAGTCGATCGACGACCCGCTGGGTCAGGGCCTTGCCGTCGCCGGCGCCGCCGGTGGCACCCTCGCCGACGCCTTCGTCGGCACCGATCTGGAGGGAGCGCTGCGCGGGAAGACCGGCACGCTCTACAACTACGACGACGGCACCGGCGGCAAGCCGGCCGCCAAGGCGTTGAGCGGTTTCGTGCCCGTGGTGGGTGGCGGCGCCATCGAGTTCGCGATGCTGCTCAACGGACCACAGGTGGCCGAGAAGGTGGTCTACCGGCCGATCTGGGACGCCTTCGGCGCGGCGCTGCTGACCTACCCGAGCGGCCCGTCGGCGGCCGAACTGGGGCCACGCTGATGGCGGTCATGCCGATGTTCCCGCTCGGCAGCGTGCTGTTGCCCGGAGGTGTGCTGCCCCTGCACGTGTTCGAGCCGCGGTACCGGCAGTTGGTGATGGATTGCGTCGAGCGCGAGGAACACGACTTCGGCGTGGTGCTGATCGCCCGCGGTCACGAGGTGGGTGGCGGAGAGGACCGGCGCATGGTGGGCACCGTGGCGCGCATGGTGCAGGTTGCGGAGACCGACGACGGTCGCTTTGCGGTGGTCAGCGTCGGCACACACCGCATTCGCATCTCGGCGTGGCTGCCCGACGACCCGTACCCTCTCGCCGACGTGGAGGACTGGCCCGATGACGACCCGGACGACGCTCGCGTCGCCGAGCTGGTGGCGGAGCTGACCCCACGGGTGCGCCGAGCGGCAGCGCTGGCGCTCGAACTCGGCGACGGTGTCGCCGACCCGCAGCAGGAGGTCAGCGACGACCCGCTCGTGGCGTCGTATCACCTCTGCGCGCTGGCGCCGTTGAGCGTCGTCGACCGGTACGACCTGCTCAGCGCGGCCGGTCCGTACGAGCGGCTGACGTCGTTGCGCGACAGGATGTCCGACGTCGAGGCGTTGCTGGCACTGCGGCTCGGCACCGACTGAGGACGTCACGGGCTCGCGGCATCAGGCGGATGCGGTGGGTCGCAGCGGTCGTCGCGTGCTACACATGTGGCCGTGGCCGACAGCCTCAACGACCCTCTCCTGAAATCCGCACCCGCGGCACCAGCTGCCGATGCGTCCGCTGCACCGTCCGGTGGGGCGTCGTCGTCGACATCGACCGGTGGCACCTCGACCGCCGGATCGTCGGTCGGCGCGGCCTCGCGCCGCAAACAGTCCACGCAGGACCAGGTCAACGAGACGCTGGAGATGGTCAAGGCCTATGCGCTGCAGGAGACCGTCAACCCGCTGAAGACCGCCGGTCGGTGGATCGCGCTCGGCCTCGTGGGCGCGGTGCTCATCGGCATGGCCACGTTCTTCCTGTCGCTCGGCCTGCTGCGTCTCGTGCAGACCGAGTTCCCGGATGCCTTCGACGGTCGCTGGACGAAGCTGCTGCCGTACCTGTTCGCGCTGGTGCTCTGCACCATCGTCATCGTCGCCGCTCTTTCGCGCATCAACAAGCAGCCCCTCACCAAGGAGAAGCGCTGACCATGGCCCAACGCATCACCCGTGAAGACCTCGAGGGCAAGTTCCGCTCGGTCCAGACCGACCTGCAGGCCAAGGTCGACGACAAGAAGAACAGCCTCGCCACGGCCGCCGTCGTCGGTGGCATCGTGCTGCTGCTGGTGTTCTTCATCCTCGGTCGGCGTGCCGGCAGCAAGCGCACCACGTTCGTCGAGATCCGCCGGGTCTGAGCCGCATGCGTCGAGTCGGCTTGGTCGGGGTCATCCGGCCGAAGACGCTACTGCGCGAGCAGGCGCTCACACGTGGTGTCCTCGGCGGCAACAAGTCGTGGATCGTGATCGCCGTCTTCGTGTACGCCCCGCGTCTGCTGCGTCGGCTGTTCGGCCGCAGCGAGGTGCTGGTGGCCCGCGAGCCGTTGCGTTCCGGTCAGGTGTTGCGTGTGACCGGTCTCGGCGACCTCACCAAGGCCGAGCGCAAGGCGATCCGCAAGGCGCGGTAGTCCGCATCGCCGATGCATCCGGGCACAATGGTGGAATGAAGGTGCTCCTGCGCAATCCGCGCCGCGAACTCGAGATCGACGGCAAGCGCAGCGTGAATGCGCTGCTCGCGGAACTGGACCTGCCGCGTGAGTCCCACCTCGTGATCCGCAACGGCACGCTCGTGCCGGGCGATGCGGAGCTGACCGCCGACGACGTGGTGGAGATCCGCCCCGTCATCTCTGGCGGCTGCTGATGGTGGCCTCGGGCTCCAAGTGCCGAGTGTGCAAGGAGCCGGCGGTCATCGACCTGCCGCGGCACAACGCGAACTTCTGCGCCGAGCACTTCCTCGAGCTGTGCCGCCGACAGGTGACCAAGGCGATCGAGAAGTTCGAGATGCTGTCGAAGGACGACCGCATCCTCGTCGCCGTGTCCGGCGGCAAGGACAGTCTGGCCGTGTGGGACCTGCTCATCGACCTCGGCTACCGGGCCGATGGGCTGTACATCGGCCTCGGCATCGGTGAGTACAGCGACGTCTCGGGGGACTACGCCAAGAACTTCGCCACCGAGCGCGGCCTGCACCTGATCACCATCGATCTTCGCGCCGAGTACGGCTACGACATCCCCACGGCGGCGAGGGCGACGAAGCGTGTGCCGTGCAGCGCGTGCGGCACCAGCAAGCGCCACCTGTTCGACAAGGCTGCGCTCGATGGCGGCTACACCGTGCTCGTCACCGGCCACAACCTCGACGACGAGGCGGCAGTGCTGTTCGGCAACACCCTTCGCTGGGACGTCGAGTACCTGTCCCGCCAGCTGCCGGTGCTGCCGGCGCGCCACGGCTTCCCGAAGAAGGTGAAGCCGCTCGTGCGACTCACCGAGCGCGAGATGGCGGCCTGGTGCGTGGTGCGCGGCATCGACTACCTCGTCGACGAGTGCCCGATGGCGGTGGGGAACAAGCACCTCGCCTACAAGGAGGCGCTGAACCGCATCGAGGCCACCTCGCCCGGCTCGAAGGCGTCGTTCTACCTGAACTTCCTCGACAACATGGCGCCCCTGTTGTCGGGCATGTCGGCTGCCGCCACCGACGATCTGGGGGAGTGCAGCGAATGCGGCGCGCCCACCACCAGCGACCTGTGCGCGTTCTGCCGCACGGCGCAGAAGGCCCGCGCCCACGAACCGGTACCAGTCGAACTGGTGCTCCGGAAAGGAAGACGTCGATGAATCGTCCGTTCGCCTACGGCGACAAGGTGCTGCTGATCGACAACAAGCAGCGCCGCTACCT
>JBMOGW010000238.1:0-5379 GCA_049318165.1 Ilumatobacteraceae bacterium
CCACGACGACGATCGCGCCGACCACGACGACGATCGCGCCGACCACGACGACGATCGCGCCGACCACGACGACGATTGCGCCGACCACGACGACGATTGCGCCGACCACGACGACGATGGCGCCGACGACCACGACGACGATGGCGCCGACGACCACGACGATGGCGCCGCCGACCAGCACCACGATCGTCGAGCGTGAGTGCAAGAACCGTGGTCGTGAGAAGGACGACAGCAAGGGCCGTGGACGCGGCCGGGGCCGCGAGTGCGGCCGCAAGGACGACATCCGCTTCGATGACGACCGTGGCGAGCGCCACGGCGAGAAGATGCGCTTCGCCGTCGTCTGATCTTCAACCCCTCGTAGACCCAAGGAGCCATCGATGTCCCCCCTCATCCACCGACGTGGACGCAACCTCGCCCGTGCGGGCGCTGTCGTCGCCGGCGCCATGCTGGTACTCAGCCTCGCCGCCGGCGACCCGAGTGCCAGTGCGGCTCCGGCGGGTTCGCTGACGATCGTGAAGGGCAGCAACCCCGGTGCCGGCACGGTGTTGACGTCCGGCGGCAGTGCCACGGACTTCACGCTCCAGACCCCGAACGGTGCAGCGTGCAGTGGTGATGGTCCTGCCGGATACCGTCTGCAGACGTTCATCGTGTCGAGCAACGTCAACACGGACACGCTGGCGTTCGATGCCAACGGCCCGTCGCCGTCGTCCTCCGGTGCCACGGTGCGACTGCCGTTGTTCTCGGCCAGCCAGCCCGTGATCGACCGCAACCCCGCCCTCACGACGGGTGCGGTGACCGGCCTGCCGGCGTTCGACTTCGCCGTGAGCGGCTTCTCGACGGCGGTGTTCCCGGCGGGCAACTACACGATGGGCATCGCCTGCACGCGTGACCAGCCCTCGGGCAAGGTCGTCGACAAGTACTGGTCGGTGGGCATCACCATCGCTGCGGCACCGTCGGACTCGCCGTCGGGCTTCACGTGGTCGAAGACGGGTGCCGGGCCGACTCCGACGACCACGACCGTCGGTGCGACCACCACCACGGCCGCCACGACCACCACGGTGAGCGGCGGTGTGACGACGACGGTCGTCACCGACACCACGGCAGTGACGGACACGACGGACGTCACCGACTCGACGGACGTGACCGACACGTCGCTGGCGACCGACACCACTGCGGTCGACTCGGGCAGCGGCTTCCCCGACAACGGTTCGGGCGGTGAACTGGTGACCACCGGCTCGTCGCCGATGCCGACGCTCGTGTGGGGCGTCCTGCTGCTGGTCTTCGGGCGTATCGCCATCCTGCTCGGACGTCGCGTCCGAGTGGTGAACCACGAGGGCAAGTGACCGCAGTCATCACCCCCCAGGACGGTGCTGCAGGCGCCGCGGACGTGGCGGCCGAACCGGTCCCGCCGCTGCCGCCGCGCCTGCAGTTGATCCGTGCGGTGCTGGTGCTCGTCGTCGTCCTGACGATCTCGCTGCTGCTGCAGTTGATGTTCGTCAGCAGGTTGCAGCACAGCACCTCCCAGCAGCGCGCGTTCGATGCCTTCCGCAGCAAGCTCGCCGGCGGCACGGCCCCCGTGGGGCCCACCGACGAACTGGGTGTCGCGCTGCCGTTGGGCTCGGGTGTGGCCTACATCGAGATCCGCACCCTCGACCTCACCCAGGTGGTGCTCGAGGGCACGACGTCGGCCGTGCTGATGGACGGTCCCGGCCACCGCCGCGACACGCCGCTGCCCGGACAGGTCGGCACCAGCGTGCTGATGGGCCGCCGCGCTGCCTACGGCGGGCCGTTCGGCGACCTCGGCTCGCTGCGCAAGGGCGACGAGATCACCGCCACGACCGGCCAGGGCGTGTTCACCTACCGAGTGATCGGGACTCGCCGTGACGGCGACCCGGTCCCGCCGCCGCTGGCGCGCAACTCCTCGCGGCTCACCCTCGTGACGGCTGACGGCACACCGTTCATCCCGAGCGGTGCCTTCTACGTCGACGCCGATCTCGAGGGTCAGGCCACCGGCGGCGCACCACGCAACTTCACGGCCGCCACCCTCCCGCTCGAGGAGCGTGCGATGGCGGGCGACAGCAGCACGCTGTGGGCCCTCGCCCTGTGGCTGCAGGCGCTGATGATCCTCGCGGTCGGTGCCGTGTGGTCGTGGAACCGCTGGAGCCGACAGGCCACGTGGATCGTCTTTCTTCCGCCGCTCACGCTGGTCGGACTCGCCGTCGCCGGCGAGATCGCCCGGCTGCTGCCGAACCTGCTCTGAACACCCCTCACCATGGAGTACTCGTGAACCTCGACCCGATGCAGAACCGCTGGAGTGACGCCGGCGCCACGGTCCAGCCCGAAGGGGTGCTGGCCAGCTTCGACGACGCCTCAGTGGTACAGGTGGTGTCCGGTGATGCCCACCGCGCCGACGCGAAGGTGATCGAACTGCACGCAGCGAACGTCACCGTCACGCCGACACGGATCATGGCGCACGACGGCAAGAACTCGTGGGCGTGGCTCGTGAACGACCTCGCCGCCGTCATCCACGCTGCCGACGGCAGGTGGACGATCTTCGACGTGCCCGGCATCTCCGACTTCGGCGTCAGCGTGCCGGCCGCACGTGTCGACGAGTTCCGTCTGGTCCTCAGCGAGCTCCCCGGCGTGCAGGTCCGCCATCAGGCCGAGGCGACCGGCGACGAGGAGTCGCTGCCGCCGCCTCACCACGTCGTGATGCCGGCGATCGCCGCCGTCCAAGCAGTCGAGTCGCACAGCCACGACGCGATCACCAACAGCGTCCCCCAGATCGTCGTCGCTGAACCCGAGCCGGTGTCGCTGATCGCGGACGCGCCCGCGCCGCCGACGGCTGCCGAGCTGGCCGGACTCGCTGGTCTCGATGCCCGTTCGATCTCTGCATGGTTCGGCACGCACATGGTGCTCGACCGCGTGTCGTTGCACATGGAAGCCGGCAAGGTGACGGCCCTCATCGGCCCGTCGGGCTGTGGCAAGTCGACCTTCTTGCGCATCCTCAACCGGATGCACGAGATGATCCCCGGTGCGCAGATGGCGGGCGAGGTGCTCCTCGACGGCCACGACATCTACGACCCCAACCGCAAGCTCACCGACGCCCGCCGCGAGGTCGGCATGGTGTTCCAGAAGCCGAACCCGTTCCCGGCGATGTCGATCTACGACAACGTGCTCGCCAGCTTCCGCCTCACCGGTACGAAGGCCACGCAGTCGGAGAAGGACGACGTGGTCGAGTCGTGCCTGTCGAAGGCCGGCCTGTGGAACGAGGTGAAGGATCGTCTTCGTCAGCCGGGCGGCGGTCTCTCCGGCGGTCAGCAGCAGCGTCTCTGCATCGGCCGTGCCCTGGCGATCAAGCCGCGCGTGCTGCTGATGGACGAGCCGTGTTCGGCCCTCGACCCGACCTCCACCCGCCGCATCGAGGAGACGATCATCGAGCTGGTGTCCGAGGTGACGATCGTCATCGTCACCCACAACATGCAGCAGGCAGCTCGAGTCTCCGACCACTGTGCGTTCTTCCTCGCCAGCCACGGCACACCCGGCGTGATCGTCGAACACGGTCCGACGGACGCGATGTTCGGCTCGCCGCAGGACCAGCGCACCCTCGACTACGTCACCGGGCGGTTCGGCTGACGACGTGCGGCTGACCTGTTCACCTGTTCGGTGAACACACGGTGACACGAAAAAAGGGCGATCGACCTGCGGTTCCGCAGGTCGATTCGTCGCGCCCGGCCACGCGAACGGGACGGCGCCTCGAGCGTCGGCTCACCGTGGTGGGGCCGACACGGGGCGTCGACATTGTCCGTGAGCAAGCAACGATTCCATGGCCGCTTGATGACTTGCAGATGAATCATGACCGATGTCGTGATCCGTTCACATCGCGTCCAATCGGCGGCCAGATGAGGGTGGTTTGATCGCAGGGTCCCGGAACTGGTTACCCGGGCGCAACGTCTTCACACGAAGGGAACCACCCAACTCATGCACACCAAGAAGGCAAAGGCTTTCGCTTTCGCGATCGCCGCCACCGCCCTCGTCGGCGCTGCCGTCACCGCCGGTGACCACGCTTCCGCCGATCCCAAGCAGTACGACGCCCCGTTCGTGGGTGTTGGCTCGGACACCACGCAGGACATCATGAACGCCTTCTCGGGCTTCGAGAACGGCCTCAACTACACCCCGCTGCAGAGCGACAGCGCGACCGGTCAGAAGCAGATCGTGTCGTGGGACGCCACTGCGAACGGCCTCACCACCACCTGCATCACCACCCGCACCGGTGGCCCGTCGTTCAACCGTCCCAACGGTTCGGGCGCCGGCCGCACCGCCGTGCTGTCGACCATCACCTCGGGTGGCACCACCTCGGTGAGCAACTGCGGTACCGGCACCACGTCGGCCAGCGGTCAGCTCAGCTTCGCCCGTTCGTCGAGCCTCTCCGGCACCGCCGGCACGACGCTCGCCTACGTGCCGTTCGCCCGTGACGCCCTCTCCTTCGGCTACTACCGCAAGGCCGGCGCCCCGGTGACCAGCCTGACGACGACCGAGCTCACCTCGATCTTCGGCTCGGCGACCGGTGCGGTCGTCGGTGGCGTGCGCATCTACGGCTGCGACATCCAGCTCGGCTCGGGCACCGGCCAGACCTGGCGCACCAAGGTCGGCGGCGTCTCCGGCACCGCGCTCGGCACCACCTCGGTGTGCGACAACGCTGGTGGCGGTCTCGCCCAGGAGAACGACGGTGACGGTCTCGTCACCCGTGGCGACGGCGTGGACGCCATCGATCCGGGCGCGCAGGTCATCATCGGCTTCTCGGTCGGTGGCTACATCGGCAAGGCCAACGGCGTCGCCCGCGGCGGCATGCCCACCACGGTCGGCATCGGCACCATCTCGAACATCTCGGCCAACAACCCCATCGTGGGTGACCAGGTGACCGGCCGTCCGAACCTGACCGGCGACACCACCTTCTACGCCACGAGCTTCGGCCGTGACATCTACAACGTCTTCCCCGCTTCGGTGATCAACAGCGCCTTCGGCAACGACGCCATCAAGCAGATCTTCAAGGGTGCGACGTCGCAGCTCTGCCTCGCGACCACCACCATCCAGAAGTTCGGCTTCCAGACCCTGGGCACCTGCGGCGACAGCACGACGCTGCGCGGCGCCTGATCCAACGTCCCCTCCGCCCACTACAACAACAACATCTCTGAAAGGGAATCACCTTGTTCACCACTCGCAAGTCCAAGCGAGTGACCGGTGCGGTCGCGGCAGTCGCCGCGATCGCCACCGGTCTCCTCGCCACGGGTGCCAACGTCGCCCTCGCGGCGAAGCTCCCCGCCAACACGGCGCCGACGGGCGTGGCCACGCTGGCCCCGACCTCCGGTGTTCCGGCCA
>JBMOGW010000239.1:0-5363 GCA_049318165.1 Ilumatobacteraceae bacterium
TGTCGCCCGCCTTGATGTCGGGGGTGAAATCGGTCCAGCAGTAGGCACCGGGGTGGTTCACCTCGACGACGCCGTCCTGCGGCACCGTGTCGTTGACGAAACCAGCGAGCCCACAGTTCGCCTGCGCGGAGAGATCGGTGGCGGTGCCACAACCGGCGCCACGCCACACCTCGACGTCGACCAGCGAGCCGGCCTGGAACCCGTCGCCGTTGACGAAGTCACGCGCGGGGAAGGCCGTGACCGAGTACCCACCGAGTGGGTTGGTGCCGCCGGTGGCGGCAGGAGGTTGGTTCACGACCTGGGGCGTCACCGCCGCAGCTCCGGATGGCGACAAGGCCAATCCGGAGATGGCGGTGACTGCCGCCAGAAGTACCGACACGGTCCGCCGTGTCCGTCGGTCTCGAATGGTCATTGCATGGTCCTCTCATGGATCGTCACTCCATCAGCAGCCGCCCGGACGTCCGGCGAGGAAAGGGTGCGGATCCGCCGATCCGCCCGGGCAGCTGTCGATGAAGACGTTCCACCTCCCGTCGTGGTGGAACGTGACGCAGTGTGCTGGTAGCTGTGTCGATTTGTCCACCACTTGGTCGATTCCTTGCAGCAACCTTGAGAATCACGCCCAGGTCATGCGGCTGGGGTCCTACGACACCACCCGAGTTCCCGGATATGGGTCCATGGACCTCGCGGGGCTCCAGCCATGGACCCGCGGCGCCGCCGTCGGCCCGTCAGGAGCTCGGAATCACGACCGCGGGCTTCACCTGTGCGCGGTGCGCCTCGTACATCGCGAGCAGTGCACCGTCCGGTGCCACCACCGCCCAGGGGCCGTCACCCGTGAACGACTCGCCCCGATCGAGCACGCGGCCGTTGCGCACCAGCGCCGCCGTCGCCTGGTCGACGACGACCGCCGGGTAGTCGCGCATCGCCTCGGTCAGCGGCCGCAGCACCACGTCGTCGGGCGCCACGGCCTCGGCGACCGTGAACCCACCCACAGCCACGCGGCGCAGACCCCGCAGGTGGGCACCACCACCGCACAGCCGACCGAGGTCGTCGGCCAGGGTACGGATGTAGGTGCCCTTCGAGCAGTGCACCTCGATGTCGTACACCAGCGGATCGGCCGTCGGCTCGACGTCGAACCGGTACACCGTCACCGGTCGCTCGGCACGGTCCACCTCGATGCCCTCACGAGCCAGTTCGTGCAGCCGACGCCCGTCCACCTTCACCGCACTCACCATCGGCGGCACCTGCAGGATCGGCCCGGTCAACCGCTCGGCCACCATGGCACGCACCTGCTCGGGCCGCAGACCCGCCATGTCGAACGTGCCCGTCACCACACCGGTGGAATCCAGCGAGTCGGTGGTCGAACCGAACACCACCTGCCCGGTGTACGTCTTGCCGAGATCGGTCAGGAAGCGCAGCAGACGCGTGCAGTTGCCGACTCCCACCAGCAACACACCGGTGGCATCGGGGTCGAGCGTGCCGGCGTGGCCGACGCGACGTTCGCCCAGGCGGCGACGCAGCATGCCGACGACATCGTGGCTGGTGACCCCGGCCGGCTTGTCGACGACGGCCAGGCCGTGGACCGTCGGCGGACGGCGGCGGGCCATCAGTGGCCGTCGGCGCCCGAGCCGTCGGCCCCCGAGCCGTCTCCCTCCGGATCGGCGGGGCGCTCGGGCAGCGTGTCCTTGTCGTGAAGGATGCGCTCGATGCGCTCAGCGGCACGAATGGCGTCGTCCGGGCGGAACGACAGGATCGGCGTCTTCTTGGCGCGCACCTGGCGGCCGACGGCCGACTGGATGCGCACACGGTGCTCACCGAGCGCCGTCGTGATGTCCTCGTCACCGTCCGGGCCGAGCAGCGAGTCCCAGAACACGACGGCGCGATTCATCTCGGAGTCGACGTCGATCGCCGTGATGGCGACCATCGACAGGCGCTCGTCGTCGATCTTGATCAGCTCCTCCGCGATCACCTCGCGCAGCGACTCGTTGAGGCGTGCGGTACGGGGATAGCGGTGGGTGGAGGGTGCAGCGGTGCGGCGGGGCTTGGTCATCTCGACCGTGTCCTTTCAGGCGGGCGCCGGATCAGGCGGAGCGGTCAGGTGAAGTCGAGCTTCGCGCGATGCGAGCGCTTCAGCTCGGCCATTCCGGTGGTCGTGGCGATGACCTCGATGGCGTCCCACAGCTTCAGGGCGTCGTCGCCCCGCGGGATGGACGCGATGACGGGGCCGAAGAAGCTGCCCTCGTTGCGCCGCCCCGGGTGGAAGGTGATGATCGGCGTGCCGACACCCTCACCGGTGCGGACGAACGCGGCGTCGGTCTCGGCCTTCACGAAGGCGTCGTGGGTGTCGTCGAGCGCATGCGTGGCCAGATGTGCCGGCAGGCCGGCGTCGGCGAGCATGATGCCCATGAACTTCACCGGGTCGGAGCTGATCTCCGCACGACGGCCACCCGGATGGAAGGCCGTGCCGACGGCCGTGTAGAGCGCGTCGACGCCGCTGTTGCCGTGCTCGAGGCGCACCTGGTCGGCGACGCGGTGCACGTACAGACCGGCCATGTGCGCCTCGCGGTAGGTGGGCGTGTACCAGTCGTCGGTGCGGTCCTCGTTGATGAACTTGAGCGAGATGAAGCGCCAGGTGACGTCGTACGCGCGAAGCCCCTGGACCTCCTTCACCCACCTCGACGTCACCCATGCCCACGGGCACACGGCGTCGAAGAAGAACTCGAGATCGGCCATGGATCGACCCTACCCGGGGATCAGACCCGGGCGATTTCGCGCTCTTCGAAGGTTTCGATGAGGTCGCCGGGCTTGAGGTCCTGGAAGTCGCTGAGGCCGATACCGCACTCGAAGCCCTCACGGACCTCACGTGCGTCCTCCTTGAACCGCTTGAGCGACTGGATGGAACCCTTCCAGATGATCGAGCCGTCGCGGAGGAAGCGCACCTTCGAGCCGCGGGTGATGACACCCGTGCGCACGTAGCAACCGGCGATGGCGCCGATGCGGGGCACGCGGAAGATCTCGCGGACCTCGGCTTCGCCGGTGACCACTTCCTCGAACTCCGGGGCGAGCATGCCGACCATCGCCGACTCGATGTCCTCGAGCAGCTTGTAGATGATCTCGTACGTACGGATCTCGACGCCCTCGGAATCGGCGAGGTCGCGGGCCTTGCGGTCGGGTCGCACGTTGAAGCCGATCAGCGTCGCGTTGGTGGCCGCAGCAAGGCTGATGTCGTTCTCGGTGATGCCGCCGACGCCACGGTGGACGAACGCCAGCTTCACCTCGTCGCGCTCGAGGCGACGGAGGCTCTCGGTGACCGCTTCGAGCGAACCCTGCACGTCGGCCTTGATGACCAGGTTCAGGGTGGCGACCTCGCCGGACTGGATCTGGCTGAAGATGTCCTCCAGCTTCACGCCGCGCTGCACGCGGGCGTCACCACGCTGGTTCTTCAGGCGCAGACGCTGCTCGCGGGCCTCGGCGACCGTCTTCGCGGTCTTCTCGTTGTCGGCCGAGCGGAACTCGTCACCGGCCTGCGGCACCGACTGGAGACCGAGCACCTGCACCGGCGTGCTGGGCCCGGCGGTCTTCACCTGCTGGCCCTTGTCGTCGATCATCGCTCGGACACGACCCCACGCGGCACCGGCCACGATCGGGTCGCCGACGCGCAGCTCGCCCTTGTCGACGAGGATCGTGGCCACCGGGCCACGGCCGACGTCGAGGTTGGCCTCGAGCACGACGCCCTTGGCGCGGCCCTTCGGGTTCGCGGTGAGCTCTTCCAGCTCGGCCACCACCAGCAGTTGCTCGAGCATCTCGTCGACGCCGATGTTCTGCGCCGCCGCCATCTCGACGACGATGGTGTCGCCGCCCCACGACTCGGGCACGAGCTCGTGCTC
This sequence comes from Ilumatobacteraceae bacterium, assembly GCA_049318165.1. Classification (GTDB taxonomy): domain Bacteria; phylum Actinomycetota; class Acidimicrobiia; order Acidimicrobiales; family Ilumatobacteraceae; genus UBA668. Next base: position 3,885 of record JBMOGW010000239.1, read on the forward strand.
GGCGAGCTGCGCGTACACGCGCTGCGGGTCGGCGTTCTCCTTGTCGATCTTGTTCAACGCCACCACGATCGGCACCTCGGCCGCCTTGGCGTGGTTGATCGCCTCGATGGTCTGCGGCATGACGCCGTCGTCGGCAGCCACCATCAGCACCACGATGTCGGTCACCTGCGCACCACGTGCGCGCATCTTGGTGAACGCCGCGTGGCCCGGGGTGTCGAGGAACGTGATCTTCTTGCCGTCCTTGTCGACCATGTAGGCGCCGATGTGCTGGGTGATGCCGCCGGCCTCGCCGGACACCACGTTCGCGTTGCGGATCTTGTCGAGCAGGGTGGTCTTGCCGTGGTCGACGTGACCCATGACGGTGATGACCGGGGGACGCCATTCCTGCAGCGTCTCGTCGTCGTCGTCGCTGTCGTCGAACAGCGCCTGCAGCTCCATCTCCTCCTGCTGGCCGGCTTCGACCAGCAGCAGGTCGGCACCGACCTCGAGCGCGAACAGCTCCATCTGCTCGTCGGTGAGCGTCATGGTCGCGGTGACCATCTCGCCGTTCGTGAGCAGGAAACGGATCACGTCGGCCGCGGTGCGGTTCAGCTTCGGAGCGAACTCCTGGGCCGACACGCCACGCTCGACGATGATGGTGCCCTCCGGGACGGGGGCGCTGTTCGGCGTGTACGCCGAGTTGTAGTTGGGCTGCAACTCGTCGAAGTCACGACGACGACGAGCACGGCTCTTCTTGCGCGGCGCGCGGCGCTGCCCGTTCGGGCGCGGACCGCCACCGCCACCGGGACGGGGGCCACCGGGACCACCGCTGCCGGGGCCACCGGCACCGCCGGGACCACCGGGGCGCGGGCCACCGAAGCCACCACCCGGACGCGGGCCTCCGAAGCCACCGCCGGGGCGAGGACCGCCGGGACCACCGGGGCGAGCGCCTGGGCCACCGGGACCACCGGGACGGGCCGTGTAGCTGCCGGGACGACCGGGTGCACCGCCGGCCGGGCGCTGGCCGGGAGCGCGAGCGCCACCGGGAGGCGGCGGGATCGGCTTGCCGGACGCCGACAACGGACGACCGGGCGGGGGCGGCGGGATCGGGCGGCCGGTGGCCGACACCGGGCGACCGGGGGGCGGGCCGGCGGGACGCGGCGCCGCACCAGGGGGCGGGCCGGCCGGGCGCGGGGCCGCACCGGGCGGCGGGCCGGCCGGGCGCGACACGGGCGGTGCTGCGGGTGCGCTCGGCGGACGCGGCGCCACCGGGGCCGGGCGGCTGCTGACGATGCGGGTGGGGCTGGGCTCGGCGGCAGGCGCCTCCGCAGCCGGCGCGGGCGCAGGGGCGGGGGCTTCCGTTGCCACCGGGGCGACGGGGGCCGGCACCTCCACCACGGGCTCGGGGGCCGGCGCAGGGGCCGGCGCCTCCACCACGGGGGCAGGGGCGGGCGCGGGTGCCTCCACGACCGGGGCGGGTGTCTCCACGACCGGGGCGGG
>JBMOGW010000240.1:0-5346 GCA_049318165.1 Ilumatobacteraceae bacterium
GAACACTTCCTCGACAGAACCGTCAAAGGAAGGCACAACGAACACTAGTTCGATCGCATGACAAAAGCAACACCCTCCGAAGAAGATCTTCGGAGGGTCGCGGCGCCCGTCAGCTCGGCGGCACCATGCGCATGACCTGATCGTTGCGCATGTGCTCGGCGGCCGGCACGAAGTAGCCCATCAGCATGTCGCGGATCTCACCGGGCGGGGTGCAGCGCTCGACCGCCGCTGCCATGTGCAACAGCCAGTGGTCGCGCTCGATCGGGCCGATGGCGAACGGGTTGTGGCGCATGCGCAGCATCGGGTGGCCGCGCTCCTCCATGTAGGTCTGCGGGCCGCCCCAGTACTGGCCGAGGAACAGCGTCAAGCGATGCTTCGCGCCCTCGACGTCGTCCGGCGGATACAGCGGGCCGAGCACCGGATCGGGCATCACGCCTTCGTAGAACGCGTCGACCAGCCGCTCGAAGAACGGCATGCCGCCCACGGCGTCGTACAGCGTCACACCCTCGTCGTCGGGGGTCGCGTCGTGGGGGTCCGTCACCCCGTGGACTCTAGAGGTCGTCGGTGAAGACGCGCACGGGACCGAGGTCCTCGGCGCGCACCACGATCGGCGTGCGACCGTCGCACGGATCGAGGATCACGAACTCATGGGTGGCCAGCAGGACCAGCGCTGTCGCCGAATCGCCCTCGATGTCCACTTCGATCACGTCACCGGCGTGCAGCCGGATTGCCAATGCACTCATCTTCTTCGCCCTTTGCTCCCGTCGGCACCTGCGTGCCGTGCCCGTGGTGCAAGTAGATCGGTGCGAAGCGTGAGGACCTTTACGAAAACTTTGGAGTTTCGTATGAAGGAAAGATGTCGGGCAGCCCGTCGCTCACCTTGACCGGAAAGTTCGGCGGTCGCTTCTCGAGGAAGCTGACCACGCCCTCACGGGCATCGTCGCTGGCACCACGGCTGGCGATGCCCCGCGAGTCCACCCGGTGGGCCTCCATCGGGTGCGCCGCGCCGAGCATCCGCCACAGCATCTGCCGGGTGAGCGCCACGCTCACCGGCGCCGTGTGCTCGGCGATCTCGGCGGCGATCGCGCGTGCCGTGGGCAGCAGGTCGTCCGGCGCGTGCACGCTGCGCACCAGCCCGCCGGCGAGCGCCTCGGACGCCGGGAACACCCGACCCGAGTAGCACCACTCCGCGGCCTGGCTGATGCCCACGAGGCGCGGCAGGAACCAGCTGCTGCACGCCTCGGGCACGATGCCGCGACGGGCGAACACGAAGCCGAACTTCGCCGACTCGCTGGCCAGGCGGATGTCCATCGGCAACGTCATCGTCACGCCCACACCGACGGCCGGGCCGTTGATGGCACCGATCACCGGCTTGGTGCACTCGAAGATGCGCAGGCTCACCAGACCGCCGCCGTCGCGAGGAATGCCGACGTCCTCGGGGATCTCGTCGCTGCCACCCTTGCTGAACGTCTCGCCACCGCCCGACAGGTCGGCGCCGGCACAGAACCCGCGCCCGGCACCCGTCACGATCACGACCCGGACGTCGTCGTCGGCATCGACACGGTCGAACGCATCGATCACCTCGCGCATCATCGTGCCGGTGAACGCATTCAGCTGTTCGGGACGGTTCAGGGTGATGGTGGCGACGTGATCCGCCACCTCGTAGACGATCTGCGTGTACTCCATGCGGCGAACCTACGCCGCGGGACTACACGTCCAGGAACTTGGACGCAGCGGTGCCGGAGCCCACTGCACCGACGAACGCACCGACGAGGATCATGATGAACCACACCGTGTACGGGTAACCGTCGGTGACCACGAAACCCTCGAGGCCGGAACTGACCGGGAAGGCGCGCACGCCCGCCGTCCAGTCGCGGTTGATCAGCAGCATGAAGACGCCACCGAGGAACCCGCCGACGATGCCCTGCAACAGGCCTTCGAGCATGAACGGCAGGCGGATGAACCAGTTGGTGGCACCCACGAGTTTCATCACCTCGATCTCCCGCCGTCGGGCGAACATCGCGGTGCGGATGGTGTTCCAGATGAGCAGCGCGGACGCGGCCAGCAGGCCACCGGCGATGATCAGGGTGCGTACGCCGAAGAAGGATTTCAGCTGGCTGAGCACCTCGACCTGTTGATCGGGGGTTCGCACGTCGATGACGTTCGGCAGTTCGCTGAACGTGTCCTTCAAGGTGCGCAGCACCTCGCCGCTGTCCTTGTCGATCGGGGTGACTCGGAAGAACGACGGGATCTTCGGGATCAACTGCTGCAGCGAATCCTCGTCACCCGCGAAGAGCGTGTTGGCGACCTCGGTGGCGCAGGCCTCGTCGCAGTAGTCCACCGGCGTTTCGACGACGGTGTTCTGCGCCTCGAGCGCGCCTTGGATGAGCTGCACCTGCTCGGGCGTGGCGCCGTGCTTGACGTAGACGACCATCTCCACGCCACCGGTCCACAGCTTGAGCTGGTTGTCGAAGCCGCGCTGGATCAGCAACGTCAGACCGAACAGCAGCAGCGAGATCGTCGACGTGATGATCGTGGCCGCAGTGAGCGTCTTGTTGCGAGACATGCTCGCCCACATCTCGCGGAGGGTGTAGCGAAGGCGGCTGATCATTCGTACACACCTCGGGCCTGGTCACGCACGATCACGCCGCGGTCCAACTGGATCACGCGCTTGCGCATCATGTTGACGATGCGCTGATCGTGGGTGGCCATGACGACCGTGGTGCCGGTCTTGTTGATGCGGTCGAGCAGGCGCATGATGCCCTCGCCCGTCGCCGGGTCGAGGTTGCCCGTGGGCTCGTCCGCGAGGAGGATCAGCGGCCGGTTGACGAACGCGCGGGCGATCGACACACGCTGCTGCTCGCCGCCGGACAACTGGTGCGGGAAGCGGTCCTCCTTGCCCGCCAGACCGACCAGGTCGAGCACGGCAGGCACCTGCTGGCGGATCACGTGACGGGGACGGCCGATCACCTCGAGCGCGAACGCGACGTTCTCGAGCACCGTCTTGTTGGTGAGCAGCTTGTAGTCCTGGAAGATGTTGCCGATGTTGCGACGCAGGTGCGGCACCTTGCTGTCGGGCATCTCGTTGATGTTGCGGCCGGCCACCCACACGGCGCCGCGCTCGGGCCGCTCCTGGCGGTTCATCATGCGCAACAGCGTGCTCTTGCCGGAACCGGAGGGCCCGACGAGGAAGACGAACTCGGCCTTGGCGACGTCGAAGCTGGCGTCGCGGAGGGCCGTGACCTCCGTGCTGTAGGACTTGGTGACGTTCTCGAGGCGAATCATGCGGCGCTCAACCGTACCCCAGTCACTCCGCCTCCCGGCGTCGCCACCGCAGGTAGCCCTCCATGAACTGCTCGATGTCGCCGTCGAGGACCGAGTCGATCTGGCTGGTCTCCACGTCGGTGCGCAGGTCCTTCACCATCTGGTACGGCTGCACGACGTACGAACGGATCTGGCTGCCCCAGCCCACCTGGGCCTGGCGGCCGGCGATCGATGCCAGTTCGGCCTCGTGCTCCTCCTCGATCTTCGCCGCCACCATCGCCTTCAGGCGGTTCATCGCCTTCTCGCGGTTCTGCAGCTGACTGCGCTCCTCCTGGCTCGATGCCACCAGGCCGGAGGGCTTGTGGATCAGGCGCACCGCGGACGACGTCTTGTTGACGTGCTGACCACCGGCGCCGCTGGCACGGAACACCTGCATCTCGATGTCGGACTCGTTCAGTTCGACGTTCGGCGCGTCCATCACCGGCCACACCTGCACCGCAGCGAAGCTGGTCTGACGACGACCCTGGTTGTCGAACGGGCTGATGCGCACCAGACGATGGGTGCCGCGCTCGCCCGTCATCAGCCCGTAGGCGTACCGGCCGGTGATCGTGAACTCGCACGACATGATGCCGGCCTCGGCACCCTCGCTGTACTCGTCGATCTCGATCGCGAACCCACGACGTTCGGCCCAGCGCGAGTACATGCGCAGCAGGATCTCGGCCCAGTCCTGGGCGTCGACGCCGCCATCCTTGGCGTTGATCTGCACGATGCAGTCGACCTCGTCGTGCTCGCCCGTGAACAGGCTGCGCAGATCGAGATCCTTCAGGCGCGTGCCGATCGAGTCGATCGCCGCCTGGATGTCGGTCTCCTGCGACGCGTCGTCGACCTCGCGGGCCATCTCGTGCAGTAGTTCGACGTCGTCGAGATCGCCGCTGAGCTGATCGAACGTGTCGATGTCGCCCTTCACGTTGGCGTACTCGGCGTTGATCCGCTTCGCCAGCTCCTGGTCGTCCCACAGGTCGGGACGCGCCACTTCCATCTCCAGCTCGGCCAGGCGGGCCCGGCCGGCCGGAATCTTCAGGTAGCGCTCCGCGTCGCCGAGGCGGCGGCGAAGGTCCTTGAGGTCGTCGGAGAAATCGCGCATGTGAACGTCGTCAGGGTGTGAGGGTGCTCAGAGCGTCGCGCCGTGGCACATCTTGAACTTCTTGCCGCTGCCGCACGGGCACGGCGCATTGCGCGGCGTCTTCGACCATTCGTCCTTGACGAGGGTCTGCTGCTTCTGCACCGGTGCGGCAGGCGCTGCCTCGGCGGGGATCTCGCCGGACGCAGCAGCCGCGCGGGCGGCGGCGGCGATGCCGGTGTCGGCCGGGGCGTTGTCGCTCGACGTCTGCTGCAGGTTCTGCACTGCGGGGGCCGGGGCCTCGTTGCGCACCACCTGCACGTGCATCACGTACTTCACGAAGTCCTGCGCGATGCCCTTCATCATCTGGCCGAACATCTCGAAGCCCTCGCGCTGCCACTCGGTGAGCGGGTCCTTCTGGCCCATGGCACGAAGGTTGATGCCCTCCTGGAGGTAGTCCATCTCCTCGAGGTGCTCGCGCCAGCGCTGATCGATGATGCGCAGCATCACCTGGCGCTCGACGTCGCGCATCACCGTCGGGGTGAGCTCTTCCTCGCGACGCTCGTAGTACTTCTTCGCGTCGTCCGTCACGAGGTCGTAGATGTCGTCGGCGTCCTCGAAGTCCTGCAGCTGCGCGACTTCGATCTCGTTCGGCCAGAAGGTGCGCAGTTCCTTCACCAGCGAGTCGAGGTCCCATTCGTCAGGCGCCTCGCTCACGCAGTGGGTGTCGATGATCGCGTCGACGGCGTCGGAGAGGTACTCCATCGCTGCGGACTTCAGGTCGGCACCCTCGAGGATCTGGTCGCGGCGCGCGTAGATGACCTTGCGCTGCTCGTTCATCACCTCGTCGTACTTGAGGACGTTCTTGCGGATCTCGGCGTTGCGCTGCTCGACCGTGGTCTGGGCACGCTCGATGGCCTTGGTGACCATCTTCGCCTCGATCGCCTCGTCGTCGGGCAGGG
>JBMOGW010000241.1:0-5311 GCA_049318165.1 Ilumatobacteraceae bacterium
CCCGCCGGCCGCTGTCGTCGGTGCCGGGCGCCGAGGCGCTCGCCGACGTGTACGCAGGGACGGGGTACGCGTTTCCCTCCGGGTGACGGCCAGCGATGTCGCTGCACTACGGTGCGCGGTCATGACGCTCGAACTCATCCCGCTGTTCACCTGCACGGTCACGTTGGCCCCGACGATCAACGTCTCGTCCTCGATGGTCATCGGCGAGGTCACAGGCGCCACCATCGTCGGTGAGCGCGTCAACGGCACGATGCTCGGCCATGCCGCTGCGGACTGGCTGCGCACGTCGCCCGAGGGTTACGGCACGCTGGACGTGAAGGTCACGTACCAGACCGACGATGGTGCGGTCATCCACGCCACCTACAGCGGCCGCCTGCAGTTCGACACGATGACGGTGTACGCCGCTCCCCTGTTCCACACCGGCGACGAGCGCTACCTGTGGCTGAACCGCATCCAGGGCGCCGCCAAGGGCGCGTTCCAGCCCGACGGCACGCTCGTCTACGAGATGTACGAACTCCGCTGAGCCCAACCGCCGGCCACGCCGGCTGACTCGTTCATGTCATGCGTTCGCCGAGGCGTTCTCGGTGATCGCATGACACGAACCGCTCACTCCAGCTCGGCCGGGAAACCCGGGGCGCGCAGGTCGGTGTCCAACGCGTCCTCCAACAGCTTCACCACCTGGCTGCTCCACGCATCGCCGCCGTACTGCGAGCGCGCACGGATGAACGTCTGGTAGGTCTGGCCGGCCAGGTCGAGCGGCACGCCGAACACCTTGCCGAACTCCATCGCGAACCCGAGGTCCTTCACCGCCAGGTCCATCGTGAAGTTGATGTTGTAACTGCCGTTGAGGATCACCTGGCTCTCGGTCTCGTGCACGAAGCTGTTGCCGGAACTGTTGAGGATCGCCTCGAAGCTCTTCGCCAGGTCCAGACCGCCGCGCTTGGCCAGCATGAGCGCCTCACCAGCTGCCACGAGGTGGATGAAGGCGAGCATGTTGGTGATCACCTTGATCACCGCAGCGCTGCCGAGCGGACCCATGTACAGCACCGGCGTACCGATCGCGGCGAGCAGGTCGGCGTGCTCCTCGTAGACGGCTTCGTCGCCACCCACGAGCACGGTGATCTCCCCCGCAGCCGCCTTGTGCACGCCGCCGGTCACGGGCGACTCCAGCATCCGCACGCCGTGCTCGGCGCACAGCTGCGACAGACGCAGGGTCTCCTCGCGGTCGTTGGTGCTGTTGTCGATCCATGTACCGCCGGGGGCGAAGCCGGCCAGCAGGCCGTTCGGGCCGGCGACCACGGCGTCCACCGCACGCGGCGACGGCAGGCAGGTGAAGACCACGTCGCTCACCCGGGCAACCGCGGCGGCGTCGTCCGCCCACTGCGCACCCTCGGCGAGCAACGGCTCGGCGAGCGAGCGGTTCAGGTCGCTGACGGTGACCGTGTGCCCGGCCTTCAGCAGGCAGCGGGCGAGATGGAAGCCGAGGTTGCCGAGGCCGACGTAGCCGACGCGGCGGGGTGTGCTGGTCATGTTCGTGTTCGCTTTCTGTACGCGAGAACGGCGGCCCCCGCAGGGACCGCCGCCCGTCGCAACTCGATGTTTCAGTGTGTGGTGGGCGTCAGCCCAGCCATGCCTTCCAGACGTCCGGGTTGGCGTCCACCCACTTCTGGGCGGCCTCAGCCGGCTTCATGCCTTCGCCGTCGATCATCGCAGCGACCTCGTTCTGCTGCTCGGTGGTCAACTGCAGCTTCTTCAGCACGTTGAACGCAGCCGCGTTCTTGGTCTCCAGCTTGGCGCTGGCGGCCTTGAACAGGTCGTCCACCGGGTAGTCGCAGGCGAAGCCGCCGTCGGCGTTGGCCGCCGACTCGAGGCAGGCGTCGGTGACGTCGGGCAGCTTCACCTCGACGAGCTCCACCTGGCTCTGCTTCCAGTGCGGCTGCCAGAACTGCAGCAGGATCGGCTGCTTGTCGGCGAACGCCTTGTCGATGGCAGTCAGCAGTGCGGCCTCCGAGCCGGCCACCACGTACTTCAGCGGCAGTTCGAGGTTGGCGATGATCTGCTCGTCGTAGGTGACGTAGCTCGGGTCGCCCATCGTGAACTGACCGAGGTCACCGGACTCGGCCGTGGCGAACAGCTTCGCCAGCTCCGGGTCCTTGAAGCCCTCCCACGTGGCCAACTCGGGGTGCTCGTCGATGACGAACTTCGGCACGTACCAGCCGATCTTCGCCTTCGGGCCGAGCAGACCCATGTCGACGACCGAGCCCTTCTCGTCGATGTACGTGGCCTTGTCGGCGGCGTGACCCGACGGCCACACCTCGAGGACGGCGTCGATGCTGCCGTCGTCCATGCCCACCCACGTGGCGTTCTCGTCGATGTCGGTGATGTTCACGGTGGTGCCGAGGTTTGCCTGGATGACCGCCTGCGCCACATAGGCGTTGACGGCCGATCCGGTCCACGGGTTGACGGCGAGCGTGATGGCCTCGCCGCCGCCGGTCGGCGTGCTGCCGCCGGAGGTGGTGTCGGTGCTCCCGGCAGTGGTGTCGGCGCCGCCGGCGGTGGTGTCGCTGGACGACGAATCGCCGTCCGAGCCGCACGCTGCCAGCAGCGATGCTACGGCGACACCTGCGAACAGCAGGCGCGCGGTGCGGGATGACTTCATTGGTGGTTTCCCCCTTGCTTGGATGTGCCCCATGCTTGCGTGATGCGGTCGAGCATGATGGCCAACAGGACAATAGCCAAGCCGCCGGCGACGCCTTGGCCCAACTTGATGTTCGGCTTGGCCGTCGCCTCGTAGGCGACGAGACCAAGGCCTCCCGCACCGATGAGTGCGGCGATGATGACGGTGGCGAGCACCATCATCAAGGTCTGGTTGATGCCCAGCAGGATCGCCTTGCGGGCGAGCGGCAACTGGACCATGCGCATCTCCTGCGGCGGCGTGGCGCCGAACGAGATCGCGGCCTCCCGCGGCGTGTGCGGCACTTCGCGCATGCCGAGCGAGGTGAGGCGAATGCACGGCGGGACGGCGTAGATCACGCACGCGACGACTCCTGCCGAGCGGCCGACGCCGAAGAGAAACACGACCGGGATCAGGTACACGAACGCAGGCAGCACCTGCGCCACGTCGAGGAACGGGCGCAGGAACCGCTCGAAACGATCGGACCGGCCGGCGAGGATGCCCAGCGGCAGGGCGATGAGCACGCTGATCATGATCGCCACCAGCACCTGGCTGAGCGTCCACATCGCGAGGTCCCAGATCGACTCGCGGCCGCCACCGCCGGGGATGGTGCCCATCGCCGCGGCGAGGATCATGCAGATCGCCACCCCGGTGGCCAGCCGCCAACCCTTGCTGAGGAAGCCGATCGTCGCGATCGCGACGACGACGAGGAACCACGGCAGCCAGATGAGGAACTGGTAGATCGGGTCGATCACCCACGTCACGAGGAAGTCGCTCACCCACTGTGTCTGGTGCCGGAACGTGTCCTGCACCCACGTCACGACGTCGTCGATCGCGGGCGCGATGTCGATCGTCAGCCACGACGGGAAGGTGGTCCAGTCGAACACGTGGGCCAGCAGCGTGGTGCCGGCCACCACGCCGACCGCGATGTACGAACCCGTTCGCCGCGACACCGTCGGCACCAGGTGCCCCCAGCGGTGGAAGGTGTGCGGGCGCTCGCCGGTGGTGACGCGGTCGAGGGCGATGGCCAGCAGCACGATGCCCAGGCCGGCAGCAGCGGCCTCGCCCACCTTCTGCTTCTGGAGCGCACTGAGCACCTTCTGGCCGAGGTCGCCGGTGCCGAGCAACGAGGCCAGCACGACGACGCCGAACGCCATCATGATCACCTGGTTGAGGCCGAGCAGGATTGCCTTGCGGGCCACGGGCAACTGCACCTTGAAAAGCTGCTGGCGGCTGTTGGCGCCGAACGACTCGCCCACCTCGTTCAGCACGACCGGCACGTTGCGCAGGCCGAGGCTGGTGAGGCGCACCGCGGGCGGGACGGCGTAGATCACGGTGACGATGATCGCCGGCGGAACCTTGATGCCGAAGAACACCTGGACCGGGCTGAAGTACACGAAGATCGGCATCACCTGCATCGTGTCCAGCACGATGCGGATCACCCGCTCGGCGCGGTCGCTGCGCGCCGTCCAGATGCCCAGCGGAATGCCGATCACGAGGGCGATGAACACCGACACGAGCATGATGTCGAGCGTGATCATCGCCAGGTCCCAGTCGGCGATCATGCCCACGCCGAGCATCGCAGCGGCGCCGGCGAGGCCCGCACGGATGCCGCCCGTGCGCCAGCCGATGGCGCCGGTCAGCGCCACGACACCCGGCCACCTCAGGAACTCCAGTACCGACATCGTCACGTCGTACATCCACTGCAGGACGTCCTTCAGCGGATTGAAGAAGCGAGTGAAGATCGGCGATGTCTGGCGGTTGGTGATCGTCCACTTGTAGGCGCGCTGGGCGCGCTCCTGGACCTTCAGGTCGAGCCAGCTCGGCACGTCGTGAGAGAACACCACGATGGCCAGGACCGCCAGCAGACCGAGCACGGCGAACGCGAGCAGGCGGTTGCGGCGACGCAGCGCGACGACCGCATCGGATTCCTGCTCCGGCAGCGTCTCGACGCTGGCGACCGACATCAGCGGTCCTCGCCCGCGATCACCGACAACACGCCGACACGGTCGATGGTGCCGACGGTCACGCCGTCGCGCACCACACGCACGGGCAGGTCGTTGTGCGCCACCAGGGCCACGACGTCGCGCACCTTGGTGTCGGCCTGCACCTCGCCGGCGAACGGGCCGTCGGTCGGCGGCGCCATCACCGCGTCGACCGGCACCACGTGGCTGCGCGGCACGTCGCGCACGAAGTTCTCCACGTACTCGTCCGCAGGCTCGAGCACCACCTCGGCGGGCGTGCCCACCTGCACGAAGCGGCCGTTGCGCATGATCGCGATGCGGTCGCCGAGGCGCAGCGCCTCCTGCAGGTCGTGGGTGATGAACACCATCGTCTTCTTCAGCTCGGCGCGCAGGCGCACGATCTCGTCCTGCATCTCACGCCGGATCAGCGGGTCGAGCGCCGAGAACGGCTCGTCGAACAACATGATGTCGGGGTCGGTGGCAAGAGCTCGCGCCAGGCCGACGCGCTGCTGCTGGCCGCCGGAGAGCTGGTGGGGGCGGTAGTCACCCATGCCGGGCAGGCCGACGAGCGCCAACGTGCGATCGGCGCGTTCGCGACGCTCCTTCTTGTCGACGCCACGCAGCTCGAGGCCGAACGCCACGTTGTCCAGCAGCGTGCGGTGCGGCAGCAGGC
>JBMOGW010000242.1:0-5301 GCA_049318165.1 Ilumatobacteraceae bacterium
CGACGACGGCGGCTTCATGCAGCGGGCGATCCTCGACAAGCTCGACGGCATGTGGCTCACCGACGACGGCAACATCGACTACGAGCCGAGCCGCGACGACAGCATCGGCGCGCTGAGCCGGCGAACCGGCACACCGGCCATGCAACTGATCCTCGACCAGCTGACGTCGCTGGACGGCAACGGGATGATCTACGCGCCGTTCTTCAACTACAGCTACGGCGACCTCGGCTTCACCGAGGTGGCGCAGCAGCACCCGCACACACGGCTGGGGCTGAGCGACGCCGGTGCGCACTGCGGCGCGATCTGCGACGGCGGCATCCCGACGTTCATGCTCACGCACTGGACGCGCGACCGCAGTCGCGGACCGAAGCTGCCGCTGGAGCACGTCGTGCACCGGCAGACGTCGCAGACGGCCGCCTTCTACGGCCTTGCCGACCGCGGCGTCGTGGCGCCCGGCATGCGCGCCGATCTGAACCTGATCGACTACGACCGGCTGTCGTTCGGCCCTGCACGGATGGCGCACGACCTGCCGGCGGGCGCGCGGCGGCTGGTGCAGAGGGCAGACGGCTACGTGGCGACGTGGTGCGGTGGCGTCCAGACGGTGGCCGACGACGCGTTCACGGGCGAACTGCCCGGGCGGTTGCTGCGCTCGGGCGGCTGATCGCTACGTACTGAAACGTTTCAAGCGGTGATCGCGGTGGGGCCGTTGATGAAGCAGAACTCGTTGCCCTCCGGGTCCTGCATCACCTGGAAACCACCCAGCTCGTCGTACACGACGTCGCCGACTCGCGTCGCCCCGATGGCGACGGCCGCATCTGCCGCAGCAGCGAGGTCGGGCACGTCGACGTCGAGATGCACCCGGTTCTTCACCGTCTTCGGCTCCGGCACGAGCTGAAAGCCGATCGTCACGCCCGTCGGCGGCTCGAGTGCCACCCACTCGTGACTCTGACGCACGAGGTAACCGCCGAGGACGCGCTGCCAGAACTCGGCGAGCGCCATCGGGTCGTGGCAGTCCACCACCACCTCGCCGAGGCGACCGATCACGACGTCGCGACCTCGTGCTCGTGCAGCGACTCGACCGCGCGACCGAAGACGAAGAAGTGGTCGAGGTACGGCGCCGGGTCGGCGGACCAGTCGTACGCGCACACTTCGTCCACGGTGCGCCGCCCGAGGCGGCCGCGGAACCATTCGAAATCCGAGGCGCCGACGGTGACCGGGGGCAGGCCCGCGGCTGCGACCTGTGCGGCGAGCCCGTCGCGGAACCGCGTCGCCACCCAGTCGAGGAAGTCGGCCGGCACAGCGACCGGCAGACCGAGCGCGTGGCGCAGGTCGGCCTCGTGGGTGTGCACGTCGATGACGCCGGCGAGCCGGGGCGCACCCTCGGGTGACGAGAACACGGCCTCGACGAGCGGTGCACGCTCGGCCCACATCGCGAGCAGTTCGTCCATCGACTTCGAACGACCACGCGCCACTTGAGCGGCGGTCCACTCGTCGCCGGGCGCGCCGACCATGTTGCCGTTCGTCGCGTCCTCCGTGACACCGGCCAGGTGGGCGATGATGTCGTGCACCGTCCAGCCCGGCGTGGCGGGCACGGGCAGGGTCTCGTCCACCCCTGCCGTCACGAGTGCGGTGGTCCGCTCACGACAGGTGCGGTACAGAAACCCTGGGTCGACGCTCATCGGCCGGACTGTAGCCTTGCGAGGAATGTCCGAGCACTCTGAGCACTCTGAGCACTCTGAACAGTCGCCCGCCAATCAGCCGGCCACACGGGCGATCACCAGCGGTCGCGCCCACAGCGGGCGCTCGCTGGCGCCCGCCCTGTGGGCCAGCAGCGTGTGGGAGAGCGAGAGCATGACCGACGCGCGTCGCAGGGCGACGGGCGTGCGGTCGCAGGAGTTCTACAGCCGCTACAGCAACCCCACGGTGCGCTCGTTCGAGGACGCGATGGCCGAACTGGAGGGCGCTGAGGCATCGCTCGCGTTCGCCAGCGGTATGGGCGCGATCAGCTCGGTGGTGCTGGCGCTGTGCAGCAAGGGCGACCACATCGTCGCCCAGCGCAACCTGTACGCCGCGACGCTCGCGTTCCTGCAGGGTCCCTGCGCACGCTTCGGCATCGACGTCACGTTCGTCGACGGCACGCAGCCGGGCGCGTTCACCGACGCCGTGCGGCCCGGGCGCACGATGATGGTGCTGGCCGAGACGCCGTCGAACCCACTGCTGTCGCTGGTCGACATGGACGAGCTGGGCGCGTTGCGCGGCCCGATCACCGTGGTCGACGGCACGTTCGCCACGCCGCTCGGTCAGCAGCCGCTGGCGCACGGCGTGCACCTGTCGCTGCACTCGGCGACGAAGGGCATCGCCGGACACAACGACGCGACGCTCGGCGTGGTCAGCGGCGAGAAGGATCTGATCGACGCGATCTGGGCGTACAGCGTGCTGCACGGCGCGACGCCGTCACCGTTCGACGCGCTCAACGCGCTGCGCGGCATCCGCACGATGGCCGTGCGCACCAACCACCAGTCCGCCAGCGCGCAGTTCCTCGCCGAGTCGCTGCAGCGCCACCCGGGCGTCTCGGCGGTGCACTACCCCGGCCTGCACACGCACCCGCAGCACGACCTGGCGAAGCGGCAGATGCGCATGTTCGGCACCGTGTTCGCCGTGGAACTCGCCGGCGGGCTGCCCGCGGTCGAGCAACTGCTGACGAAGGTGCGGCTGCTGCACGTGGCCACGTCGCTCGGTGGTCCGGAGACGCTGGTGTGCCATCCGGCCACCACGACGCACGCGTACCTGTCGCCCGACGAGGCCGCCGAGCAGGGCGTGACACCCGGCCTACTGCGCATCTCCGTCGGCCTGGAGGATCCGGCCGACCTGCTGGCCGACCTGCACGCTGCGCTCGCCGACTGACATGGCGCGCATCGCCGTCGTCCACGGCATGGGCGGCACCGCAGCCACGATGCAGCCGGTGACCGACGCCCTCGCCGCGCTCGGCCACGAGGTGGTGGCCGTCACACTGCCCGGCCACGGCACCGACGCCGCCGACCTGGTGGGTGTGACGTGGGCCGACTGGCTCGCCGCGCTCCCGGTGGACGTGGACGCCGTCGTCGGCCAGTCGATGGGCGCGTCGCTGGCGTTCGCGGGCGCTGCGGCAGGTGCACCGTGGCGAGCCGTCGTGGCGATCAATCCGCCGTACGCGGACGAGGACGTGCTGGAGGGCCTGGAGTGGCGCCAGTCGCGCGGCCACGACTGGTTGGACGGCCCGCCCCTCGAGGAAGGTGAGGTGGGCTACGCCCGCCTGCCGATCGGCGCGCTGGTGGAGATGGTGCGCGGCGTGCTGTCGACCGACCTCGGTGCCGTGCGGTGCCCGGTGCTGCTGGCGCACGGCGCGATGGACGACAGCGCCGACCCGTTCGCGCTCGACGCGCTGGCTGCGTCGCTGGGCGGCCCGGTGACGCGACTCGAGCTGCCCGCCAGCGGCCACGTCGCCAGCCTCGGCCCCGACGTCCCCCAGCTCGCCGCCGCGATCGACACCCTGCTGGCCTGACCTTCCCGCAGAACTTAAGTTCTGCGGGAACCCTGGAACCGATCCGGCGCCTCGGGACTCGTGGGAGGTACATGAGCGATGCGACGGTGCCCCTGATGCGAGACCCGATCCCGGTGACGGAGCTCGCCGTCCGCGAGCCGTTCGAAGTGCTGTACCAGCGCGAGTTCCGGCCGATGGTGCGCCTGGCGACCGCACTGGTGGACGAGGCCGGCCAGGCCGAGGAGGTGGTGCAGGAGGCGTTCGCTGCGCTGTACGTCCGCTACCGCGTGATCGACAACCCGGTCGCCTACCTGCGTGTGTGCGTGCTGAACGGCGGGCGCAAGGTGCTGCGCCGACGCCGGCTCACCCGCCAACACCCGCCGATCCCCGACGAGCCGGGCGACCTGGTGTTCAACCACGTCCTCGACGCGGTGCGTCGCCTACCCACCCGCCAGCGCAACGCCATCGTGCTGCGCTACGAGCTGCAGCTGTCCGACCAGGAGATTGCCGAGACCCTCGGTGTGCCGGTCGGCACCGTGAAGTCCACCGTCCACCGGGCACTCGCCCGACTCCGTACCGAGGTGACCCGATGAGCCACGACCCGAACCACGGCCACGACGCCGACCTGGACCGCGCCCTGCACGACGCGTTCGCGTCCCGACACGTCCCGCTGGTGGACCGCCCGTCGATGGTCGACGTACAGCGACGCGCCCGCCGCCGCAACCAACGCCGTTCGGCCGCGATGGTCGGTTGCACCGCCGTCGTCGCGCTCGGCGGCGCCGGCCTGTGGGCCGCCCGCCAGGACGAGCCCGCCGGCTCGACGGCCGACACGCTCCCCGGCCTCGGCACCGCCAACACCATCTGCGACGTCGTCTACCCCACCACCATCCCCGCGTTCGAGGTGTCGGGCAGCACCATCGCCGGCATCGCCACCACCACGGCGGTGTACGTCACCGTTCCCTTGATCGTCACCGTTCCCGGGATCGTCACGAGCACGATCCTCGAGAATGCCGAGACCATCGCCCCCGCCGGCACCACCACGACCGGCCTGCCCACCGACGACCCGGCCAGCGATGGCACCACCACCACGATGTTCGGCGTCGGCGAGCCCGCGACCTCTCCCCCGGTCGCCCCGCCCGCGGCGTCGACCAACTGCTACCCGGTGCTCCCTGCCGAATGGCACTGCACCGGCCCCCTCGGCACCGACTCGTTCGGCCGCGACGTGTACGAGTACTGCGAACCCGCCTCCCAAGGCTGGGCCACGACCGTCGTCCCCACGACTGCCGTCGTCGACGCCCCGCTGGTCGTCCCGACCACCGACGCCGTCCCGACCACCCCGTCCACCATCGCGATCGTCGAGACCACCAGCCAAGGCTGATCCCGCGAGACCCCCTCCAGACCCACCGAGGCGGCGGGACGCAGGGTCGTCCGAAAGGAGCGGTAGCCGAGAGCGTGTGTCCTGTTTCGACCCCCGCGGACAGCGCACAACGGCAGTTCTGGGCGGGCGACCTGGCCGCCGCACATCGGAGGCTGCTCTGCTCTGGAAGTGGGTGGTGGTCGGGCGCGTTCGGCGACATTCGTGTCGCTTCCCGGACCCATGGGTGCGAAATGCGACGGATTCGGTGGTGAAACGCGCCCATGGGTACGGAATGCGACACCCAGCGGCGACGCTCGGCCGCACCCGCTTCGAGAGCAAGCAACCTCGCCACGGGGAGCGCCCAGTGCCCGTTCTGTGCGCTCTGGTCAAGCCGCTCGGAACGACGAAATGGGACACACGCCCT
>JBMOGW010000243.1:0-5272 GCA_049318165.1 Ilumatobacteraceae bacterium
TCTCCAGCACGCGGTCGAACACCGGCATGCCGGCGGCACGCGCCTGGGCGACGAACGGCTCGAAGCGCTCGTCGGTGACGTCGCTGAGATGGTTGTGCGGGTCGTAGGCGGAGAGCCGGGTGGTGATCAGGGCCGGCAGCCCGTACTCGGCACCGAGCGCCACGTACCGCTCGCACCACTCGGGGGCGAGCGCCGATCCCATGTGCGCGTCGAGATGGGTGACGTCGATGCCGGCCCGCAGGGCCCGATCGATCTGCGCTCGCCATTCGGCTTCGACGGCGTCGGGGTGCGCGTGCTGACGCACCTGCGCCACGGTGCGCCACAGGAAGCCGTCGTCGTCGACCAGCCCCGAGGCCGGGCTCGCGTCGCTGACCGGTCCCCAGCGGTACCCGCGGTGCTCGCTGTTCAGTGTCAGGTGCACGCCGAGGTCGAGTGCGGGGTTCGCTGCCGCCGCCTCCGCGAGGTCGGCGAACCACGGGCACGGCACCATCACCGACCCGGCGCTCAAGGCCCCGACTTCGCTGAGCTCGACGAAGGCGCGGTTGGCGCCGTGGCACATGCCCACATCGTCGGCGTGGATGACGACTCGCGTGTCCGACATGGCCGCGACCCTAGCGATCGGCGTTCGGCCCGCGTCGTAGGATCCGGCCGTGGAGCTGCACCATTTCACCCCCGACACCCCGGTGGAGCAGATCAGCGATCATCTGCGTCGCTGGGGCTACGCCATCGTCGACGACGTGGTCGATCAGGCGACGATGGACCGTCTCGATGCCGAATCCGGCCCGTACATCGATGCGTCGGCGCACGGTCGCGACGAGTACGACGGCGCGTTCACCCGCCGCACCGGCGCGCTGATCGCCCGCTGCCCGACGGCGCGCGAACTGGTGATGAACCCGGTGGTGGTCGGCACGGTGCGCCACTTCCTGTCGCACGTGACTGCGGTGCAGCTGCACCTCACGCAGATCATCTCCATCGAGCCCGGCGAGACGCAGCAGAAGCTGCACCGCGACCAGATGGCGTTCGACTTCTTCCCGTTCCCGGCCGACTACCACGCGCAGTGCAACACGATGTGGGCGCTCACCGACTTCACCGTGGAGAACGGCGCCACGCACATCATCCCCGGTTCATCCGGGGTGTCGGATGCCGAGGGCCTGGCGATGCCGGGCGGGCAGGCGTCGATGCGCCGCGGCAGCGTGCTGTTCTACGACGGCAAGGTGCTGCACGGCGGTGGCGCCAACCGGAGTGACGACGTGCGGCGGGGCGTGAACATCACGTACGCCGTGGGCTGGGTGCGTCAGGAGGAGAACCAGTACCTGGCATGCCCGCAGGACATCGCCCGGACGCTCGACGACGACCTGCTGCGGATGATGGGCTACCAGCAGGGCGCCTTCGCGATGGGGTATGTCGGCGATCAGCAGGACCCGTTGTCGTTCCTGCGTGGCGGCGACGGCAAGACGAAGCTGATCCGTGAGATCGACCGTCGCAGCGACGACCACCGCCAGTTCGTCGACGACCTCGACCGCTCGGTGACGCCCGACTGACGAATCTCCGTCGCTCACTGTCACACCCTCGCGGTACGCTGTCGGCACACATGAAGAGCGGCCTCGGCGACGAGGCCCGGCAACCTGGGAGGACATCCCAAGGTGCTTTCCACGTCAGTGGCATGGGGCCTTTCGGGGCAACCAAGTGTCCTCACGAACCGGATCGCTCCTTGCGTTCTCCCACTGTCGATTCCCGACGAGGAGGACACGATGAGCAACCCGACCGAGCACACCGCCGAGAACTTCCTGGGAGGTGCGCGATGAGCAACGACGTGCGTTCCGCCGACTTCCTCGTCACCGCGGCCGAGCGGGTGGGCGCTGCCTACCCCGAACTGTTCGCGCACCAGCGCAGCGGCGTGGCGTTCCTGCTGTCGCGGCGCAAGGCGATCCTGGCCGACGACATGGGTCTGGGCAAGACGCGCACGGCCATCGTCGCGGCCCGCGAACAGTCGCCCGATGGGCCGTTCCTGGTGATCTGCCCGGCGTCGTTGAAGCTCAACTGGCAGCGCGAGATCCATCTGGTCGAGCCCGGGGCGTCGGTGCAGGTGTTGGCGACCGACCCGGTCGACCCGACCGCGCGGTGGACGGTGGTGAACTACGACCGGCTGGCCCGGTACTCCGAGGCGCTGTTGGCGCGGCCGTTCGCGGTGGTGATCGTCGACGAAGCGCACGCCATCAAGAACAAGTCGGCGCGCACCACGCGCACGCTCGAGCTGTGCCGCGGTCGCAACGTGGCGACGTATCTGCTGACGGGTACGCCGATGACCAACCGGCCGCGTGATCTCTTCAACCTGCTGAAGGCGGTGGATCACCCGATGGCGCGCAGCTTCTTCCGGTTCGCGAAGCGGTACTGCGATGCGAAGGACAACGGCTTCGGGCTCGACACCACGGGTGCGTCGAACCTGGACGAGTTGTCGGCGTTGATGGCCGGGGTGATGTTGCGCCGGGCGAAGAGCGAGGTGCTCGACCTGCCGCCGAAGGTACGCACGTGGTTGCCCATCGAGTCGCCGGTGAAGCGCATTGCGTCGCTCGAGCAGCGTGCGCTGGACTACCTGGCCGACAACCCTGAGCGCAGCGGCGAGTCGTGGGGCACGTTCCTCGGGATGTTGAACAAGGCACGGCACGAGTTGGCGTTGGCGAAGGCGACACCGACGGCCGACTTCGTGGAGGACCTCGTCGAGGCCGGCCAGAAGGTGGTGGTGTTCACCGGCTACACGGGCGTGGTGGACACGCTGACGGAGCGGTTCGGTCGCCGCGCCGTGACGCTGACCGGCAAGACGGCGATGGATGCGCGCCAGGTGGCGGTGGACCGGTTCCAGGCCGACCCGAACGTGCGGGTGTTCATCGGCAACCTCACCGCCGCGGGCGTGGGCATCACGCTGACGAAGGGTGACCACGTGGTGTTCAACGACCTCGACTGGGTGCCGGCGAACCACTGGCAGGCCGAGGACCGCATCCACCGCATCGGCCGGGAGGGCACGGCGTTCGTCACCTACCACTACACGCCGGGCACGATGGACGTGTTCGTCGCCGGCCTGTTGGAGCACAAGGCGCGGATGGTGGCGAGGGTGGAGGCGAAGGCGGCGGCGACGTCGTCGTTGCTCGACCAGGTGGTGGCGGTGGCCGGCCGTGGTGCGGCACCGCCCGTGCCGTCGATGACCACCGAGCCCGAGCGGCCCACGATGGGCCTGCTGCAGGAGACGCTGCGGCTGTTGGAGAGCTTCGGCCCCTCGCTGGCCGAGCAGTCGGGCGTGGTGACCCACACGTTCACGTCGTCCCGCAACGCGAACGTGGTCTACACGGTCGAGGTGGCCAACGGCGTCGTCGTGTGCAACTGCCCCGGCTTCGAGTACGGCGGCAACTGCAAACACGTCCGAGAGGTGTTGCGGAAGTGACGAGAGACTTCCTGGGAGGTCCTGTGGGATCTCCGTCCGCGGCGGTGCTGCATCCTGCCGGCGTGAAGGTCAGGATGTTGTGGTCGGGTCGAACAGTGCGGGCCGTTTCGCGGCTCGTACGAGGTCCTTGCAGCGCAGGGTCATCTTGGCAAGCGCGCCCGACAGCGGGTGCTTGCTGAGCTCGGCGAGGTTCCGCTCGGCGGCGGCGATGTCGCCTGATGCGGCGAGCACCTCCGTGGTGAGTGCCAGCAACCAGAGGTCTGTCGAGTCTTCGGTGTGGAGGTTCGCTTCGACGACTTCCAGCGCCCGATCGATCGCCGATTGATCGCGTGTCGCGCCTGCCACCTTCAGCAGGCGATGTGCGGTGAACTGATCCGGTCGCGCAGAGAAGGCATCCTCGGCGTGGCTCAACGAACTTCGAAGGTCGCCCATCTCCTGGTAGATCCGACTGGCGGTGGTCAGCGCCTCAGGGGAGCCCGGCTGGATCGCCAATGCATCGAGGATCCGTTCCTTCGCAGGGCCGAATCGTTGGCAGTCGGCAAGACCGGCGGCGAGGGTGACGAGGACGTGGGGCGAGCGGGGCTCGGCTCGAAGTGCAGCTGACGCGGCGTCGACGGCCCGCTCCGGACATTGGAGCTTCCGCAGCCGGCTGGAGAGCCGCACGAGCGATTGCGGGTCCTCGTCGCTCAGCAACAGCAGGACTTCGTCGAGAAGGGCGCATCGCTCACTCGCCAGGAGCCGCAGCGAGTCGTGCTCATCGGATGCCGACCGTAACCAGGCGGACGCCTCTCGTGTTCTCGGCCCGAGGTCGTCGAGCGATCCAGCTAGGAGGAGGATGCTGCAGGCCACGGCGTTCGCTGCGTCGACCAGGGAGGAGGACGACCTCGACGACGTCGCCATTTCGAAGGCCCGCTCGGCTGCAGCACGGCGAAGCTGCCAGTCGCTCGCGGCATGCGCCACCCGCACGCAATCCATCAGTTCGACGAATGAACACTTAAGAGAACTCAGAATCGCTCGTACGTCGTCGACAGTAGAGATCGACCTGACCATGCGGTCGTTCGCGTCGTCCGAATTCGTGGGCATTGGCTGCAATTGTGATCGCCGACGGCGCTCTTGTACAGGCCCGTCGGTTCGGTTGGTTTCAGAGCGTCAATTGGCGGTCTTTTCGGCCGGTGTGCTCTTCTTGGCGGCAGCAGCCTTGGCCGGAGCGATCTTCTTGGCGATTGCTGCCTTCTTCGCCGGGGTGACACGCTTCGCTGCGGTTGCCTTCTTCGCAGGGGCGGCCTTCTTGGCGCCGGACTTCTTCGACGTTCGCGCCTTCTGGTTCGCCTGCCGCTGTGCGCGTTGTGCCTCGAGCTCGATCTCGTCCTGCGGTGTGACGACCCACAGCGGTGTGATGATCGCTTCGGCCTCGTCGTCGGTGTGCATGAAGAACTCGATGTTGACGCGAAGTCGGTTCACCCTGCGCCCAGGTCGGCGTTGCTCGTCGACATTCAGACCCGCGGCGTCTTGCGCACGAGCCACTGACCGGGCGAGCGCCGGATATGAGGCGGTACGAACTCCCAGGACCTGCGAGCGCCAGAAGTCGGTCCCTCCGCCGTTGATCTCGGTGAGGGAGTGGTCGCCTTCATCGTCGACGGCCTGGGCACGGAGGTACATGCGCAAGGGCAGCTGGTAGTGATCCTTCCCGCGGATGTATCGCTCGAGTTTCTCCTTGTCGCTGTCGCCGATGTCGGCGTCCACGGCCTCGCCTTGTGTCTTCTTCCACGCGGCGTTCTGGCGGAGGGAGATGAACTCCCAGAAGTAGCGAACGGCCAGGAACGACCAGAACTCCTC
>JBMOGW010000244.1:0-5259 GCA_049318165.1 Ilumatobacteraceae bacterium
AGCGCCATCTACACCCAGCTGTGCAACGAGCGCGGCGGCATCGAGTGCGACCTCACGATGACCCGCACCGCACCCGACAGCTGGTACGTCGTCACCGGTTCGGCGTTCGGCGCGCACGACATGGGTTGGATCCGCAGCAACTCGCCCGACGACGGCACCGTCATCGTGCGCGACCTCACCTCGGCCCGCGCCGTCATCAACCTGTGCGGCCCGCTGAGCCGAGAGGTACTGCAGGCGGCCAGCCAGGACGACGTGTCGAACGACGCGTTCCCGTACGCCACCGCGAAGGAGATCACCATCGGCTCGGCGCCGGTGCTGGGCCTGCGCATCGGCTACACGGGCGAGTTGGGGTGGGAGC
The DNA here is from genome assembly GCA_049318165.1 of Ilumatobacteraceae bacterium. Lineage (GTDB taxonomy): Bacteria > Actinomycetota > Acidimicrobiia > Acidimicrobiales > Ilumatobacteraceae > UBA668. The sequence goes on from JBMOGW010000244.1 coordinate 359, forward strand.
TGCACATCCCCACCGAATACGCGGCCCACGTGTACGAGACGTTGCGCGCCGCAGGCGAGCCCTTCGGCATCCGCGATGTCGGTTACCGGGCCATCGACACGATGCGGATGGAGAAGGGCTACCTGTACTGGAGCACCGACATCACGCCCGACACCTCGCCGTGGGAGGCCGGGCTGGGCTGGCGCGTGTCGAAGACGAAGGAACGCTTCCTCGGCCGCGACGCCCTGATGGCGCAGCGCGCTGCGGGCGTCACTCGTCGGCTGTGCACCTTCACGCTCGAGTCGATGGCGTACCCGGTGAGCGGCGAGGCGATCATGGTGCCGGGCGACGGCAGCGTCGTGGGGTTCACCACCTCGGCCAACTTCGGCCACACGGTCGGCAAGCCCGTCGTGTACGGGTACCTTCCCGTCCACCTGCTCGACCGCACCGACTTCGTCATCGAGGTGTACGGCGAGCCGATCCCTGCGATCCGTCACGATCGTCCGCTGTACGACCCCGCGAGCGCGACACTCAAGTCATGAGCGACATCGCCGACGCACTGGTCCGCGCCGGGTATCCGGCCGGCACACCCACCACTCGCCTCGCCGGCCTCACCAACGTGAACCACCTGTTCGAGCACGACGGTGGCCGGTTCGTGCTGCGCATCCCCGGCGCGGGCACCAGCGAGTACATCGACCGCCGGACCGAGGAGGTGGCGGCGCGGTCCGCCGCGGCCGCCGGGGTCAACGCCGAGGTCGTGTTCTTCGACGCCTCGGACGGGTTGATGGTGACGCGTTTCGTGGATGGCGCAGCGACGATGGACGCGGAGCGATTCCGCGACCTCGGCGCCGTCGAGCGAGCCGGCCGGGCGTTCCGCCGGTTGCACACCACCGCCACACCGTTCGCCACCGACTTCGACCTGTTCGGCATGATCGACGACTACAAGCGACTCCTCGCCGAGAAGGGCGCCACGCTGCCGGACGGCTACGAGGAACTCCAGGCCACCGCCGAAGCGACGCGCGTCGCGTTGGAGGCGACCGCGCGGCCGTTGGTGCCGTCGCACTGCGACCCCCTGTGCGAGAACTTCCTCGACACCGGCGACCGGATGTACGTCATCGACTACGAGTACTCGGGCAACAACGACCCGATGTGGGACCTCGGCGACCTCTCGGTCGAGGGCGGGTTCGGGCCGGAGCAGGACGCGGCGCTGCTGCGTGCCTACTTCGGCGGCGACCCGCCCCCGGCCGAGGTCGGGAGAATGGTGGCCTACAAGGCGATGTGCGACCTGCTGTGGACGCTGTGGGGCGTCATCCAGCACGCCAACGGCAACCCCGTCGACGACTTCTGGGCCTACGCCGTCGGCCGCTTCGAGCGGTGTGCGGTACTCATGCACCAGGCCGAGTACCGCACACATCTCGAGGCCATCAGTCCTTCGCGTTGAGCTCCACGATCGTCACGGCGAGATCGCCGTTGGGGCCGGTGTGGAGCACGGCGCCGATCTGCTCCTGTGCGGGGTCGGCCCCCGCCCAGTTCAGCGTGACGGTGCCCGAGGACGCCACCGTCGCCGACGCCGGTGCGGCGCCGATCGACAGCGAGCCTCCCGTGGCCGTGCGCGACACCGACCAGTCGTACACGACGTAGGGCGACGTCGGCCCGACGGTGTCGAATCCATGGATCACCACGAAGTAGTCACCCGCGGCCGGATTCACCAGGTCCACCGTCTCGTGGGAGGTGGCGCCCGCTGAGGCACCCACCTGGTTGCCGTCGAGGTCGAACACATACAGGTCGAGGTCGGCACCAGGGTTCACGTCGGCGTTGCGCACCGCGATGCGCGTGAGGGCCGTGCCGGCGGGAATCGTGACGAGCTCGAGCGCGTAGTTGTCCGTGGCGAGTGCCGTGTCGAGGTCCCTCGCCGGGTCCTGTACCACCACGCCGGCCGCCGTGTGCGCGTCGACCGCGCCGAGGGCCGTCGCCGAGTACGTGCCGGCGTAACCGAACTTCACCGGCAGGTCCGTCGTGCCGGCGGCACCGGTACCGGCCGTGTTGGCCGGGGCCGAGAACTCCTTCGCCTTCACGGCGATGGTGCTGCGGACGGCGTAGTCGTTGCCCACCCAGGTGAGCGAGCCGAAGGCCCACTCGCCGAAGGCGGCGGTCGTGCGGGTGAACGTCACCGTGAACGACTTCGACTGACCGGCCGCGATGCGCAGCTCGCGCGGCGACACCTTCACCTTGAAGCCGGCCGGGGCCTTCACCTTGGCCTCCACCGTCAGCGTGCGACCGCTGACGTTGGTCAGCGTGCGGGTCACCACCGCGGTGCCCGTCACGTCGCCGATACCGATCGACGCCTGGTTGAGGTTCTCGGCGGTCACCGACGCACCGCTACCCGCGAGCAGGGAGCAGGCGGTGTCGGTGCCGAGCAGCGCTTCGGCGAGGCCCGGCAGGGTCTCGCACGTGCTGCCCAGGTAGTCCAGCGTGTCGGCGTCGTACACGAGGCCCGGGTTGAACAGCGAGTTCTTCGCCCGCACGTCACCACCCGGCTTCACGTGACCGGCACCGAAGTCGAAGGGATCGGCCGGCGTGACGCCGTCCTCCTTCGTCACGTTCTGGCGGGCCGTGGTCATCAGGGCCGACTTCGCCTCGGCGGGCGACCAGTCGCGGTGCGCCTGCTTGAGCAGCGCATAGATGCCGGCCACGTGCGGCGCCGACATCGAGGTGCCGCTGATGGCCTGGAACAGCTGGCCCTGGGCGCTGGCGAACGGCGTCGGCGTGTTGCCGGCGAGGATGTTCACGCCGGGGGCGGTGATGTCGGGGGTGATGATGTCCTCGGAGTACCCATTCGGGCCACGAGACGAGAAGTCGGCCATCACACTGCCCTGCGTCGCCGCACGGCTCGCCGAGCCGATGGTGGCGGTGGCCGCTGCGCCGGCCGACGCGATGTAGGCCGTGACGGCGGTGCCGCCGGCGAGTTCGAGGTGGACGGTCGACACCCAATGATTGTCGGTGAGCGTCGACTGCGGCGCGACCGCGTTGTACAGCACCATGCCGATGCCGCCGGCCTTCAGCACGGTGAGGCCCTTGTCGACTCGCGCGTTGTTGCCGCGCTTGCAGACGACGATCTTGCCGTCGACCGGTGCGCTGAACGCCACGGTGCCGAGGCACAGCGGGTTGCCGAGCGCTGCGGCATCCACGATCGGCGCCGGGCCGACGCCGCCGGTGACGCTGGCGCCACGGAACACCTGCCCGTCACCCAGTGTGACAGCGCCCTCGAACGTGGAGTCGGTGGTCGAGGCGCCGACCGCGGTGACCCACGGCGACACGGCGGAGGTGCCCACCGTGCCGGCACCCGGGCCCTCGTTGCCCGCCGAGCGGGCGACGAACACGCCGGCGTCGGCGGCGAACAGGAAGCTCAGGTCGTCGAGGGTGAACGCCGGGGTAGGGCCGCCGATCGAGAAGTTGATGACGTCGACGCCGTCGGCGACCGCGTCGTCGATGGCGGCCGCGGTGTCGGCGCCCGAGCACCCGGCGCCGCTGACGGACTCCCAGCAGGCCTTGTAGGCCGAGACGCGCGCACGCGGGGCGATGCCGGTGACGGTGCCGAGGTTGCCGCCGAGGATGGAGGCGAGCACGTTGGCGTTGCCCGCAGCGGTCGTCGCCGTGTGCGTGCCGTGGCCGTCGTCGTCACGAGCCGAGAAGTACGAGCCGAGTGCGAGGTCGGCGCCGAACGTCGCCTCGAACGCGGCGCCGTAGTGCTTCGCGGCGAGCAGCTTGTTGTTGCACGTGAACGCCGCATCGGCGGGATTGAACGCGCTGTTGCCGAAGTCGCAACCGCTGCCGGCCCACGTGGCGGGCGCAGCGCCGAACCCGGCCGGGTTCAGGCTGGGGTGCTCGGGCCAGATGCCGGTGTCGATGACGCCGACGATGACGCCCTCACCGGTGATGCCCTTCGCGTAGGCACCGTTCTTGGCCGTGAGGCCGAGGAACGCCGCCGACGACGGGCTCGGCTTGGCCACGGCGGCGGGAGCACGGTCGACGGTGCGGATCACGTCCGGCACCACCAGTTGCACCTGCGGCAGCGCGGCCAGCGCTTCGGCTTCCTTGGGGGAGAGCTTCGCGGAGAAACCGTTGGCGGCGTACTTGTAGCTGGTGAGCAGCCGCGCACGCGGCACGCCTGCGGCAGCGAGTGCCTGCTGGTGCTGGCCGTCGAGGTGTGCGGCGTAGCGCTTCACGTCGCCGTTGCGACGGTCGAGCTTCGTGCCCTCCGCCGGCTTCGTGGCGCGGAGCCCGGCGATGCCACCGGTGTAGCCGGCGGCCGGCTGCCCCTTCATCACGACGATGTACACACCGCTCTTGCTGATCTCGACCGGTCGCAACGTGCGACCGATCGCGGCGGAGCCGGGTTGCGCATCCGCAACCGGCGCAGCGATGAGCATGGACACGGCGAGTGCCGCCCCCACGATGAACCTTTTCACAGTCGACCCCCTGGATCCCGTTGGTACGGACGTTCCGGCCTCTCCCACCCGTGGAACGTCTGGGCGCACCGTAGCCGACCGGAAACCGGTGCCGAAACGGCTCGGCATTTCCGGTACGACTGTCTCGCATCTGACCAGGTCATCGTGGTAGAGTTCCACCATGCGGATTGATTCCGCATCGTGGAACCACTCGTGCGTGAGCGACTCCACGACCGCCGCGACCGAGGATGGCCACATGAGCGACGCCGACGACCTGGACCTGTCTTCCCTGCCCGACGACGAGCTCGTCACGCAGATGCACGAGGACCTCTACGACGGTCTCGCGCCCGAGATCGCCGAAGGCACGTTGATCCTGCTCGACCGCGGCTGGGCGCCCGACCGCGTGCTGAACGACGCACTCGTCGAGGGCATGCGCATCGTCGGCATCGACTTCCGCGACGGCATCCTCTTCGT
>JBMOGW010000245.1:0-5243 GCA_049318165.1 Ilumatobacteraceae bacterium
CACCATGCGCGCCCGCCGCACGGTGTCGCGCGCGCCGCGGGGCTGGTTCATCCCCGTGCCGGCAGCGGGCGTGCGGGTGAACCCACGACGGTGACACCGGGTGCCACGTCGCGGGTGACCACCGCGCCCGCCCCCACGAAGGCGCCCGCGCCGACGGTGATGCCAGGTAGGACGTTGGCGCCGGTGCCGACGGTGACGCCTTCACCCAGACGCACGTTGCCGCTGATCGTGGCGCCGGGGAGCACGCTTACGAAGTCCTCGAGCACCGCGTCGTGTCCGACGGCGACGTTCACGTGCAGTTGCGTGTGGCGACCGAGTGAGACGTTGGTGGTGATGCGTGCGCCGGCGGCCTGGATGCAGCCGTCGCCGACGTTGCACCCGAACCCCGCGGACGTGACGGGATGGATCAACGTCATCGGGCGCCACCCGGCCGCGGTCAGTGCCGCGTCGATGGTGCGCCGCACGGCGCCGTCGCCGATGCCGATGATGAAGCGGGTGCCGGCCGTCAGATCGGCGGGCAGCCCGCTGCGCACGCCACCGAGCACGCCGATGCCGCGTGGCGCGAGGAGGTCGTCTCGCACGGGGCCGTCGTCGAGGAAGCCGAGGCAGCGCACCGGCTGTCCTGCAACACCGAGCGCGTCGACGATGTCGAGCACCTCGCGACCGAGCCCGCCGGCACCGACGATGACGATGTCCTCCGTCGTTCCGGCGTCGCTCACGTCGCCGAGCGTAGTATCCGCCGGTGGCAGCAGCGCGGTGGACGTCGAGCCGGGGCAAGCGCTGCTTCGACGTGGTCAGCGCCACTGCAGCGCTGGTGGTCGCCGCTCCGGTGCTGCTGGTCGCCGCGCTCGCCGTGCGCGTTCGCCTCGGCTCGCCGGTGCTCATCCGCCAGCAACGCGCCGGCCGTCACGGGGAACCGATCTCGGTGCCGAAGCTGCGGTCGATGTCCGACGCCCGCGACGCGCAGGGTGCCTTGTTGCCCGACGAGCAACGCCTCGACGGGTTCGGCCGGGCGTTGCGCGCGAGCAGCATCGACGAGCTGCCGCAGCTGTGGTCGGTGGTGGTCGGCGACATGAGCGTGGTGGGCCCGCGGCCGTTGCCGTTGACGTATGTGCCGCGCTACGGCGCCGAGCAGGCTCGCCGCCTCGATGTGTCGCCCGGGTTGACCGGCTGGGCACAGGTGCACGGCCGGAATGCCGTCTCGTGGCCGGATCGTTTGGCGCTCGACGTCTGGTACGTGGACCATGCGACGTTCGCGCGCGACCTCGCGATCATCGGGCGCACGGTGGGCGCGGTGTTCTCGCGTCGCGGGGTGAGCGCCGACGGGCACGTCACGATGCCCGAGTTCACCGGCGACCAGTGACGGCGGTCAGCCGCCGTCGGTCCACGTCTGGGGCAGCACGAGCGGTTGCACCCAGCGTGTGAACGGCGCGTCGGGTCGTTCCAGCCGGCCTTTCAGTTCGACCGTCATCGTCACCGACGACTGCGGTCGCACGTCGATGTAGCGGCAGAACACGTTCCATCCGAGCTCGATGCCGGTCTCCATCGTCGACGGCTGCCCGTCGATGGTGACCTTCGCCAGCTCCAGCGGCGAGTACAGGCACGTGTACAGCCGGTTGGTGCCGCGTGGGCCGGACTCGGGAATGCCGGCGACGGTGTCGGGCAGGCCCGAGGTCGGCGCGTCGCTGGCGAGCGTGACGGTGTAGGTGTCGTGCGTGAGCCCTGTGGCCGCGTCGAACGTGGTGGTGCGGTCGACCGAGCGCGAGAGGTAGCCGGACAGCTTGTTGGCGCCGGCGTTGGCCACCACCAGTGCCGCCCCGTCGGCGCCATCGGTCTGCGGGAACCGGCCGGACAGGTGGGTGCGGTCGAGCATCTCGGACTCTGCGGGCCGGTCGGACCAGAAACGGATACGGCCTTCGGCCACGAGCGGCCCGAGGTCCTTCGCCAGGCGGCCCGGGCTGGGCAGCGACCCGGCCAGCAGGCGGGTGAAGGTGGTCTCGGCGGCCTGCGCCAGCAGATCGGCGCGCTGGGCGGTGGTGGGGATCAGGTACTGGTCGACGAGCAGGAACTGCGCGGCGTTCGTGGCGGTGAGCGGCTCGGTGCGGCCGTCCACCTGGATGGGCCCGGTGTAGGCGAGCAACGCCTGGATGGCATACGGGTCCATCATCATCACGCCGTCCACCTCGGTGCCGCCGCTCTGTGGGTAGAGATCCATGGCCACCTGCGCCACGGTGGGGAAGTCGGGCGACATCGTGAGGTTCGACCACGCGAACACCGCCGTGGCGCCGTCGGGGCCGTTGTCGAACCCGAAGCGTCCGTATCGGCGCAGGAACTCCTCGCAGCAGCCGAGCCGCCGCTGCGGGTACCCGGCGACGTTCAGCTCGGTCAGCCGACCGAAGCGCGGCATCGTGATCTTCCCGTTGTCGACGACGAGTTCCGCGAAGTTGCCGGCGAGTCCGCTGACCCCGCGTGCCTCGGCCGGCGTGGTGAACAGCACGAGGTACCGGCGAGTGCCGTCGGCGCCCAACATCTCCGGCCCGACGGCGACGGCTGCCGCAGCGTTGTCCAGCAGCTTGCCGTTGCGTGTCAGCTCCTCACGAAGGCTCGACACCTGGCGTTGCGCGGGCCCCACCAGCCACGGTGAGGCGGCATAGTCGACGGCGGACTCCAGCCCGCCGAGGGCTGCCTGCAGTTCGCCGATCGGTTGCTCGAGCGCGGCGACCGCGGCGACGTCGATCCGGCCGCCCTTCACGGCGAGCGCCTCGATGTCGATCGAGCGCAGGGTGGTGGCCATCGTGTCGCTGGCCACCTGTGCGGCGGCCGACACGTCGCGCCCTGCACCGAGATGCTGAGCGAGCACGGGTACGGCGAGTGCGGGTTTCGCCCACACTGCGTCGAGTTGGTCGTCGGCCTTGCGGAAGTATTCGGCGGCCGCGGCGAAGTCGTCGGCCGCCACGGTGTAGTCGCCGCGGTTCACGGCGCTCAGCCCCTGTCGGGCGGCGCGGTTGCCGTCACGCAACGGGTTGCGCGCGCCCATCACGGCGATCACCGCGCCCACCACCGCCAGCAGCACGATGCCGCCGAGCGCGCCGGCTGCGAGGTACACGCCGCGTCGAACCCGGCGCGGTCGGCGTCGCACGGACGTGACGAACAGCAGCACCACGACGGCGAGCCCGACGAGTGCGGTGGCGCCGAAGAAGCCGCGGAACTCGGCCCGGACGAGCGCGTTCAGGGTGAGACCGGCGGCGACCACGCGCATCACGGACTGGTTGCGTTCGCGCACGCCGATGACGATGCCGAGCGTGAAGCCGATGAATGCGACGGCCGCGACTCGCAGGTCGTCGGCCGCGAGCATCGCGACGCCGCCGGTCACGGCGAGCGCCCACCACGGTGCGCTGGCGCACAGCCAGGCCATCGCTGCGACCGCCACACCGACCAACACGTGGTCCACGCCGGTGATGCCGGTGGGTGCCGCATCGCTGAGGCCGGCGGCGACTCCTGCGACGACGGCCATGGCGGCCGCCTGCAGTTCTCGGACTCGATTACGGCGTGGGTGAGGCATGGAGGGATCGTCGGGCGATCACGTCTCGCCCGCGCCTCTCACGTTAGGCCACACGTGTGCGACACATCACGCGAGCGGTGGGGATGCCGCGCCACGAGCGTCGCCGTCTAGCATCAGCATCAGTCACCCTCCTCCGAGGGCGCGCGAGCGCAACCAGGAAGACGAGAACACGAGTGCCGACAGCCCAGCCCAACACCGAGCAGGACCTCGTCCATTACGTCGCCGTGTTGCGGCGCCGGCGTTGGGTCATCGCACTGGTGATGTTGGTGGCGGTGGGCACGGCGGCGGTGCTGTCGATCCTCGACACGCCGCAGTACCAGGCCACCACGAAGGTGCTGGTGAAGAACCCGCCGAAGAACATCGGCACCACCGCCGGCGATCCGATGACGCCGCGCCAGTTGGCGAACGAACTCGAGCGCGCCAACAGCAAGGGGGTCCTCACGGCGGTGCGCAGCCAGGTGGGTGAGGAGCCGCAACTGTCGGCCAGCGCGACGCGAATCTCCGACGTGTTCTCCTTCACCGCCGTGAGTGCGAACGCATCGCTCGCCGCCGTGGCGTCGCAACTCCACGCCGACACGTTCCTGCAGGACAGTCTCGCCGACGTGCAGGCACAGAATCAGGCCGCCATCGATCTGCTGCAGCAGCGGCTCGATGAGACCGAGGTTCGCCTGGCGGATCTGCAGACGCAACGGCAGGCTGCCATCGACGCCGTGCCCGCCGACGCCGCGGATCGCACGCAGCAACTGGCCGACATCCAACTGCAGTACGACGACGACATCCAGGGCGCCGAACTGCAGCGGCAGAACTACGCGGCCCAGTTGGAGAGCCAGAAGGCGATCGCCGCCCTGGCTGTCACCTCGGGTAGCCAGGTGATCGATGCGGCGGTCACGCCTGACAGCCCGACCTCCCCCAACCTGTTGCGCAACCTGTTGCTTGCGTTCATCGCATCGCTCATCGCGGGCATCGCGCTTGCATTGATCCTCGACCATTTCGACACGAAACTCATCGGCGAGGAGCAGCTGACCTCGGTCACCGGTCTCGGCACGCTGGCGGGCATCCCGTCGTTGAAGGGCTGGGCGCGCAAGGGCTCGGCTCGGTTGATCAGCCGTGAGGACCCGCAGAGCCTTTCCGCCGAGGCGTATCGCGGACTGCGCACGTCGCTGCGCTTCTTGTCCGTCGACCGTCAGCTGCAGGTGTTGCAGTTCACCAGCGCCGTGCCCGGGGAGGGCAAGACCACCACCGCCGCGAACCTCGCGGTGGTGATGGCGAGGGCCGGGCAGCGCGTCGTCCTGCTGGACTGCGACTTGCGCCGTCCACGGATCCACGAGTTCTTCGAACTGCCCAACGCCAACGGCTTCACCGATCTGCTGCTGGGCAACACCACGCTCGACGACGTGTTGACCGCGGTGTCGGGCGAGGACGGTCTGTCGGTCATCACGTCCGGCCCGATTCCTCCCGATCCGTCAGAGCTGCTCTCCAGCGCGAAGGCGCGTGAGTTGATCGATCAGCTGCGTGGCCGAGTCGACCTGGTGGTCATCGATTCGCCGCCGGTGCTGGCCGTCACCGATCCGCTCGTGCTGGCCGGTCTTTCTGACGGCACCGTGCTGGTGGCGTCGGCCGGGAAGTCCGACACCCGCCTCATCGGTCGCGCGGTCGATCAGCTGCGCCAGGTGGAGGCCCG
>JBMOGW010000246.1:0-5152 GCA_049318165.1 Ilumatobacteraceae bacterium
GCAGCTTGCAGATCTCCTCGACGAAGCGGATGCCGGCGTTGACGAAGAACGAGATGGCACCGAACACCTGCGAGAACTGGTCGTCGGCCACCTGGCCGCTGGCCTTCACCGCATCGAGCACGTCGATGGCGGTGGCGAGCGAGTAGGCGATCTCCTGCACGGGCGTGGCCCCGGCCTCCTGCAGGTGGTAGCTGCAGACGTTCATCGGGTTCCACTTCGGCGCGTGCTGCGCACACCAGGCCACCATGTCGACGATCAGGCGCTTCGACGGCTCGGGCGGGAAGATGTAGGTGCCGCGCGACAGGTACTCCTTCACGATGTCGTTCTGCGTCGTGCCGCGCAACGCCTGTGACGGCACGCCCTGCTCCTCGGCGTTGGCCACGTACAGCGCCAGCAGCCACGCCGCCGTCGCGTTGATGGTCATCGACGTGTTCATCTGCCCCGGAGGGATCTGGTCGAGCAGGGTGCGCATGTGCCCGAGGTGCACCACGGGCACGCCCACCTTGCCGACCTCGCCGCGCGCCAGCTCGTGGTCGGGGTCGTAGCCGGTCTGCGTCGGCAGATCGAACGCGATCGACAGGCCCGTCTGACCCTTGGCCAGGTTGGTGCGGTACAGCGCGTTCGACGCCCGGGCCGACGAATGGCCCGAGTAGGTGCGCATCAGCCAGGGCTCGTCTCGAGTGGTCATGAGCCAAGAGTGTTACCGACGGGTAGCCGTCGCCGCCACCCCGCCTGCCGGGCAGCCCGATCCGCATCGTGTGCACCGCCGGAAAATTCCGGCAAGAAGTTCTCAAGTCCGTCCGGAGGCGCGCCGATGGATAGTGCACACCGGGCGGCGGAACCCTCGAGGGTGAGCACCATCGGGGTGGTCGCATGGACACGACCACCCCGATGGTGCCCCTCAAGGAACAGGGCGGATCGCTCACCCGGCGGCGGGTCCGGGCGCTGGCTCGACGGCGCCGGCGAGTAGCGCCAGGTAGTGCGAGCGAGGCATCTCCACGGCACCCAGCGTGGTGAGATGCTCGGTGCACCACTGCACGTCCAGCAACGCGCCGCCCTGGGCGTGCAGCCACTCGACGAGCGCGACGAGCGCCACCTTCGACGCGTCCGTCGCCTCGTGGAACATCGACTCGCCGGCGAAGAAGCGCTCGATGCGCACGCCGTACAGGCCGCCGACCAGCCGACCGTCCAGCCAGGTCTCGACACTGTGCGCCCAACCCATTCGGTGCAGGCGGGTGTAGGCGCGCACGAAGTCCTCGTTGATCCAGCCGTGCGGGCGGCGCGGGTCACCGCACCGCCGCATCACCTGCTCGAACTCGGTGTCCATGCGGATCTCGAACCGCGCGCTGCTCTTGCGCAGCGACCGCGAGACGCGCAGTCCGTCGAGCGGGATGACACCCCGCGGGTCCGGTGACCACCAGCCGACGCGTCGCTTGGCGAAGGGCATGGGGAACAGCCCGCCGCGGTATGCGGCGAGCAGGGTTCCTGGCTCGAGATCGGCACCGACGGCAACCAGGCCGTGCCGGTCCGCGACCTCGGGCGACGGCATCACCCACGCGGACGGCGGCGGTTCGACGGGCACGACGTCAGTCTGCCCGCGCCGGCGGTCAGTAGCTGTAGAAGCCGCGCTTGGTCTTGCGGCCCAGGTGGCCTGCCGCCACCATCCGCCGCAGCACCGGCACCGCCGCGTAGTTCGGGTCGGCGAACTCGGCGTACAACGCGTCGAGAATGGCGAGCGACGTGTCGAGACCCACGAGGTCGAGCAGCGCGAACGGCCCCATCGGGAAGTTGCAGCCGCCCTTCATCGCCGTGTCGATGTCCTCCATCGAGGCGGTGCCGTTCTCGAGCATGCGGATGGCGTTGTTGAGGTACGGGAAGAGCAACGCGTTGACGATGAAGCCGGCGCGGTCCTTCACCTGCACGGCGTCCTTGCCGCAGGCCGTCGCGAACGCGGTGGCTGCGGCGACGGTCTCGTCGCTGGCGGTCAGCGGCCGCACGATCTCGACGAGCTTCATCATCGGGGCCGGGTTGAAGAAGTGGATGCCGACCACCCGGTCCGGGCGCTCCGTGACCATCGCCATCTCCACGACCGGGAGCGTCGAGGTGTTGGTGGCGAGGATGCCGCCGGGCTTGACGATCTGCTCGAGCTCGGCGAAGAGCGCCTTCTTCACGGCCAGGTCCTCGACGACCGATTCGATGACGAGGTCGCAATCGGCAACCGCGCCGAGGTGGTCGGTGGCCTGGATGCGGCCCAGCACCGCGGCCCGTTCCTCCTCTGTGGCGCGGCCCTTCTCGATGGCCCGCACGAAGCCCTTGTCGATGCTGGCCACCATCGCGTCGGCCGACGCCTGGCTGCGCGACCGCACCACCACGTCGTAGCCCGCGCGTGCGGCCACTTCTGCCAGGCCCGAGCCCATGATGCCCGAACCGAGGATGCCGACTTTCTTGATCTCGCTCATGGACCGACACAGTAACTACCCGCCGGTAACTTCGACGAAGCGAGTACCGTCGCCGCGATGGAGCACGATGCCCACCCTGCCCCGCCGAGCGATCAGGACGCCGTACGCGCTGCGCTCGCGTTCTTCATGGAGGCCGACAAGCTGAAGGGTGTCGAGCGTCGCAACTGGCTGTCCGACGGGTCGCGCCGCGAGAACACGGCCGAGCACTCGTGGCACCTCGGGATCGCCGCGATGGTGTTCGCCGAGTTCGCCACCGAACCGGTCGACCTCGGCCGAGCGGTGTGCATGGCGCTGGTGCACGACATCGTCGAGATCGACGCGGGCGACACGTTCGCCTACGACACGAGCGAACTGAACGACACCAAGCGCGCCCGCGAGGAGGCAGCGGCCGACCGGCTGTTCGGGTTGCTGCCGGGCGGGCTGCCCGAGCACTTCCGCGAGCTGTGGGAGGAGTACGAGCGCGGGGACACCCCCGAAGCCCGTTACGTGATGGCCGTCGACCGCATGGCGCCGATGCTGCTGAACATGGCCGAGGGCGGCAGCGCCTGGCGCGAACACGGCATCACCCGGCGGCGCGTGGTCGATCGCAACGGCGCGCACATCGAACCGGTGCTGCCAGGAGTGTGGGCCGAGGCGTCGCAGCGGTTGGACGAAGTGACCGCCGCGGGACGGATCGCCGCGGACTGACGGCGATACTGGACGGGCCATGGCCTTCCGACGATCCCCCAAGTACCTCGTGGAGCGCACATCGCGCGGCTACGTGGTGCATCTGCCGCGTGAAGAGATCGACATGGTGGCCCGGCTGTGCGCCGAACTGCGCACGCTCCTGCTCAGCGACGACCCGCAACAGGCGCCGCTGCTGCGTCGCCTGTTCCCGCCGGCGTACCACCTGTCCGACGACGAGGAAGCCGAGGCCGAGTACCAGCGGCTGATGCGTGAGGATCTGGTGTCGTCGCGGCTGGAGAGCCTGTCGATGGTCGAGGAGGCGCTGGCGTTGGGTGAACCGATGGATGATGCCGCGATGGGGGCGTTCGTCCAGTCACTGAACGGGGTGCGCCTGGTGCTGGGCACGCTGCTCGACGTGTCCGAGTCCCATGATCCGTCGGCCGTCGCGGACGACGACCCGATGGTGGGCGAGCACCAGCTCTACGCGTTCCTCAGTTGGCTGCTCGAACACGCCGTCCTGGCGATCAGTCGATCGGGCACATGACGCAGCCGACCGCGCCTGGCCCGGTGAGGGCACCCATCGCTGGGCCGATGCGGAACCGCACCAGCTCCGCCACCGAGGCCGCGGACTCCAGCCCGTCCTCCAACGCCTGGGCGATCGGCGCGCTGTCCTGATCGCTGTGGCCGATCGCCACCCGCAGGCGCGGCCCCCACGCGACCGCACGGGCCGACACGTCGTTGATCGCTTCGACGGCCGTGGCGTGCGACGCCATCACCTCCACCGCGCCGTCCTGCACGCGGATGACCGTGTACCCGTCGCTGGGGCCTGACGCGGCGGGCAGCACGAGGAAGTGACCGAGCGATGCCGCCGCGGCCTCGGCGACGGCGACCACCTCGTCGACCGACGCACCCTCTGCCGCGACGACCGCCGCCTTCCACACCGCGCACCCGACCGCGAAGCCGGCCGCGGTCGTGTCGACGACGCGTACCGGGATCGGTGTGGAGTGGGCCGCGAGCCGGGCCGCCTTCAGTGCGCCCACCACCGAGCCGGCAACGTGGAGCGACACGATCGACGTGCAGCCGTGCGCGATCAGGTCCTCGTACGCCGCGGCGAACTGACCGGGGTCTGCCTCGCTCATCACCACTTCCGGACGGTGCCCGTCGCGGTACTGCGACCAGAATTCGTCGGGGTCGAGATCCACGCCGTCGAGCCGGTCGTGACCGTCGATCGTCACGATCAGCGGCACCACCTCGATGCCCAGTCGTTCGACGAGTTCACGCGGGAGCTGCGCGCTCGAGTCGGTGCAGATGCCGATCACAGCCGCCGACCGTAACCAAGCAAGGTGAAAACGGTGTGACGATCCTGGAACGATCCGTCAGAACCTTCGCCCGGCTCAGTTCTGCCGCACCAGGGCGGGCGCGGCGCCCGCTGTCAGTGCTCGGGCGGAGTGGTCGAGGCGGCCAACTCCAGCAGCCACGCGGGCATGCGCACCGGCCGTCCCTGTGCGTTGACGCAGCCGTGGACCGTGACCGCAGTGGCCCGCACCTCATCGTCGACCGTCAGCAGGTACGCCATCTGGAACGTGGCGCGGCTGGCCTCACCCATCTGCAGGTACACCGTCACCTCGTCATCGAAGCGCAACGGCAAGCGGTACTGCACGAACGCCTCGAGCACGGCGTAGTCGACACCTTCCTCGCGCAGTTCGGTGTAGGGGTGGCCGAGGTGGCGGAGGTATTCGACACGGGCCTCCTCCAGGTACGGCAGATACCTGCTGTGGTGGACGATGCCCATCGCGTCGGTCTCGGCGAACCGCACCCTCAGGCGGTGGTGGAAGGGGTAGCCGGCGGGGTCGAGGCCGGGCTCCAGTCGCAGGCGCACCCGGGCACCGTAGCCCCGAAGATCGCGCGATTGGGCGTGGGGAATTTCGGGGCTGGCTGATAGTGTGCTGACGCTCTCAACCGGAGTCGTCCGATGCCCCCATCGTCTAGTGGCCTAGGACACCACCCTTTCAAGGTGGCGGCACGGG
>JBMOGW010000247.1:0-5150 GCA_049318165.1 Ilumatobacteraceae bacterium
GAGGTGTCCGGCATGACGGCCGGTGACCTCCTTGCACGAATCCAGAACCTCGGACGGTGATGTCTGCGCTCGACGCACGAAAGGCGGACACGTGACACCCTCGACAGCAGTGCTGGAACAGCATCCCACCCCTCCGTGGCCGACCACGCAGGGCGAGGCGGCACGGCAGCACGCCGTGCGATCCCTCGGGATCATCCACCGTGAACGACCTGCTGAGCTGGGCAGCATCGCCCGCCTCGCAGCGCACATCTGCGGCCTGCCCTACGGCGCCGTGAACCTGATCGGCGACGACTGCGAGTGGCAGGCGGCCACCCATGGGCTCGAGCCCCAGACGCAACACCGGTCCCGTTCGATGTGCGCCCGCGTCATCTGCCACCAGGAGCGCATCTTCTACACGACCGAGGCCGGACGCCACCCCCTGTTCGCCGCCCAGAACGTGACCGTGGCCGGTGCGTCCCGGCCGCGCACCTACGTCGCCGCCCGTGTCGAGTCGACGGACGGCCATCCCTACGGCACGGTGTGCGCGTTCGGTGACGACGAGGTGGCGCTCAGCGACGTGCAGCTCGACGCGCTCAGCGCCCTGGCCGACACCGCCCGCCACCTGCTCGACGGCAAGCGGACGGTTCAGCACTTCGAGTCGCTGGCCAACATCGACGCCCTCACCGGCGTCAGCAACCGCCGTGCGCTGGCCGAGATGGCCACGATGGTGCTCCACCAGGCCCGACGCGGCGATGCCCGCCCCGCCGCGGTGCTGTTCGACCTCGACAATCTGAAGGTCGTCAACGACACCTACGGCCACGCCACCGGCGACCAACTGATCCGCCGGTTCGCCCAGCGGCTCGCCGGCACCACCCGCGCAGGGGAACTGGTCGCCCGGATCGGCGGCGACGAGTTCGTCGTGTTCATGCCCAACGTGACCAGCGTGAACGCGTTGGTGGCGGCACGACGCATCCATCAGGTGGTCACCGCCCCGCTGGAGGGCGCCGAACTGCCGGTGGCGATCCGTGCCAGCTTCGGTACCGGGCTGTGGATGCATCCGCACGACACGCTCGAGGTCATGCTGCACCGTGCCGACGAGGCGATGTACCTCGACAAGCGCCGGCGGGCGCTCACACTGTTGTGAGCATGACGACGGGTTCGGCCCCGTCCTCTCAGCGAAGCATGCACGAAGTGCGGCGGGGGACCACTGTGCGTGACATTGAGGTTCACTCCGAATCAAGTTCAATGACGGAATGGCCGCGGTCCTCCCCCTCCGGCGCCGGAAGTGACAATGTGACCCTCGTCGTCAGCGAAGGGGCCCCGACCCTCGATCTGATCGACGGGAGTGTGATGGGAAACGGTTCAGACGCGTCGGGTTCCGGCGCGGACTCCAACGCGATCGTCGGCGCCCTGGCGGCCCGACACCTCCCGTCCGCGGTGCTCGTGGTCGGTGCCGACCGTGTGGTCCGCTGGGCCAATGAGCACGCAGTGCGGCTCCTCGGCGACACGTTGATCGACGAAACACTGGATGTCGCCCTGGTCGACGACGACGACGCGATCCAACTGCACGACGTGTTGCGCCGACTCCGCCGTGGCGGCGACCACGGCGAGTTGCCGCTGGTCCGCTTCCGCGACGTCGAGGGTCGCCAACTCCCCGCCGTCGTCAGCGCGACGCCCCTGGCTCACGAGACCGCCGACGACTTCCTCGTCACCATCCGGCCGCGGCCGGAGGGGCTCGAGGCCACCACCCGAGCGCAGGATCAACAGCGCGTGCTCGTCTGCGAGTTCACACCCACGGGCACGGTCATCCGGGCGAACGCCCGGTTCCAGGCGTTCCTCGGCCTCGACCGCAACCCCGTCGGGGCCGACCACGACCGCCTGATGGACCACGCGACCGGCCTCATCGGGCAGAGCGCACGCCTTCGCCACCGGATCGTCGCCGACCTCCAGGACGACCTCGCCACCGGCGGCATGCCGCCCACCACGTACCTGAACGGCCGATCTGTCGAGTGGACGTACACCCGGATCGACGACCTCGACGGTTCGTTGCTCTCCGTCGTGGCCGTCGGGCACGACGTCACCCAACGGGTCCTCGGTCTCCACGCCCAGCGGATGAACGAGGAGCGCTTCCGGGCGATCATCAGCAACATCAGCGAGACGGTCGTCGTCCTCGCCGCCGACGGCACCGTGCTCGAGACGAACGCCAGCCGGCGCAATGCGCTCGACCACGACGCCAGCTTCTGGGAGCGCATCCATCTGATCGAAGTGCTGCACCCGGACGATCGGAGCGCTGCCAGCGCAGCGCTGCAAGCGCTCATCGGCGGTGGGCTGCACGAGCGGCGCACGATGGAGGCTCGAGCGGTCAACGCTGCCGGGGAGTACATCTGGGTCGAGATGAGCGGCATCAACCTGCTCGACGAACCGTCGATCGAAGCCGTCCTCATCACGGTGCGCAACGTCGACGAGCGTCGCTCCGCACAGGCCGAGCTCGAGCAGGCCCAGGCGAGCCAGCGGCAGCTGGTCGACGACCGCCAACGGTTCCTCGGCGCAGTCAGCCACGAGCTGCGCAACCTGGTGCACGGCACCCTCGGACTGACCGAGGCGCTCGACCTGATCGTCGCCGACCGTCAGAGCCGCGAGCTGACGAGCGCACTCGTCAGTCACGCCGGCACGCTGCGCCGCGTCGTCGACGACCTGCTCGACTATTCGATGATCGCCGACGGCCGTGTGCACGTCGAGCGCACCTCCGTCGATCTCGCATCGCTGCTCGGCGACCTCGGCGAGGTGAACCGGCCGAACGCCCGCCCCGGGGTCGGGATGTACGTGCTCCCCATCGACCCGACGCTGCGGATCGTGCAGGCCGACCAGCACCGACTGCGCCAGGCGCTGCAGAACCTGATCTCCAACGCGATCCATCACACCGAAGCGGGCGCGATCACGCTGGCAGTGGGCAGCGGCGGCCGGAACGACATGGTCCGCATCGAAGTGCGCGACACCGGTTCGGGCATCGACCCCGCCGAGAAGGACCGGCTGTTCCTCCCCTACGTGCGCGGCCCCCGCGAACGTTCGACCGGCACTGGCCTCGGTCTCACCATCTCCAAGCTGGCGGTCGAGCTGATGGACGGCGCGATCGGCGTCCTGCCCCGCGACGACGGATCCACGTTCTGGATCGAGCTGCCCCGCGGCAATGAGACGGTTGACGGCGACAACGACGAGGACATCGACCTCGGCGACTACGAGCCGCTCGACGTGTTGGTGATCGACGACGACCCGGTGAACCTGCTCGTCGCCACGATGCAGCTCGACGACGCCGTGCGCCGAGTGCGCACGGTGTCCACCGTGGCCGAGGCGCTCCACCTGGTCCACAGCAATCACTTCGATGTGGTGCTCTGCGACCTGCACC
The DNA here is from genome assembly GCA_049318165.1 of Ilumatobacteraceae bacterium. Lineage (GTDB taxonomy): Bacteria > Actinomycetota > Acidimicrobiia > Acidimicrobiales > Ilumatobacteraceae > UBA668. The sequence continues at coordinate 3,383 of JBMOGW010000247.1, forward strand.
TCGGGGACGAGACCGGGTTCGACTTCCTGCGCTCCTCGGCGGGTCTCACGGACCACCCGATGTACGTCGTGATCATGACGGGCGACACCGACCCGTCCGTCGCCGCGGAGCTGCTGGCTGCCGGTGCACAGGACTTCCTCCACAAGCCGGCGAACCGCCGCGACATGGAGCGCACGCTGCGGCGGGCGCATTCGTGGAGGAAGACGCTCGAGGAGGACGGCGCGTCGGCATCCGACGCCGTCTGACGCCATGCTGCGCCGCGTGCGGCCGACGACGTGCACGGCGGTCACGAGACCGGGGAAGTCGTACGCGGTGCTGACTACGGAGTGGCCACGCGGCCGGATGCCAGCACGACACCACCGATGACTGCGCACACGAGGGCGCCGGAGGCACCGAAGTTCGCGTAGCGAGCGTCGACGTCCACGATCACCTGTGACGTGATCAACCACCCCAATGCCCACAGCGCCGGCGTGAGCACGAGCCACACCACGCGGCGCCACGCGGGGCCGGCCATCACGAGCGACTGCGCCACGCCGATTCCTGCACCCGTGATCGCACCCATCACCACGAGGGACGCTGTGTCGGTGGCGTGGTCGACGAGTTCGGCTCCGAGCGTCAGGCCCGCCGACAGGCCGATCGCCGTCGCCGCCACCCATTGCAGCCGTCGGCGCGTGGAGGCCCGGAGCGCGAGCGACTGCACGAGGCCCAGCACCGCCCCGGCGGCCAGACCGCCGGTCAGCGCCGCTGCCGTGCTGTCGATCGGTCCGGCCACGGCCTTAGCGGCCAGGCCGGCCAGCGGGAATCCGACGAAGCTCGCCGACCACCTCGCCAGCATCCGGGTGTCGAACTTCGGTGCCTGCATGACTACATCCTCTCGTGTTGTGTACAGAGTACACACTGACGTGTACTATGTACACATGTCAAGTGACACTCGTCGCACCACGCGGCCCCGACCCACCACCGGGGCCTCCACGGCACCCGCGCAGTACCGTGCGTCCATGCCATCCGGACCGGACGGGCCTCCTCGCCGACTGTCACGCGCACTCGTCCTGGGCGAAGCACTCGCACTGCTCGACGAGATCGGGTACGAGGCACTCACCATGCGACGCCTCGCCGACCGCCTCGGTGTCGTGCCGATGGCGCTCTATCGGCACGTCGCGAACCGGGAGGCACTCGTGGACGGCATGCTCGACCTCGCCATCTCCCGCGTCGAGCTTCCCGACACCGCGGTCGGGTGGCGCGCGGCCCTCCGCGGGTTGGCACATGCCGTCCGGGCGACCATGCTCGCCCACCCCGGCATCGTCACGCCGCTGATCAGCCGCCCGTCACTGGGTCCAAGTTCACTCGCCATCGGCGAGTACGGCCTCGGCCTGATGCGCGCCGCAGGGTTCGAGCCCGAAGACGCCGAGCGCGGTCCCAGCGCCGTCCTCACCTACACCATCGGATTCGTCGCACTCGAGCAGCCGAGGCGAAGAGTCGGGTTTCCTGCGGACGGTGCCCCGTTCCCCGACCTCGACCCGCCGTACGACGATTTGCCGCCCGATCGTTTCCCGCACACCATCGAGCTGCGACCTCGAGCGTCCGAGTTCGTCAGCGACCGCCAGTTCGAGTACGGCCTCGAACAGTTGCTCGACGGCATCGAACAGCAACTGCCCCGCCCGAGGCACCGGCGCACCTGAGGACGCCGCATCGCGCCGGAACGAGCCGCTGGCCGTGCCCGGGGAGGGGTTCGAACCCTCACTCCCCTCGCGGGGAAGGGGGGTTTAAG
>JBMOGW010000248.1:0-5130 GCA_049318165.1 Ilumatobacteraceae bacterium
CGCAGATCCGCTTCGGTGAAGACCTGATGAGCCGGGTGTCGTACGTGATGATGAACCCGGGCGGCGAGCGCCAGCTCACCGACGCGGTGCGCACGGCCCTGAACGAGTTGATCGCCGAGCTGTGCGAGCAGGCGAACGCCACCGCCGACGAGGTCGTCGAGATCGTCCTGGTCGGCAACCCGATCATGCATCACATCGTCGCCGGCATCGATCCGACGCCGCTCGGTCAGGCACCGTTCACGCTCGCCACCGCCGAGGCGATCCACGTGCGCGCCGAGCAGTTCGAGCTGCACTGCCCGCACGCCGAGGTGTACCTCGCCCCGTGCATCGCCGGCCACGTCGGCGCCGACACCGCGGCCGTCATCCTCAGCGAGGGCCCGCATCGGTCGGCCACCGACATGCTGCTGGTCGACGTCGGCACCAACGCCGAGATCGTGCTCGGCAACTCCACTCGCCAGTTCGCCGCCAGCAGCCCCACCGGTCCGGCGTTCGAAGGCGCCCAGTTGAGCTGCGGCCAGCGCGCCACCGCCGGCGCCATCGAGCGCGTGCGCATCGACCGCGACACGCTCGAGGCCCGCTTCAAGGTGATCGGCAGCGACCTGTGGAGCGACGAGCCCGGCTTCGCCGAGAGCGTCGAGTCGCTCGACATCTCCGGCATCTGCGGCTCGGGCATCATCGAGGTGATCGCCGAGATGTACCTGGCCGGCATCATCGACCAGGACGGCGTCGTGCAGGGTTCCCTCGCCGCTCGCAGCCCGCGCATCGTCGAGGACGGTCGCACCTTCAGCTACGTCGTCCATCAGGCCGACGGCGTGCGACTGGCCATCACGCAGAACGACGTGCGCGCCATCCAGCTGGCCAAGGCCGCGCTGCGCGCCGGCATCGAGTTGCTGATGCACCACGCCGGCCTCACCGAGGTGCACGACATCCGCCTCGCCGGCGCCTTCGGCAGCCACATCGACCCGGTGTACGCCCTCGTGCTCGGCCTCGTCCCCGACTGCCCCCTCCCCCAGGTGCGGTCGGTCGGTAACGCCGCGGGCGGCGGCGCCGTACGCGCCCTGCTGTCGCGCGAGGCCCGCCACGAGATGGAAGCCGCCGTGCGCGGTGTCGTGAAGATCGAGACGGCCACCGAGCCCGAGTTCCAGAGCCAATTCATCGCCGCCATGGCGTTCCCCCACGCCACGGCACCCGCGCCGCACCTGTCGGCCGTCGTCACCCTCCCGGCACGCTCGGCGTCGTCGGGCGGCGAGCGCACCGGCCGCCGGCGTCGTGCCCGCGGCGACTCGTCAGGGGAGGAATCATGACCGACACCGCACCCGAGCACAGCGGAGGTGGGCGCCGTTCGGGCGGCCGCGCCGGACGCGCCGCATTGCGCGCCGCGCACGTCGTCGAACGCGTCCCGTACCTGACGCGCACGATGCCGCCGTTCGAGATCCTCGGCGACGAGGCCCTCTCGGTCATCGAGCACACGGCCGACACCGTTCTCGAGGAGGTCGGCATCGAGGTGCGCGACTACCCCGAGGCACTGCCGATGTTCCAGCGCGCCGGCGCGCACGTCGACGGCACCCGCGTGCGCTTCCCCCGCGGCATGTGCCGTGAGTTGGTGTCGAACGCCCCGTCGCAGTACGTGCAGCACGGCCGCAATCCCGAACACAGTGTGGTGATCGGCGGTCCGCACACGGTGTTCGCGCCGAACTACGGCTCGCCGTTCGTGCACGACCTCGACAACGGCCGGCGGTACGCCACGTTGCAGGACTTCCAGAACTTCGTGAAGCTCGCGTACCAGTCGCCGTGGCTGCATCACTCGGGCGGCACGGTGTGTGAGCCGGTGGACGTGCCCGTCAGCAAGCGCCACCTCGACATGGTGTACAGCCACCTGAAGTACAGCGACAAGCCGTTCATGGGTTCGGTCACCGCCGGCTCGCGTGCTCAGGACTCCGTCGACCTCGCCCGCATCGGTTTCGGTGGCGACCTGCAGGATCGCACGGTGATGACCAGCCTGATCAACGCGTCGTCGCCGCTCGTCTGGGACGGCACGATGCTGGCTGCGGCACAGGTGTACGCCGAGAACAATCAGGCGTGCATCATCACGCCGTTCATCCTCGCCGGTGCGATGGCGCCGAGCACCAGCGCCGGCGTGGCCGTGCAGACGCTCGCCGAGGCGCTCGCCGGCATGGCGTTCACCCAGATCGTTCGCCCGGGCGCTCCGGTGGTGTTCGGCTCGTTCGCCAGCTCGATGAGCATGCAGACCGGCGCCCCCACGTTCGGCACGCCCGAGCCTGCACTCGTGCTGTACACGGTCGCTGCCCTCGCCCGCCGCCTCGGCGTGCCGTTCCGTTCCGGTGGCTCGCTCACCGCGTCGAAGCTGCCCGACGCGCAGGCCGCCTACGAGAGCGCCAACACGCTCCAGCCGACGGTGCTCGGTGGCGTGAACTTCGTGCTGCACGCGGCCGGTTGGCTGGAGGGCGGCCTCGCCCTCGGCTACGAGAAGTTCGTCCTCGACTGCGATCAGCTCGGCATGATGCACACCTTCGTGCGCGGCCTCGACACGTCGGAGAACGGCCTCGCCCTCGACGCGCTGCGCGAGAACCCGCCCGGGAACCACTTCCTCGGCACCACCCACACCCTGCACAACTTCGAGACCGCGTTCTACCGCAGCGACACCGCCGACAACTCGAGCTTCGAGCAGTGGACGGAGGAGGGCGGCCTCGACGCCGCGCAGCGCGCCAACGCCATCTGGAAGCGCCGCCTCGCCGAGTACGAGGCGCCCGCGCTCGACAGTGCCATCGACGAGGAACTGCAGGAATTCGTCGCCCGACGCAAGACCGAACTCCCGGACGAGTTCGCCTGAAAGGAAATGTCATGACCGACCTCCGCACCCTCATCGCGGACGCCCGTTACGAGGTCATCCCGCTCAAGAACCTCGAGGGTCAGCTCGAGCACATTCCGGCAGGCGCGTCCGTGTCGGTCACGTGCAGCTTCGCCAAGGGCCAGCAGACGACGCTCGATCTGACCCGACGGGTCCTCGACCTCGGCCACATGGCCGTGCCGCACATCTCGGCGCGTCTCACCGAGGACGACGTCGCGGTGAAGAAGATCGCCGAGTTCTGCCGCGAGCACGCCATTCAGGAGATCTTCCTCGTCGCCGGAGACGCGCCCGAGCCGGTGGGCAAGTACGACGGTGTGGTCGCGTTCCTGCAGGACTTCCTCGGTCACGACCACGGCCTGCAGCGCATCGGCATCACCGCCTACCCGGACGGCCACTCGCTGATCCCGAAGGACGTCGTGCACGACGCACTGCACCGCAAGCAGGCGCTCCTCGCCGAGGCGGGCGTTGCCGGCTTCGCCAGCACGCAGATGCACTTCGACACCAAGCAGTGGATCCAGTGGGCCCGCGACGAGCGCGCCGCCGGCTTCACGCTGCCGCTCCACATCGGCGCCCCGGGTGCCGTCGACCGCGCCAAGCTCATCTCGCTGTCGACCAAGCTCGACATCGGGAGCAGCGTGCGCTTCTTGAAGAAGAACAGCGGCGCGATCTTCAAGATGTTCCGACCGGGCGGCTACGACCCGGTGAAGTTCCTCGGCCCGCTGTCGAAGGTTGCCGACGAGTTGCACATCGAGGGTGTGCACCTGTTCACGTTCAACAACGTGCAGGCCACCGCCGAGTGGCAGCGCGCCTACCTCGCCAAGCACCCCCGCTGACCCCCACGCTGGCTTCTCGGGCTGATTCGTACCGAAACGGCTTCTCGGGCTGATTGGTCTCGAAAACCGCGACACAGCGCACAGAGAACGCAAGGAGTCGTGTGCGAGTATCGCGGCCCACACAGTTGGAGTGTCCGACGCCCGCCACGGAGGTTTGCGCTCCCGCCAGATGGCGTTCACCTGCGGTGATCCGACAGTTCACTTCCGGGTGGGGTCCATGGACCATCGCTTTTGTGTGCTAGTACCAATGACCGATTTCGCCCGTCGCCGACTCGTCGTACGGTGACCTCGCCGACGAATGGTCGGCCACGACTCGCTCATCGGCGGATGAGCACGACCGCAAGGCGGACATCATGACCATCAATCGTTTCCAGGCCGCGCTCATCGCCGGCATCAGCATCATCGGCTTCTCGGGCATTGCTTCGATCGCCACGGCAGCCTCGGGCAACGGCACCACCACCGTCACCGAGTGCGTCGCTGGCGTGTGCTCGGCCGGCGAGGCCGGCAGCTACACCGTCACCCGTGCGGGCAACCTGGTGAGCGTCTCCGGCACCTCGTTCAACGAAGGCTGGCGCTGCAACGTGCAGGCCGGTGCACCCGGTCAGACCCGCATCGAGTGCACGACGGCCGGCAAGAAGATCATCGCTCAGGCCACCGTCCAGAAGAACACGCTCGTGAGCAAGGTCGTCACTCGCTGACATCCTCCGGTTCGACCCGCATCGAACTCCAGCGGCCCGGCACGTGAGTGCCGGGCCGTTCCGCGTCGGCTCCGATGACACTGCGGCGACGGACCGAACCGTGTGACACCCCTCTGGTTGAGTGTGGATATGGACGAGTTGCGGGTCCCGACCACCGACGAGATGGTGATGATGTCGCCGGCGCAGCTCGAGTGCGGCATGCAGTCGCTCGAGGTGGCGGAACGGCTGGTCCACGCGAGTGCCGCGCTGTACATGTTGCGGGTCGACACCACCGGAGGGTTCCTCGCGGATGGTCATCGTCGTGTGGCCGATTGGGGGCGGGCGACGAACAACTGGTCGGCAGCGAAGTCGTTGCGGATGGCGAAGCTCGCCCGCGCGTTCAAGGTCCTGCCGACGTTCGCGCACGCCTGCCTGGAAGGCCGGATCGGTGTGGAACAGATGCACGCAGTCGCCGCGGTCGCGGCGAACCCTCGCGTGAAGGAACACCTGGACACTGCGGACGAACTGTTCGCCGGGTCGGCACAGGAGTTGGCGTTCAACAGTTCTCACAACTGCTGCGCCATTGGGAAGAGTTGGCGGACACGGATGGCGCCAGGTCGAAGTACGACCGGGCCATTGCGTCGCGGTCGGCGTCGGTGCGGATCGTCGGCGAGAAGACCTATCTCGAGGCCCAGGCCACATCGCCTGCCTCGTCGCCGGCGGCCGCTGCCAAGCCGACCACCTCGACCCC
>JBMOGW010000249.1:0-5125 GCA_049318165.1 Ilumatobacteraceae bacterium
GCAAGGAGAGCATCGACACGATCCTCGCCCTCGAGGAACAGCGCAAGGACGGCGCGCGCATCGTCGTCACCGGCTGCATGGCCGAGCGGTACGGCGCCGAGCTGGCCGAGGCGCTGCCCGAGGTGGACCAGGTGGCCGGCTTCGGCGTGCCGGTCAACCTGCCGATGTCGATGCCGAACCCGTCAGGGGAAAAGGGCACAAAGAAGCTGATCCCGGTGTCGACCGCGCCGCTGCCGACGCTCGACCTGCTGAACCTGCCCCGCCCGAAGAGCGCGTCGCCATGGGCGTACGTGAAGATCGCCGAGGGCTGCGATCGCTCGTGCGGTTTCTGCGCCATCCCGTCGTTCCGCGGCCCGCAGCGCAGCCGCGACGTGTCGTCGATTCTCGCCGAGGTCGAGCAACTCGAGGCGAAGGAGATCGTGCTCGTCGCGCAGGACCTGGCGAGCTACGGCAAGGACCGCCCGGGCGAACTGGGTGCCGGCTCGATCGTGCCGCTGGTGCAGGCCGTCAGCGGCATGGTGCCGTGGACCCGCCTGCTGTACCTGTACCCGAGCGACCTGACCGACGACCTGATTGACTCGATCCTCGGCACGTCGGTGCCGTACTTCGACCTGTCGCTGCAGCACGTCAGCAAGCCGCTGCTGCGCCGCATGCGCCGCTGGGGTGACGGGCAGCGGTTCCTCGACCGCATCGCCGACATCCGCGACCGCGACCCGCAGGCCGCGTTCCGCAGCAACTTCATCGTCGGCTACCCGGGCGAGACCGAGGAGGACCACGACCAGCTCCTCGCGTTCGTGGAGGAAGCGCAGCTGGACTGGTGTGGCTTCTTCGCCTACAGCCCCGAGGACGGCACGTACGCGATGGAACTCGACGGCGCCGTGCCCGAGTCGCTGATGCACGATCGTCTCGCCGAGCTGCGCGAACTGCAGGACGAGATCACCGCATCGCGCAGCGACGCCACCATCGGTGACACCCTCACGGTGCTGGTCGACGAGCCCGGCACGGCCCGCAGCACCCGCGAGGCGCCGGAGATCGACGGCATCGTCGAAGTGCCCGAACATCTCGCCGTCGGCGAGTTCCACACCGTGCGCGTGGTCGACGCCATGGGACCTGATCGCGTGGCAGACTCGCACTGATGCCCGTCGATCCCAGTGCTGTGAAGACGTGGGCGAACCTGGTCACGGTCGCCCGCATCCTCGTGGCGCCGTTCATGTTCCTGCTGATTCCGGATCAGCCCGGCGGCACGTGGCCGGCCTTCATCCTCTGGTTCCTGCTGTGTGTCACCGACGGCGTCGACGGCTACCTGGCCCGCCGCCACGGTGCGACGAATCTCGGCGCGTTCCTCGACCCGCTGGCGGACAAGGTGCTCGTGCTCGGCGCGATGTTCTTCCTCGTCAGCAACAGCACGTTCTCGATCATCCCGGTGGCGATCATCGCCGGTCGCGAACTGGCGATCAGCCTTTACCGCACGTTCGTCGGCGCGAAGGGTGTCAGCGTGCCGGCCAGCAAGATCGCGAAGTGGAAGACGTTCGTGCAGCAGCTGGCGGTCGGCTTCGCCATCCTGCCGATCACGGACGACTCGAAGTGGCTGTGGAACGGCCTGCTGTGGATCTCCGTCGCGCTGGCGCTGATCAGCTTCTTCCAGTACGTCTACCGCGCTCGTCGTCACGCGCCGGTGGCGAACGTGGCAGCCTGACCGAATGCGCTGCGACGTCCTCGCGGTGGGCACCGAGCTGTTGCTCGGCCAGATCACCGACACCAACAGCCAGTGGATGGGCGAGCAACTCGCTGCCGCCGGCATCGATTCCCTGTTCCAGGCCAAGGTGGGTGACAATCTCGCCCGCGTCGAGGACGTGCTGCGCCGGATGCTGGCCGACGCAGACGCGGTGATCATGTGCGGCGGGCTCGGCCCGACCCACGACGACCTCACCCGTGATGCGATCGCCGCAGTGATGGGTGTGACGCTCGAGCACGACGAGTCCGTGGCGCAGGTCATCCGCGACATGTTCGAGTCGCGTGGGCGGCGCATGGCCGAGAACAACCTCCGTCAGGCGCAGGTGCCCGTGGGGGCGACGATCATCCCGCAGACCCGCGGCACGGCACCGGGGCTCATCTGTCCGGTGACGCTCGACGGCGTCGACAAGGTGATCTATGCGGTGCCCGGCGTGCCGCACGAGATGAAGGACATGGTGCAGCGTGCCGTGCTGCCCGACCTGCTGCGCCGCAGCGGCGAGGCGAGCGTGATCGCCAGCCGCACCCTGCGCACGTGGGGCGAGAGCGAGAGCGGGCTGAACGAGCGGCTCGACCCGGTGATCGACCGTCTGGAGGCCGAAGGCAACCCGACGCTCGCGTTTCTGGCATCGGGCTGGGAGGGCATCAAGGTGCGCCTCACCGCCAAGGCCGAATCGAGAGCCGCGGCGAGCCTGCTGATCGACCGTTGGGACACCGAGGTTCGGGCGCTCGTGGGTGACGTCGTGTTCGGCGTCGACGACGACACGATGGAGTCGGTGGTGCTGCAATTGCTGCGCGAACGCGGCCAGACGCTCGGCCTCGCCGAGTCGGTGACCGGTGGCTTGGTGGCCGGCCGCATCACCAACGTGGCCGGTGCCAGCGAGGTGTTCCGCGGGTCGGTCGTGTCGTACGCGAGCGAGGTGAAGTTCGACGTGCTCGGCGTGCCGGAGGGCCCGGTGGTCTCGGAGGCCGCTGCGGCAGCGATGGCGGCCGGTGCCCGCCGCGTGCTGGGCGCCGACGTCGGGCTGGCCCTCACCGGCGTCGCCGGACCGACCGAGCAGGACGGTCAGCCGGTGGGCACGCTGTGCATCGGCATCGTCCTCGCCGACGATCGTGTGGTGACGCGCACCGTGCGGCTGCCCGGCCTGCGCGACCAGATGCGACAGATGAGCGTCATCACCGCACTCGACCTGCTGCGCCAAGTACTGCTCGCCTCGTAGGCTCTTCGTCGACGCCTCCGTAGCTCAACAGGAGAGAGCAGCGGGTTTCTACCCCGACGGTTGTGGGTTCGAGTCCTACCGGAGGCACCTGGCACGACGTGTCGGCGACCGAACGACGCCATGCGCGATCCTGGCTACTCTGTCCCCGCATGAATCCGCCCCATGACGCACGGCGGTCCCTCACGAAGGGGCAACGCACGCGCCAGCGCCTGCTGCAGGCTGGGATCGACCGCTTCGGCGCGGACGGGTACCGATCGACCTCCGTCAGTCAGCTCAGCCGCGACGCGGGACTCACCCCCGCGGCCGCCTACGCGTACTTCGCCGACAAGGAGGCCTTCTGGGTGGCGGCGGTCGAGGCAGACCTCGACGACCTCGACGCCGAGATCCGCGATGAGGCGCTGCGATCCGAGCACCCGGTGTACACGCTGATGGTGGGGTTGTTCGCCGGCCTCGACCGCCATCCGCTCACCCGACGTGTGCTGGCAGAGGGGAGCGACGGCGACCTGCGCCTGGTGCTCGCCCATCCGCTGTTCGCCGGCACCACGACGGCCCTGGAGGAAGGGTTGGCGGCCCGACGTGCGGCCGGTCTCCTCGGGTTGGACGCCGACCCGGAGGTGCTCGCGCGCGGCATCGAGACGATCCTGTTCTCGCTGCTGCTGTCCTCGGTGCGCGCGGGGCTGAGCGATGCCGCAATCCGCGTGAGTTCGGTCGCCACGCTGTTGCGCACCGCCCTCGGTGGGCCGCCCACCCCCGCTGAGATGGAAGGCCGATGACCACTGCCACCCATCGGCATCCGTGCCGACCTGCGCCGCAGGTCGGAATTCGGGCCTCGGCGGCCTACCCTTGGGGAATCCCGTCCAGGCGGCGATTCCCGTGTTTCGTGAGGTCGATGTGAAGTTCAAGAAGGGCGACACCGTCATCTATCCGCAGCACGGTGCGTGCATCGTGCAGGGGACGAAGAAGATGGAGGCCTTCGGCTCCATGCAGGACTACCTCATCCTGAAGACCGTCATCAACGAGATGACGCTCTCGGTGCCGGTCCTGAAGGCGGAGGAAGTGGGCGTCCGCCCGCCGGTGTCCGCCGACGAGCTCGAAGACCTGGTGGCCGTGCTCAGCAAGCCGGACCCCCGCGTGCCGTCGAACTGGAGCCGGCGCTTCAAGAACCACCAGGAGAAGCTGAAGAGCGGCGACGTGTACCAGGTGGCCGAAGTCGTGCGAAACCTGGCGGCGCGCAACCGTGACGCATCCCTGTCGGCCGCCGAGCGCACCATGTACGACCGGGCGCGGATCAACCTGATCAGCGAGATCGCTCCGGCCCTGAAGGTCAGCGCCGAGGAGGCCGAGAAGTACCTCGACGACGCGCTGGCCAAGGGTGTGCTGAAGCCGGCGAAGGAAGCCGCGAAGAAGAAGGCCTGACGGCTGCCGCCTGCGATTCGGGCGGACCACGGAAGTTGCCCGGCGGCGGGTCTAGTGTTCCGCACCATGCCCGGCACCCTCACCCGCGACGAGTTGGAAGCCCTCATCCGCAGTGGCGACGTGGACACCGTTCTGATGGTGTTCCCCGACCTGCAAGGCCGTCTCGTCGGCAAGCGCACCACTGGTCGCTTCTTCCTGCAGAGCGTCGCTGACGCCGGCACGGAGAACTGCGACTACCTGATCGCGTGCGACATGGACAACAACCCGGTGCCCGGGTATCGGTTCACGAGCTATGCGCAGGGGTACGGCGACATGCTGGCCAAGGCCGATTGGAACACCGTGCGGTTGATCCCGTGGGTGGAGAAGACGGCGATGATCATGTGCGACCTGTTGCACGTCGAGTCGCACGACTTGATCGAGGTCGCGCCGCGGTCGATCCTGCAGCGCCAGGTGGATGCCGCCGCCGAGCTCGGGTTCCTGCCGATGGTGGCGAGCGAGATCGAGTTCTACCTGTTCCGCGACACCTACGACGAGGCCCACGACAAGGGCTACCGCGACCTGAAGCCGCACTCGCCGTGGCTCGAGGACTACCACATCCTGCAGACGACGAAGGACGAGTACATCCTCGGCGCCATCCGTCGTGGGCTGGAGGCCGCCGGCGTGCCGGTGGAGTTCAGCAAGGGTGAGGCCGGCCGCGGCCAGCACGAGATCAACCTCGACTACACCACCGCGGTGGAGATGGCCGACCGCAACAGCGT
>JBMOGW010000250.1:0-5113 GCA_049318165.1 Ilumatobacteraceae bacterium
TCGGCGTCAACACGTCGCCGGTGGCCGGCAAGGACGGCAAGTTCCTCACCAGCCGCCACCTGATCGACCGTCTGAACAAGGAGATCCTCGGCAACGTGTCGATCAAGCTGTTCGAGACCGGTTCGCCCGACGTCATCGAGGTGGCCGGCCGTGGCGAGCTGCAGCTGGCGGTGCTGATCGAGAGCATGCGCCGCGAGGGTTACGAGCTGCAGGTCAGCCGCCCCGAGGTGATCACCAAGGAAGTCAACGGCAAGCGCTTCGAGCCGCAGGAGCGCGGCGTCGTCGACGTGCCCGACGAGCACGTCGGTACCGTCACTCAGGAGCTCGCGCCGCGCAAGGGTCGCATCACCGACATGCGCCCCGGCGACGCCGGCCGCACGATCGTGACGTTCGAGTGCCCGAGCCGTGGCCTGATCGGCTTCCGCTCGCTGCTGCTCACCGCCACGCGTGGCACGGCGTTGCTGCATCAGCATCACCTCGGCTGGATGCCTTGGGCGGGCGAGATGCCCGATGCTCGCGGTGGCGCGATGGTGGCCGACCGCCTCGGCACGGCCACGGCGTATGCGCTGGACAACCTGCAGTCGAGCGGCGAGTTCTTCATCGAACCCGGTGAGACGGTCTACGAAGGCATGGTGGTGGGCGAGTGCTCCCGCGAGCACGAGATGGTCGTCAACGTGGTGCGCGCCAAGGAGAAGAACAACATCCGCACGCACAGCCACGACGACGCCGTGAAGCTGCCCGCCCCGCGCATCCACACGCTGGAGACCGCGATCGAGTGGATCAACGGTGACGAACTGGTGGAAGTGACGCCGAAGGCGATCCGCGTCCGCAAGCGCCACCTCGGCCTCGAGGAGCGGCGCAAGGCCAACAAGAAGGTCATGGCCTGACGCAGGCCGCGCCTCACACGGCGCGGAATTCGTTGGCGACCAGGCGACAGGCGACGTTGCTGACGTCGTGGGCCGCGGCCGTGGCCACGTCGTCCTCCCAGCCGCGGGCGATCAGCTCGCGGCCGGAGGCGCAGCGCGAGATCGCGTCGTACAGCAGCGGGCGCGCGCCCACGAACGCGGCGCGTGCGGCGGCGGCCTCGGGCGAGCAGCATGGCTCGCTGACGGCGGCCGACGGATCGAGCGCGGCGAGGATCGCTCCCGCGCCCAACAGGTCCTCCACGGCCGGCCGGAGCGGCGCGCCCTCGTGGTACCAACGCTCGCCCGCGGCGATCACACCGATCGCACCACCGCCCGACAGCGCCCGCGCCACCTGTGCCGTGGCGGTGGCGTTGCGGATGCACCCGGCGAGCACGTGGTGCACACCGAGTTCGCGGGCGATGAACGCCAGCGTCGATCCGTTGGGTGACGGGAGCACCAGACGGGTGCCAGCCGGCGCGGTCAGCAGGTCGGTGGGCGACAGCGAGAGCGCGCCCTCCTCCCGTCGACCGGCGAGGACGGCGTGGTTGGCGACGGCATAGCCGGGTGCGCCGTCGTCGTTCCAGCGATACGGCAGGACGACGGCCCCGCTCTCGAGCGCGCAGCACACCGACGTGCTGAAGCGCAGGACGTCGACGATGACGATCACCGTGCACTGGTCGGCCAGCACCTCCAGGCCTTCGGCACCCCAGTCGAAGCGGTAGGCGGCTTCGTCCTGACGGCAATGCTCCGGCGCTCGTGCGCTGTGTGGGCCTACCACGTGTCCCAGTGCGTGATGGGCTCGAGCGGCAGACGCGTGGCGGGCTTGAAGTCGGTGCCGAGCGTGTAGGCGATGGGGAACAGGCCGGCCTGGGTGATGCCGTCCGGGATGCCGAGGATCTCGGCCGCCTTCGCCTCGCCACCGTTCATCAGGTGGATGGTGGTCCACGCCGTGCCGAGGCCGCGTTCGCGGGCGGCGAGCATGAAGCTCCACACTGCCGGGAGGATCGAGCCCCACGTCGACGCCGCAGCGAACGACGGCAGCTTGTCGAGGTTGCCGGTGATGCACGGCACCATCAGCACCGGCACGCGGTGGAAGTTCTCGGTGAGGTATTCGGCGGACGAGATGACGCGGGCCTGCTGCGCGGCGCGAGGGTCATCGTCCGGCATCTGGTTCGACGCGCCCAGCTGGCGGTAGATCGCGAAGTTCTCGGCGTAGATGTCGGCGAGCGCCTTCTTCTTCGCCGCGTCCTCGACGAAGATCCACTGCCATCCCTGGCTGTTGCTGCCGGTCGGCGCCTGCACGGCCAGCTCGAGGCACTCGAGGATCACCTCGCGCTCGACGGGGCGGTCGAAGTCGAGCCGCTTGCGCACAGCGCGCGTGGAGGAGAGGACGTCGTCGGCGGAGAGGTTCAAGTGCATCTCGCGAGTGTCCCACGCTGCGTTCGCCACAGCGAACACCTGACAAACTCGGGCCATGTCCGACGACCGTGTTTCCATCACCATCACCGACGGCATCGCCGATGTCCGCATGGTGCGCACCGACAAGCGCAACGCCCTCGACAACGCCATGTTCATGGCCCTCGCCGAGGCCGGCGAGCGGCTGAAGACCGAGCCCGGTGTGCGCGTGGCGGTGCTCAGCGGCGACGGTGCGTCGTTCTGCGCCGGTCTCGACCTCGGCACGATGACGCAGCTCGCCGGCGGTGGCGAGCGCCCCACTGAGGGCAACCCTGGCGAGATGAAGGAAGGTCGCATCACCCACCTCGGCCAGCAGGTCTGCTGGGTGTGGCAGGAAGTGCCGGTGCCGGTGATCGCAGCCGTGCACGGGCACGCGCTCGGCGGCGGCATCCAGTTGGCGCTCGGTGCCGACATCCGCATCGTCCACCCCGACACGCAGATGAGCGTCCGCGAGGTGTTCTGGGGTCTCGTGCCCGACATGACCGGCACGCTGTTCCTCAGTCAGCTGGTGGGCGCCGACGTCGCCAAGGAGCTCGTGTTCACCGCTCGGATCTTCGACGGTCGCGAGGCCAAGGAGCTCGGTCTGGCGACGAAGCTGAGCGACACGCCGTACGACGACGCGATGGCGATGGCGCGTGAGATCGCCGGCCGCAGCCCCGACGCCGTGCGTGCGGCCAAGCAGCTGATGAACGGCCTCTTCAACGAGGGTGCCGCCGAGCAGTTCGCCGCCGAGCGCGCCGGCATCGGCTCGCTGATCGGCCGCCACAACCAGAAGGAGAGCGTCGTCTCCTGGTTCGAGAAGCGCCCGCCGAACTTCATCGACCCGAGCTGAGCGAAGGACCCGCCATGACCGACACCGCGATCGACCCGGACAAGCTGAAGCTCTACTCGTACCAGCTGTTCACGAAGTTGGAGGGTGCGGTGACGGCGGGGATGATCCACCTCGGCGACCAGCTGGGGCTGTACGCGGCGATGCGCCGCGCCGGTCGCCCCCTGAGCACGCACGAGCTGGCGGCCGCCACCGACACCATCGAGCGCTGGGTGCGCGAATGGGCGTACAACCAGGCTGCGGCCAGGATGATCGAAGCGCATTCGGATGGCACGTTCTCGCTGTCGCCGGAGGCCGCGGTGGTGCTGGCCGACCACGAGCATCCGGCGTTCGGCATGGGCATGTTTCACCGCCTGCCGCAGACGATGAAGGCGCTCGAGCACGTGCGCGACAGCTTCCGCACCGGCGTCGGGCACGACTACGACAGCCACGGGCCGGAAGGTGCCGTCGGCATCGAGCGCAGCTTCGAGCCGTGGAACCGCGCGTTCCTCGTGCCGGTGGTGCTGCCCGCGCTGGACGGTGTGGTGGCGAAGCTCGACGCGGGCGCGCAGGTGGCCGACGTCGGCTGCGGCGCCGGCAGTGCCGTGCTGTTGATGGCCCACACGTTCCCGGCGACGACGTTCACCGGTTACGACATCAGCCAGTTCGCGCTCGATCGAGCGCGCACCAAGCTGGATGCAAGCGGCCTGACCAACGCGTCGTTCCACGATCCGCGCCAGCAGGGGCTGCCGGAAGACCAGTCGCTCGACCTGGTGTGCACGTTCGACTGCATCCACGACATGGCGCACCCACAGCAGGTGATCGAGTCGATCCGTGCGTCGCTGAAGCCGGACGGCACGTGGCTGCTGGTCGACATCAAGGCGCTCGACACGTTCGAGGAGAACGCGCGCAAGAACCCGATGGCGTCGCTGATGTACGGCATCAGTGTGCTGTCGTGCATGTCGTCGGCACTCAGCGAGCCGGGCGGTCTGGGGCTGGGCACGCTGGGCCTCAGCGAGCAGCGCGCCCGCGAGATGGCCGAGGCAGCCGGCTTCTCCCGCTTCCGTCGCCTCGACGTCGACCACAGCGTCAACGCCTTCTACGAAGTCCGCCCGTAGCGGCCCCGCCGAACTTAAGTTCTGCAGGCACCGGTCCCGCCGAACTTAAGTTCGGCGGGCACCCCCCGGGCGGCTCAGTCCTGGGCGATGACGTCGATGCGGCGCTCGGCGAAGGTCCAGGCGCCGTGGCGACGCACGTAGCGGTCGTGGTACACGCCCACCAGGCTGCCGTTGCCACCCTTGAGCTTCTTGAACTGCTCGAGGATCGTCACACGGCCGGTGGCGGTACCCGTGGCTTCGTCCACCTCGAACACGGCGTTGGGGGCAGTCTGCACCAGCCACGCGTAACCCTTGATGAGCTTCTCGAACGCGGCCTGGATGGCATCGCGGCCTTCGATCGGCTTGGCCAACACCCACACGCCGTCGGCCGACCACACGTCGCCGAACGCCGCAGCGTCCTTGCGCACGACGGCGTCGCAGTACTTGGCGATCAGCTGACGCAGCGCGATGTCGGTGGCCGGGGCGGCGACGGCGATCTCCACTCGCGGCGACGCGGACTCGCGCAGCGAATCGGGCTCGAGGCCGACCTCCCACGCCGCGATCGTGCGCACGTGTTCGAGCAGCTGGTCGCGGTTCATCATCCCGTCGTGGGCGGCGAACTGCACGGCCAGCCCGTCGACGAGGGCGGTGATGCGCATCGCCGCGGCAGTCGGATCGCTGCACACGAACTCGGCACGCTCGACACCCTTGCGGATGACACGCTCGAGCAGCTCGGCCGACTGTTCGTCGAGCTCCTGGCTGATCTTGCGCATCATCGGGTTTCGCAGCGCCTCGCCCCAGCCGTCGATCCAGAGCATCCACTCCATGTCGTTGCTGCCCTCGGGCAC
>JBMOGW010000251.1:0-5096 GCA_049318165.1 Ilumatobacteraceae bacterium
CGGTAGAAGAACATCAGGAAGATGCCGGTGACCGTCAGCAGGATGAAGAGGAAGAACGACAGGCCGCCGAGGCACAGCGTGTAGCTGACCTTCACCGCATGGCGCTTCACCTTCACCGGGTGCAGGTGGTACAGCACCGAGTTCATGATGACGTAGCTGCGGTTGCGCGGGCTGTCGGTGTAGCCCTTGCGGAAAATGGAGCCTGGCCGGAAAATGCTGTTCCAGGCCTGGCTGCCCTGCACACCGTCCAGCGTCTTGTTGACGCGGTCCTTGATGGTGGGCTTGGGGGTGTCGTCGAGGATCTTTGCCATTCTTCTTCCTCAGAGCCGCATGCCGTAGGCGTAGCCGTGGTTGTTGGTACGGGTGTGAGCGTCACCGGTGGTGCCCGGAGCGCCGGCCTTGCCGAGGATGATGACCCCGGTCGGGCAGCGGTCCACGCACAACTGGCAGCGCGTGCAGATGTCGTCGTCGATGATGAACAGGACATTGTCGCTCGGGTCGAGACCCGGCTTCTCGGTGCCGTTGGAATCGGTGATGGCGTCCGGGGACACCATGTGGATGCACTTCCACGGGCAGATGTCGACGCAGCCCTCGCACATGATGCACTCGGTCTGGTCGATGTGGATGAACTGCTTGGGCTTCACCGCCTTCGACAGGTAGTCGGCGTCCACTTCGACGAGCAGGTAGTCGTCGGTGTACGGCATCATCGGCGGGTTGGCGTCGGTCCTCGCCATGCGTCAGCCCTTCTTCACCAGCGGGCGGCCGAACGTGCTGGTCGCCACCTCGGTGCCGGGCTGCACGTCGCCACGCTTCTGCCACTTGCCCCACAGCCAGATCATGATGCCGAAGTAGAAGACGTGGATGACGATGACGACGATGTCGCGGACCGCTTCGTAGGACATCGTGAAGGGGAACCAGCCGCCGTACGCCTGCGGCTTGAGGATGTCGCCCGGGCCGAAGATGACGTTCTGCTTCGTCCAGCCGAGCTCCTTGTCGGCGTGGTCGATGAACTGGTGCGGCACGACGCCGAAAGCGATGAACAGCAGGCCGAACACGTAGGTGGCGGCGAGCATCGCCTCACCCCACGACGTCGGGGTGCCCTTGGGGCGGCGCTTCATGTACGGGATGACGAGCAGCGCGCCACCCGTAGCCAGGAAGAACGAGAACAGGAATGCCACGTTCATGCCGGGCCAATGCAATGGGTTGGTTTCGAATGCGATCAGCAACCTGCTGCCCTTCCATGTGAACTGCTGCACGAACTGTAGCCACGCGACCAGGGGTCCGTACCAAACCGTCCGCGCGAGAACTGGGCGGCACGACCCCGGTCGAGTGTCACAGTGAAACGGTCTAGCACGCCCGGCCGCCCGGACAGGGGCCGTTGTGAACTCGTGCACGCGAACGCGACACGGCGTCGGTGCCGGTTGATTTCCCGCTCGCGGCCCTTCTCCGTCTATCGTTCAACCCGTGACCGAGATTCCCGAGCACCTGCTGAAGCGGAGCAAGGCCGCGAAGGCCAAAGCGGACGGCGCAGAGCCGCCCGCCGACGCGCCCGCCGCCACCTCCTCCGCACCGGCCACCACCACGCCGGCCGTCGCTCCTGCCGCTGCCGCCAAGGCTGCGACGCCCGCCGTCCCGGCCGAGCCGGTGGTCAAGCCCGACACGCCGGTCGTCGCCGCCTACAAGTCGCGCAAGAAGATCCCGGTGTGGGCGATGCTGACCCTCAGCATCCTGCCGGTCTGGCTGTTCATGTACGTGCTGGCGATGAAGCCGGTCGAGGCCAAGGCCACCGGCCCGCTCGGCGACGGCGCCGTCGCCTACGCCACCAACTGCTCCGGCTGCCACGGCCCCGGCGGCGAAGGCGTCGGCTCGGCCTACGGCTTCACCAACGGCGCGGTGACGAAGACGTTCCCGCACATCGAGGACCAGATCCGCTGGGTGTACCTCGGCACGAAGGCCTACCAGGACGCCGGCGTCACGATCTACGGCGACCCGAACCGCGAGGGCGGCCCGCACATCACCGGTGCATCGGGCGGCCAGATGCCCGGCTGGAAGGGCCTCATGACCGACGCCGACATCCTCGCTGCGGTGTGCGACGAGCGCTACAACCTCGGCGGCGCCGATCAGACCTCCGAGGAGTTCGCGCTGTGGTGCGCCGAGGACAGCGAGATCTACGCCGCGCTGAAGGAAGGCACCGCGACGATTCCCGCGCTCGGCGACACGTTCGCCGACAAGGGCGTCCGTCCGATCGGCGACGTGCCGATCGAGGGCAGCAGCGCCGAAGGCTGACCCCGCCGTTCGCCGGTGGCCGAGCGTCGCCGACGTCACAACCGAATCATTCCATCCGTGTGGCCGCTTCCTATCGGGAGCGGCCACACTGCTTGATCGTGAGCGACACGACGAACCACAGCACGGAAGTCCTCGTCATCGGCGGCGGCCCCGCGGGTGCGGCGGCCGGCTACTGGCTGGCCCGTCACGGGCACGACGTCACCATCGTCGAGCGCAAGACCTTCCCGCGCGACAAGACGTGCGGCGACGGCCTCACCCCGCGCGCCGTCCACCAACTGGGCGAGATGGGCCTCACCGAGCACCTGTCGAAGTACCACCGCTACCACGGTCTGCGCGCCACCGGTATGGGCCGCGAGCTCGAACTGCAGTGGCCGTCGCACTCGATCTACCCGAGCCACGGCTACGTGGTGCGTCGCCGCGAGCTGGACATGATGGTCGCCGACAACGCGGTCGCCGCCGGCGCCACCCTGCTGACCGGTCACGAGGCGCTCGAGCCGATCGTCGACCGCGGCTTCGTGCGCGGCGCGACGGTGCAGGACAAGTACGGCACCACCAAGGAGATCCACGCCCGCTACGTCGTGGTCGCCGATGGTGCCAACAGTCGCTTCGGTCGAGCGCTCGGCACGTTCCGCACGCGTGAGTGGCCGTACGGCACGGCGATCCGTACCTACTGGCAGACGCCGCGTCACGCCGATCCGTGGATCGAGAGCGCGCTCGACGTGAAGGATCGCAACGGCAACCCGATGCCGGGCTACGGCTGGATCTTCCCGGTCGGCGACGGCACGGTGAACATCGGCGTCGGTCTGCTGTCGACGTTCCGCGACTTCAAGTCGGTGAACACCACGCACCTGCTCGACGCGTATGCGCACCAGGTGGCCGAGCGGTGGGAGATCGACCCGGGCAACCCGGAGTGCAAGGCCACCAGCGGCCGCATCCCGATGGGCGGCTCGGTGGGCCCCAAGGCCGGCCCGAGCTACCTCGTCATCGGTGATGCTGCCGGCAGCGTCAATCCGTTCAACGGTGAGGGCATCGACTATGCGTACGAGACGGCGCGCATGGCTGCGCAGGTGCTGCACGACGCGCTCGTCGCCAACGACCCGACGGCGCTGCAGCAGTACCCGCGGCTGCTCGACGACGAGTACGGCGACTACTTCAAGGTGGCCCGCCTGTTCGCCCGCGTCATCGGGCGTCCGGCGTTGATGCGTGAACTCACCCGAGTCGGCATGCACAGCCGCACGCTGATGGAGTGGGTGCTGCGGATCATGGCGAACCTGCTGCGCGAGGACGAGCTCGGCCCGGCCGAGGCCGCCTACAAGGCCGCCGCGAAGATCGTCAAACTCGCCCCCAACGCCTGATCTCTGTCACACCGCTGAGCGCTCTCCACGAGGTGGTAGACGTGACACAGAGGGGTTGTGACACGAAACCCGGACGCAGGCCCGGTCAGAGCGTGGCGAGGAGGGAGCTCGGCGTGGCGAAGAGCACGTCGGTGGCTTCGCTCGGCGGGAGCAGCTCGCAGGCAGCTTCGGCCCGCTGCGCCCACTCCCGAGCCACGGCCATGGCCGCGTCGACACCGCCGTTCGAGCGGACGATCGACAGCGCCTTGTCCTGCTCGACCTGGTCGAGCGGCTTGCCGAGCAGCGCGAGCAACTCGACAGCCGCAACACCGCCGGCCTGCAAGGTGCGCAACACCGGCAGCGTGTACACGCCCTCGACCATGTCGTGGCCGGCGGGCTTGCCGAGCTGTTCGTCGGTGGCCGTGATGTCGAGCAGGTCGTCGACGATCTGGAACACCATGCCGAACGCCTCGCCGTACTCGGTGAGCGCATCCACCACCGCACGGTCGTGGTTGCCGACGATGCCGCCGATGCGCGCCGCGGTCGAGAACAGCGACGCGGTCTTGCCGCTGATGCTGCTGAGGTAGCTGGCCTCCGGACGGGCGGAGTTGTACGTGTGCCGCAGCTCTTCGATCTGGCCCTCGCAGAGGCGACCGATCGTGCGGGCCAGCAGCGCCGCCACCTCCGTGCCGAGCGACGCCGCGATCTCCGACGCACGCGCCAGCAGGAAGTCGCCGGCGAGGATCGCCTGCAGGTTGCCCCACTTGGCGTTGACCGTGTCGACCCCGCGACGGGTGTCAGCCTCGTCCATCACGTCGTCGTGATAGAGCGAACCGGTCTGCACCAACTCGCACGCGATGCCGCCCTGGACGGCACGTTCGTGCAGGTCGGCGTCGGCCGGTCCGGCCACCTGTGCCGCAACCACCGTCAGCACCGGCCGCAGGCGCTTGCCGCCGGCAACGATGAGGTGCGACGCGATCTCGTTGAGGTACGGGTCGGGGGTCTGCACGGATGCCTTCAGCGCATCCTCGATCCGATGGAGATCGGCGGCATGCGTGGGCAGCGCGAACAGGGGGGCGGTCGGCACGTCCGCAAGGCTACGCCGTCTGCGGAGGGACGACCAACGGTGCTGTCAAGTCGCCCCCGGACGTCCGTCACGTCCTCCTCCGGGACCGGCGCGCGAACCGCTCGCTCGACACGTTGCTTCCGGCATGCACCGATACACTCCCCCTATGTTCGAACGATTCACCGATCGGGCCCGGCGGGTGGTGGTGCTGGCACAGGAGGAAGCTCGTCTCCTGAACCACAGCTACATCGGCACCGAGCACATCCTCCTCGGCCTCATCCACGAAGGTGAAGGCGTCGCCGCCAAGGCGATGGAGTCGCTGGGCATCAGCCTGGAGGCCGTCCGTAGCCAGGTCGAGGAGATCATCGGCCAGGGCGGCTCGTCGCCGTCGGGCCACATCCCGTTCACGC
>JBMOGW010000252.1:0-5008 GCA_049318165.1 Ilumatobacteraceae bacterium
CAGTACCGTCGGCGAGTCATCGACACACCGTCGGATTGGCCGCCAGGATCGCCGGCGTCGTGGGACGCGAGCAGGTGAAGGTGTTACCGGCAGTACCGGTGCCACCAGCAGTGGTGACCTGCACCGCCGTCTGCGTGGGCAGCATGTTCACCGGGGCGACGAAGACCACCTGCGTGGCCGTGTTCCGAGTGAACGTGGTGACCGTGCGGCCGCCGATGAGCACCGAGGTGGCACCCGTGGGGTTCGTACCGGTGATGGTGACGGTACGTCCCGTGGCCAGGTTGGTGTTCACGTTGATCGCGCCGAGCGTCAGGGCCGAGATCACCGGCCGGGGGATGATGGTGAGGTTGAGGCCCGTCACACTGCCGAAGCCGGTGCGGATACCGATGGCACCGGTCACGGTGCCGGCCGGCACGGTGAAGCGGAGCGTGTTGGCGTCGACCACCGTGAACGGCACGACCGTACGGCCGACCGTGACTTCCTGCACACCGACGAAGTTGCGGCCGACGACCGTCACGACGGCCGGCGGGTTGAGACCCGCACCCACCGAAGTGGGCGTACGGCTGGTGATGGTCGGGTTGGCGGCGATGACCAACAGCGTCGAGGTGCCGGTACCACCGCGAGCGGTGATCGACAGCACGCCGTTGGTGGCCGCAGCCGGGATCGTCAGCGTGATCGTGGTACCGGCGGCGTTCACCACTCGGGCGTTGGCCGCAATGGCCGTGCCGTTGAGGCTCATCGCCGTGATGCCCTGGAACTCACTGCCGTTCAGCACCACCACACTGCCGCCACGAGCCGACGTGACCGGCACGCCGGCAGCCGTGGTGACGCTGACCACCGTGGGCAGCCCGTAGAAGTCGAACGCCGGGCCGGTTGCGGTGCCACTGGTGGTGGTCACCGTCACTGCGCCGTCGACCGAGCCGGCAGCAACGGTTGCCCGCAGCTGCGTGGCGCTCAGCACCGTCACGTTGGTGGCAGCGCGGCCACCGAAGGCCACACCGGTCACCAGGTTGGTGGCATCGTGCATGAAGTTGGTGCCGTTGACCGTCACCACCGTGCCGGCCGCACCTGCGGTCGGGGTGATGGTGGTGATCGACGGAGCGTCCGCCGTGATGCGCACGGTGTCGGTCGACGTGGCCGTACCACCGAACGTGGTGAGACGAACCTGGTAGTCGGAACCGATGACCGCACCCGCCGGCACGGTGACCCGCACCGACGTGGCGTTGTTGGTGCCGGCGACGATGGTCGCCGGGAGCACCGTGGCGCCGTTCACGAACGCTGCGGCCGTGACGTTGGCGAGGTCGGTGCCGGCCACGGTGACGCTGGTGCCACGAGCGGCAGTCAGCGGCGTGATGCCACTGATCACCGGCACGGCAGGCACGTTCGCCGTGAGGATGGCCTGGTGCGGGCTGTGCGCACCGTCGGAGTAGATGGTGATCGCACCGAAGTGATCGCCACGAGCCACATCGGCCTGCGGCTCGAACCGCACACCGATGGTGCACGTGTCGCCAACGGCCAGGGTGACGGTGGAGCAGCGATCGGCGCCGGGAGCAACCTTGAAGTTGGTCTCGTCGAGGCCGAGGTCGGTGCGCATCGACGACACCGTCATCGGCGCAGTGCCGATGTTGGTGATCGTCAGCGTCGAGACGCCCGACGGATCGAGCGCACTCACCGAGCCGAGCTCCAGCAGGCCGCCCTCACCGGGGATGTTCGGCATG
This sequence comes from Ilumatobacteraceae bacterium, assembly GCA_049318165.1. Taxonomy (GTDB): domain Bacteria; phylum Actinomycetota; class Acidimicrobiia; order Acidimicrobiales; family Ilumatobacteraceae; genus UBA668. The sequence continues at coordinate 1,719 of JBMOGW010000252.1, forward strand.
ACCGGCGTGAGCTGAGCGACACCCGACGAGATGGGGCTGGCAGCCGGACCGGCGTTGAACGGCGGCTGCGGGCCGGCGTTCTCGCCCCACTCGTAGTGGGTCTGCTCGGTGCCGCCGGCCGGGTTACGACCCAGCCACAGGCTCTTGCTCAGCGTCGTGTCGTTGATGGCCAGGGCCACATCGTGGGCGCTGAGGCCGCTGAAGGTGGCGATCCAGATGTCGGTGTTGCCGACATAGGAGATCACACCGTCGGCGGTGCCGGAGCTGTCGGCACGCAGCAGACGGCGAGCCCGCCCACCCAGCGTGTCGAAGTTGTTCACGCCGGCGGCGATGAGACGCACCTCCACCGAACCGATGCCCAGGCGACCGCCGCTGCGGGCGCTCCGGCCGTACCCCTTCACGACCACCGTGTCGGCAGCGGTCTGGGTGGCGCGCTGGGTGAGAACCAGGTCCTCGACCATCGTCTGGTCGCTGACGTAGCGACCGTTCTTGTCCTTCGCCAGCAGTTGGGTGGCGTCGTCGTACACACGGGTGCGCACGATGTCGCCAGGGCGGATGTCGGGGGTACCCGACGCCTGGCTCCAGCCGATGGTGGGCCACACCGTGGCGGCGTGGTTGATCTCGATGATGCCGTCGAAGCCGGTGGTGGCCGGGTCGTCCTGCGGTGCCGCGAAGTCGGTGTGACCGACCACGGCGCCGTTGCGGACGACTTCGACGATGGTGCTCGTGCCGGCGGGAATGCCGGTGACCATCACGTAGTCACGCACCGGGAACACCAGGATGGCGCGGGGCGAGACGGGCGGATCGTTGTAGATGCTGTCCGCCAGGCTGTCGGCGTGCAGACGCACGGTGATCGGCGCCTGGGTGGCACCCACCGGGGTGAGCACGAACTCGGCCGACTTGGAACCGACGGCCGTCGGGTCGTAGAGGACCTCGATGGTGCACGACGCACCGACTGCGACCGTGGCGGCGCAGGTGTTGCCGCCGTCCACGAACGTGAACGACGCTGCGTCGGGGCCGGTGATGGCGCCGGTCGAGAGGTTCAGCGGAGCGTCACCGTCGTTCGTCACCGTGATCACGGTGGGAACGAGCGCCGGGCAGGGCTCGATGCTGGTCGCCGGGTTGCACACGCCGCGCTCGCCGAACAACACGTCGGCCGGCGCGGTGGCGTAGCCCTCTGCCGTTGCCGAGGCGATGGCGTGGAGGGCGACGAGCGTGGGGGTGCCCACCACGTTGGTGAACACCTTCAGCGTCGCCGTCTGGTCGCCCACCGTGGTGGGCGTGAACGTCACGGCGATCTGGCACTCGGTGCCAACGGCGATCTGCGCGGGGCAGGTCGTGCCGGTGACTTCGAACTGAGCGGCGCCCGCACCGGTGATGCTGGTGGAGGCGATGGTCAGCGGGGCAGTGCCGGTGCTGCGCACCGTCGCGGTACGGGTGACCGAACCGCCGATCGTGCGAGTGGGCAGGTCGACCGCAGCCTGAGCAGCGATGTCGGCCGAAGGCGCCTCGGCCTGACCGCAGGTCGCGGTCCACGGGCCGCCGGCTTCGCCGAACTCGAAGATGGTCTCGGCAGACGCGGTGTCGTTGAGCATCACCATGGTCGGCGTGGCTGCCGGCAGCAGGCCGGTGACGCCATTGCCGACGACGCGCTCGATGTCGGCGTCCGAAAGGCCTTCCCAGGTCGCGGTGAACTGCGTACCGTTCGGGTTGGTCGCCGAGACCGGGTCGGCCTCGATGACACCCTCACCGGGTGCGCTGATGATGCGCCGACCGCTCAGGTCGAACGGGTTGGCGCTGGAGGTGATGAGCTCGACGGCGAACGAAGCGAGCGACATCGGGGTGCCATCCGGGTTGGCCGCATGGCCGTGCACGGTGATGACACCGGGACGCGAGTTCTGCGGCTCGTCGATGGCGATGTCACCCATGTAGGCCTGGTAGGTCTTGCCCTCGTTGATGACGCGCACGCGGTCGCCAGGGCGGATGTCGGGCGTGACGCCCACCCAGCAAGCACCACCGGGGTGGTTGGTCTCGGCGATGCCGTCGGCACCGACGACGAAGTCCTCGGACTGGCCGACGACCACGTTGTGGCGGACGACCTGCATCTTCACGGGCGTGTTCGGCACGAGGCCGCTGGAGGACACGAAGTCACGGCTGATGAAGCCCGACACGACCACGCCGGTGCTCGGCGGGTCGATGACGTTGGTGGTGAGGCCAGTACCGGCGAGTGCGATGTCGAGCACCTTGTCGTCGTACGACAGGCGCAGCGTTGCAGCGCGGGCGCCCTCGGCGCTGGGGCTGAACTCCACCGCGATCGAGCACGTCGCGTTGGACGCGACCGTGGCGCCGCACGAGTTGGTCGTGGCGACGAAGTCGGCCGCATTGGCGCCGATGATCTCGACCGTGTTGAGGTTGGCAGGGTTGCCACCGATGTTGGTGACCGTGACCGACTGGGCCGGCGTGGTGATGCCCTGACCGAAGGTGCCGAAGTCGAGGGTCGCGGGGAACGCCGAGAGCGAACCCGCCGCCAACGACGATCCGACGAGATCGATCACGAGCGAGCCGCGGATCGAGTCGGAGGCGACGACGGCCGTGGCGTTGTACGCGGTGTCGGCAACCGTCGGGTTGAAGCGCACGCTGAACGAGCAGCTCGCCCCCGGGGCCACCGTCGCATTGGCGCAGGTGTTGGGGAAGTTGACGGTGTTCAGCACCGCGAAGCCCGCACCGGGCGACGTGACCGTGGTGATGTGCAGGTCGGCCAGCAGGCCCACACCGTCATTCGTGATGGTGACCTGCTCCACCGGGCGCTGCGCGAGGACGGTGTTGGCCGGAGTGGCCGGGAACACCACGCGCGTCGACGACGCGGAGGCCAGCGGGCCTGCGGCCTGGCCGCATGCCGGAGTCCAGGGGCCGCCGGCCTCACCGAACTCGTAGATCGTGTTCTCGGTGCCGGGGGCCGCCGGCGACCAGACGATGGAGTTCGACGCCACGCTCACGGCGTGCTCGACGTCGTGAGGCGTGAGGCCGGTGTACGTGGCCACCCACGACACGCGATCGAGATTCTCGACGAGATCGCCCTGGGCGAGTCCGGTCGTGTCGGCCGCGATGATGCGGGTGGGGTCACCGAAGCCGGTGAACGGATCACCGGTGCTGGCCACCAACTCGTGGACCATGTCGTTGATGTCGACGCCACGGTCTTTGGTGCCCGTGACCCGAACCGTGCCAGTGGCCTCATCGAGGACCGTGACCGCGGTGGTCACGGCGACGTCGGCAACCGTGTGCTGCTGCGC
>JBMOGW010000253.1:0-4993 GCA_049318165.1 Ilumatobacteraceae bacterium
TGCTGCAGCGTGCCATCGACATCATCGCCAACGCGCCGAAGATGCCGCTGTCGTCCTCGCCGCGCATCGACGGTGACGAGATCATCGAGCTGCTCGACGAGGCCATGCGGCGCATGCCGGAGGAGATGCGGCACGCTCGTTGGATGATCAAGGAGCGCCAGGAGTTCGTGGCGAAGACCCGTCGCGAGGCCGACGAACTGCTCGAGGCGGCCCGAGTGCAGGCCGAGCGAATGGTGCAGCGCACCGAGGTCGTGCGCGCCGCCGAACAGCGCGCCCGCCAGATCAGCGAGGCAGCCGACGCCGACGCCCGCCGCCTGCGCCACGAGACCGAGGACTTCCTCGACCAGCGCCTCGCCAGCTTCGAGATCCTGCTCGACAAGTTGAACAAGACCGTCCAGGGCGGCCGCAGCCGCCTGAACATCGGCGCCCATCGCGAGATGGTCGAGATGGAAGAGGAAGACCCGACGAAGGGCTTCTTCGACCAGGACCGCTGAGGCGCCGTGGCCAGTCCGCTCCTCGTCAACGCGGCCGAACTGCTGCGCCGCGCCGGCACCCTGAAGGACGTCGACCTCGACGTGCCGCTCGCCGACCTCGGCATCCAGGGCGATCCCCGCGTCGATGATGACGCACTGGTGCACATCGTGATGCACCTCGAGAGCATGAACGACGGCATCGTCGTCCATGGCGCGGTGAGCGTCCCGTGGCACGGCACCTGCCGCCGCTGCCTCGAACCCACCGGTGGCGTGACCGTGAGCGACGTCGACGAGTTGTACCAGCGGGTGCTCACCGACCCGGACGCGTTCGAGATCGTCGGCGACCAGCTCGACCTGCGGCCGATCGCCCGTGAGCTGGTGCTGCTCGACACGCCCAGTACGCCGTTGTGCCGCGAGGACTGCGCCGGCCTGTGCCCCACGTGCGGCAAGGACCTCAACCAGGGGCCGTGCGGCTGCGCGGCAGCGCCGGCCGACCCGCGCTGGGCGGCACTCGACCAGCTGAAGGACCTCGACGAGGGCAGGTAGCAAGCCGGGGGAGGTCGCCGCTAACCTCACAGGGCTTTGTGTGTCGAGGGAATCAGCCCTCGCTGTTCCCGGGAGTCAACATGGCTGTTCCCAAGAAGAAGAAGTCGAAGTCGAAGACCCACAGCCGCAAGTCGGCGAACATGCGCCTTCACGCGCCGTCGCGCAGCATCTGCCCGCGCTGCGCCGCTGCGAAGCTGCCGCACACGGTCTGCCCCAGCTGCGGCTGGTACAAGGACCGCGTCGCCGTCGAAGTCGGCTGAGCCGGGTCTCGCACATGCTGCCGATCGCGCTCGATGCGATGGGCGGTGACAAGGCGCCGAGCGACATCCTCGCCGGCGCGCATGCCGCCGCAGCCCAGGGTGTTCCTGTCGTGCTCGTGGGTCCCGAGGGCCTCGAGGGCATTGGCGACCTGCCGCTGATCGTGGCCTCCGAAGTCATCGCCATGGATGACGACCCGGCCGCCGGTGTGCGCCGCAAGAAGGACTCCACGCTCGTGCGTGCCGCCGAGGCGGTGCGCGACGGCAAGGCCAGCGCCATGGTGTCGGCCGGCAACACGGGTGCCACGATGGCGTCGGCGCTGCTGCGCATGGGCCGCATCAAGGGTGTCAATCGCCCGGCCATCGCCACGCCGATCCCCGTGCCGGGGCATCGCCCCAACATCCTGCTCGACGCCGGCGCCAACGCCGAGGTGCAGGTCGAGTGGCTGGTGCAGTTCGCCCAGATGGGCTCGATCTACGCTCGCACCCGCTTCGGGATCGAGTCGCCGAAGGTCGGTCTGCTGTCCATCGGCGAGGAACCGGGCAAGGGTGACAGCCTGCGCAAGGAGGCCTTCGACCTGCTCGAGACCGCGCCGGGAATCCAGTTCATCGGCAACGTCGAAGGACGTGACCTGATGAACAAGACCGCCGACGTGATCGTCACGGACGGGTTCACCGGCAACGTCGCGTTGAAGACGCTCGAGGGCGGCATGAAGACGCTCTTCGCTGCGCTGCTCGAAGCCTTCGGCTCCGACCCGGAGTACAAGGTGCACGCTGACGCGCTGTTTCCTGCGATCCTGCCGCTGTACGCACAGATGACCCCCGACACCTACGGCGGCGCCGTGCTGCTCGGCGTTGACGGCATCTGCATCATCAGCCACGGCTCGTCCGGCGAGACCGCCATCGTGAACGCGCTGAAGGTGGCCCAGGAGCTCGCTGAGAGTCCCATGGTCGCCGAGATCACCGCCGCCTTCGCCGTCTGACACGACCCGGCCGAGCGCGTACTCGGTGATGTCACACAAGATCCACCGATTCGGTCGTTCTGGGGTGACATCGCCGGAGTTCGCGCCGCAATCCGGCTCGCCGCGTGCGCACGAAACCCTCATTCTGAACTCCGGGCCGGTTGACGGCTAGCCTTGCGCCGCCCATCCCTACCTGCCAGGAGAACTCAGGTGCCCGCTGAAACCCATGTCGAACAGGGTCCGCTCGACCGCAACGGCGTGTTCGAGATCGTCCGTGCGAACCTCGCCGACATCCTGGAGATCGACCCCGCCACCATCACCGAGGGCCAGTCGTTCACCGACGACCTCGATGCCGACTCGCTCGCACTGATCGAACTGGTCGAGGCCCTGGAGGAGGAACTCGGCGAGCGTTCGGTCGGCTTCCGCATCGAGGACGAGGATCTCGTGGACCTGAAGACCGTGCGCGACGCGGTCGACTACGTGTTCGCCAAGGTCAAGGGCGACTGACATCAGCGGGTTGCCCGAACCCGACCTCACCGAGCTGCCGCGCCGGCTCGGCCACGAGTTCTCGGACCCCGCCCTCCTCGCTCGCGCCCTGTCGCACCGCAGCTGGTGCGCAGAGGTCGGCGGCCAGCCGCAGAGCAACGAACGACTGGAGTTCCTCGGCGACGCGGTGCTCGGCTGGGTGGTCGCCGATCTCTCGTACCGCAACCACAGCGAATTGGCCGAGGGCAAGCTCACCGACCTGCGCAAGAGTGTCGTCAACGCCTCCGCCTTGGCGGAGGTCGCGTCCGAGGTCGGCCTCGGCGCCTACCTGCGGCTCGGCAAGGGTGAGGACGCCGCCGGCGGTCGCACGAAGCCCTCGATCCTCAGCGATGCGCTCGAGGCCGTGCTCGGCGCGGTGTATGTGGACGGCGGTGCCGAAGCCGCGTTCGCGCTCATCGAGCGACTGTTCGCGGCTCGCATGGCCCACGCCGCCCAGCGCCTCGACCGGCTGGATTACAAGACGGTGCTGCAGGAGCTGACCGCCCGCCTGCACGACACTGCGCCCGTGTACGTCATCAGCGACACCGGGCCGGATCACGACAAGCGCTTCTACGCCACCGTCATGGTGCAGGGCGTCGCCGTCGGGCAGGGTGAGGGTCGCTCGAAGAAGGCGGCCGAGCAGGTGGCCGCCGAGCACGCATGGCTGGCGCTGTCCGGTGAACCCGTCGTCCAGGGAGCCGGGTAGCCCGTGCCCGAACTTCCCGAGGTGGAAACCGTCCGCCGGGGGCTCGAGGTGCAGGTGGTGGGACGGCGGATCACCAAGGTGGAGGTCGGGCGGGAGCGCACCGTCCGCCGCACCTCGCGTCAGGCGCTCATCGACGGGCTGACCGGCGCCACCGTGGTGGCCGCCAATCGGCGCGGCAAGTACCTCCTCTGCCCGCTCGACACCGGCGACGAAATGATGGTGCACCTGCGGATGAGTGGCCGCCTGCTGGTCACCGCCGCCGGCACCGAGCGTCTGCCGCACACCCACGTGGTGATGCACCTGTCCGGCACGCCGCGACAGGAACTGTGGTTCGTCGACCCGCGTACCTTCGGCGAGGTGGTCGTCTTCGACCCCACCAACGCGGCCGTCGAGATGCCTGAACTCGCTCGGATGGGCATCGACCCGATCGTCGACGGGATGACGTCGGCCCAGCTCAGGGACATCGTCCACGGCCGCCGGCGGCAGCTCAAGGCGCTGCTGATGGACCAGCACGTCATCGCCGGCATCGGCAACATCTACTGCGACGAGAGCCTCCACCGGGCCCGCCTGCGGCCCGACCGGATCAGCGACACCCTGACCGGCCGCGAGATCGGGCGGCTGCACGAGGCCATCGTCGGCGTGCTCACAGCCGCCATCGAGGCGGGCGGCAGCACCCTCGCGGACACGCAGTACGTCGACGTCGACGGTCAGGGCGGATGGTTCCAGGTGCACCACAAGGTCTACGACCGAGCCGGGCAGCGATGCCTCACCTGCGGCAGGTCGAACATCGTGCGGGTCGTCAGCGCAGGTCGGTCGACCTGTTTCTGCCCCCGCTGCCAACGTTGAGTAGGGTGCCCCACGCCGTGTTCCTGAAAGCGCTCACCCTCAAAGGCTTCAAGTCGTTCGCCGATGCCACCACCCTCCAGCTCGAGCCGGGGGTGACCGTCGTCGTCGGTCCCAACGGGTCGGGCAAGTCGAACGTGGTCGACGCGATCGCATGGGTGCTCGGTGCACAGGCACCCAGCGCAGTGCGCAGCCAGAAGATGGACGACGTGATCTTCGCCGGCACTGCGAAGCGCCCCGCGCTCGGACGCGCCGAGGTGATGCTGACCCTCGACAACTCGGCCGGCCTGCTGCCGATCGAGTTCACCGAGGTGACCGTGTCGCGCACGCTGTTCCGCACGGGCGAGAGCGAGTACGCCATCAACGGCGTCAGCTGCCGCTTGCTCGACGTGCAGGAGTTGCTCAGCGACGCCGGCGTCGGCCGTCAGCAGCACGTCATCGTCAGCCAGGGCCAGATCGACGCAGTGCTCAACGCCCGCCCCGAGGATCGACGCAGCATCGTCGAGGAAGCCGCCGGCGTCCTCAAGTACCGCAAGCGCAAGGAGAAGGCCGAGCGTCGCCTCGACGCCACCGAGGCCAGCCTGCTGCGTGTCCAGGATCTGTTGAGAGAGGTGCGTCGTCAGCTGCGCCCGCTCGAGCGCCAGGCCGACGCCGCTCGTCGCCACGGCGACCTGGTGGCCG
>JBMOGW010000254.1:0-4981 GCA_049318165.1 Ilumatobacteraceae bacterium
GATGACGGCGCGTCGCCCGGCTGCGGCCCTACCCTTGCCCCCGATGACCCGCCGGACGATCGCCTATCAACCTGCGCTCGACGGCGTGCGGGCATTCGCGGTGACCGCCGTCCTGCTGTTCCACGCCGGCTTCGGGTGGATGAGCGGCGGCTATCTCGGGGTGTCGGTGTTCTTCACCCTCAGCGGATTCCTGATCACATCGCTGCTGCTCACCGAGCACCGCAACAGCGGCTCGGTCGACGCGAAGGCGTTCTTCACCCGGCGTGCCCGGCGCTTGCTGCCCGCCAGCCTGGTGTGCCTGGCGGCGGTCTGCGTGCTCGCCGCGTTCGGTGCCTGGGACGGCATCACCAAGCTGCGGCGAGACGTGCTCGGCGCGCTGCTGCAGGTGTTCAACTGGGTGAAGCTCGCGAGCGGCGAGAGCTACGCCGACCTCACGGCCGCCCAGGCCGGTCTTCGTCGACCGCTGGACCACTACTGGTCGCTGTCGATCGAGGAGCAGTTCTACTGGTGCTGGCCCTTGGCATTCCTGGCCATCATCTGGTGGACCCACCGCCGTGGTTGGAGCCCCACCCGCGTGGTGCTCGCGCTCGTCGTCGTCTCGTCGGCCGCCGCACCGCTCATCGCCCAGGTGTGGGGACCGGACGCCGCGTACTGGGCCACGCCGGCGCGCATCGCCGAGATCCTCTTCGGAGCGCTCGTCGCCTGCGTCGTCGCCGACCGCCCGGTGCCGGACCGTGCCGCCGTGCTGGCACCGTTCGGCATGGTGACGCTCACCGTGGCGTGCGTGCTGTTCCCCGACGGGCGCGGCCTCGCGTACCATGGAGCACTGCCGCTGGTGGGGGCCGTCAGCGCCCTCACCATCTACGGGCTGCAGGTGCGCGGACCGGTGCGCGAGTTGCTGTCGTGGAAGCCGTTCGTGGCCCTCGGCAAGGTCAGCTACGGCGTGTACCTGTACCACTGGCCCGTGTACGTGCTGATCGACCGGCAGGCGTGGGACATGCCGGCGGTGGCCGACCTGGCCCTGAAGTGGGCGGTGACGCTGGCGATCACGCTGCTGTCGTACCGGTTGGTCGAGCTTCCCGTGCGGCACAGCACGTGGCTCGTGCCGCGTCGCACGCTGGTCGCGTCGCTCTCGGGCACCGCCGTCGTGGCAGCGATGGTGCTGCTGGTGCCCGCCACCGCGAAGTTCTACGGCGTCGACAGCGGCCAGGCCGACGCCGCCGCGATCGACACGGCATCGGTGGCGCCGTTGGTGACGGATCCGCCCACCGTGCCGCAGACGACGGTCGCCGCCACTGTGCCTGCGGGCACGACCACGTCGACACTGCCGGCGAGCACCACCACGACGGCCGTCGTGCCGCCGCGCCCGGTGCGCATCGTCGTCGTCGGCGACTCCACCGCCGAGGCCACGGGCGCCGGTGTCGTCGCGTGGGCCGCGGCGAACCCATCGCTCGCTCAGGTCGAGATCGTCGCCGGCGCTGGCTGCGGCCTGTTCCTCGACGGCTACCAGAACCTCGCGTTCGGCTTCCGCGATGTGCGCCAGACCTGCGGCCCGTACGTCGACGACGTCGTGCCGAAGAAGATCGCCGAACTCAAGCCCGACCTGGTGATGGTCATCACCACCGTGTGGGACGTGCTGGACCGCAGCCTCGAGAAGGGTGCGTCCGAGGTGTCGCCCACCGACGCCGCGGTCGGCACGGCCATGGCGGCGTCGCTGTCGCAGTTCACCGATTCGCTGATCGCGCTCGGCGTGCCGCGTGTGGCGTGGGTGAAGGAACCCGTGCCGCTGCCCACGCCGACGGCGGCGGTCGACCAGCAGGCCGACCCGGCGCGGCACGACGTGCTGCACCGCGTCATCGACGACATCGCCGCCGCCCGTCCGCAGGTGCGGGTGGTGGACCTGGCGACATGGGTCGACGCCACCCCGCTCGCCACCGACACCGGGGCACGGCCGGACGCCGTGCACTGGACCACCGATGTGTCCACGCAGATCGCCGAGCAGTTCCTCGGCCAGGCACTCCTGAGGGCGGCACTCCAATGATCGAGGTCTTCACCGATGGCGCGTGCCAGGGCAACCCCGGCCCGGGCGGCTGGGCGTGGGCGATCGCACCCGAGGGCGTGATCTGCGGCAGTGGGGGAGCGGCGCACACCACCAACCAGCGGATGGAGGTGCAGGCCGTGCTGGAGGCACTGCGCACGGTGGAGGGCGACGCCATCACGATCGTCAGCGACTCCACCTACGTGGTCAACTGCTTCCGTGACCGCTGGTACGTCAAGTGGCAGAAGAACGGGTGGAAGAACTCGAAGAAGGAACCGGTGGCGAACGTCGACCTGTGGCGGCCGCTGATCGAACTCGTCGAGTCACGCCGCCCGGCGTTCCGGTGGGTGAAGGGGCATTCCGGCAACCCGATGAACGACCTCGTCGACCGCCTGGCGGTCGCTGCGGCGAACGGACCGTTCGACACGCCGCAGGCCGACGATCCGCCGGGCGACGCCGCGGCGGACCACCATCAGGATCGACTGTTCGACGTCTGACGCGTCAGCCCGGGAACATCAACCCAGGAACATCAGGACGGCGCGCAGGAACTCGTCCCGGTGGGCCAACTCGTCGTGGATCAGGTGGCCGGCCCCGGTGACGGTGACGACCTCGGCGTGCGGCGTGACGGCGGCGAGGTGTGCGGTGTCCTCGGCGCGGGCCACGCAGTCGGGCGCCGACGGATCGGCGGCGAGCAGCAGCACCGGCGCGGCGATCGGTCGGTCGCGGTCGAACACCGGCGTCAGCGGGCCGTCGCCCGACACGACACGGTCGAGCACCGTGGCATCGAGTTCGAGCATCGAGCCGGCCATCGCGGCGAGCGCATCGGGGTGCAGCAACTCGCCGAACGTGGGGCCGGTGGCCGATGGCGCGTCGGCGAGGATCCCCGCGAGGACGTCCGGCGCGATGCCGGCCTCCTGCAGCCGGGGGATGGACTCGCGCATCAGGCGGAACCCGCTCATCAGCGAGTTGCCCTCCAGCGAGCGCGGGACACCGATCGGCGGGTCTTCCAGCACCACGCGGGTGACCAGTTCCGGGTGGCGCTGCGCCAGGCCGGCGGCGGTCGCGCCGCCGAGCGAGTGGCCGAGGACGGCGCACGGTTCGCCGGCGATGCGGCACACGGCTGCGGCGTCCCCGACGTAGCCCTCCATGTCGTACGCGTCGGGCGTGCGGTCGGACGTGCCGTGGCCACGGAAGTCGAGCCGGAACACCTGGAAGCGATCGACCAGGTGGGGCACGAGCCACTCCCACGTGCGCACGCTCGAGGTGATGCCGTGGAGCGCCACGAGCGGCGGGTTGCCGTCGTCGCCGTCGACCACGACGTGCAGCCACACGTCACCGTTCGCCACGCGGATGGATCGGCCGTCACTGGTGGTCATGCGGGCCTCCTGGGTCCCACCGCGCCGCTGGTGCGCAACGCGGTGATGGTGTCGGCGTCGCGGCCGAGCTCGGCGAGGATCTCGTCGGTGTGCTCGTCGAGCTTCGGCGCGTGCCGACCGAGCGAGGTGGGGGTGGCCGAGAAGTGCGCCGGCGGCCGCGGTTCGCGCACGCGACCCAACCACGGGCGCTCGTGCTCGACCAGCGTGCCGTTGTGGTGCACCTGCGGATCGAGGTGCACCTCGTGGAGGGGGTTCGACAGCGCGCAGGGCACGTCGTGCGCGTGCAGTGCGTCGACGAGCGCCCGGCCCTCCCATTCGGCGACCGCGTCGCTGATCAGCGTGGACAGTTCGTCGTCGTTCGCCTCTCGGTCCGCAAGTGTCGCGAAGCGCGGGTCGGTGAGCCACTCCTGGCGTCCGAGCGCTGCGCACAGGCCGGGAAACTGCGAGTTCGACGTGGGGATCATCGCCAGGTACGAGTCCTTCGTCGGCCGCACCAGATAGCCGTCGGCCATGTGCGGCCCTGCGGTCACGCGGTCGGTGTCGAGCAGCGTGTGCTGCATCATCCCGTCCGGCCACAGGAACGCCAGCGCCGTGTCGATCATCGACAGGCGGATGTGCTGACCGCCGGCGCCCCTGCCGCGGGCGACGAGCGCGGCGAGGATCGACTGTGTGGCGGTCATCGCCGTCACCTTGTCGATCACGATGTTGCGGATCAGCTGCGGGGGGCCGTCGCCGCCCTGCAGGGCCGCCATGCCGGACAGCATCTGCACCACGTAGTCGTAGCTCTTCTGGTCGATGTACGGCCCCGTGTCGCCGAAGCCGCTGACGGAGACGTAGATCAGACCGGGGTTGCCGGCGCGCAGGGTGGCGTCGTCGATGCCCAGACGCTCGGCGACGCCGGGCCGGAAGTTCTGGATGAAGACGTCGGCGCGGGCGACCAGATCGCGCACCACTTCGGCGCCCTCAGGGTGCTGCAGATCGGCCACGAGACTTCGCTTGCCACGGTTCACGCCGGCCCACAGGGCGCCGACGCTGCCGACCCGATGGCCGAGCAGTCGCATGCGGTCACCGCCCTTGGGCTGCTCGACCTTGACGACGGCGGCGCCGAGGTCGGCGCACAGCATCGCCGCCATCGGTCCGGCCACCATCTGGCATGCCTCGACCACGTTGATGCCTTCGAGCGGACCCCCCATGAGCACGCACCGTAGCCGTCCCTCCGCTTGGGACTCGTCCCGTGCGCCCGCCTAGGGTCGCGCCCCATGGACATCAATGGAGCAAGTGCAATCGTCACCGGCGGCGCGTCGGGCATCGGTGCGGCGTCGGTCAAGCTGCTGGCCGCGAAGGGCGCGAAGGTCGTCATCGCCGACCTTCCCCACCAGGCCGAGAAGGGTGGCGCCCTCGCCTCCGAGGTCGGCGGCGCGTTCTGCCCGGTCGACGTCACCAACACCGACGACATCAAGAACGCCGTGGAGATGGCGAAGAGCATGGGCCCGCTCCGCGTGCTCGTGAACTCGGCCGGCATCGGCTGGGCGCAGCGCACGGTCGGCAAGGACGGCTCGTACGACTC
>JBMOGW010000255.1:0-4959 GCA_049318165.1 Ilumatobacteraceae bacterium
GCGCAACCGGTCAGTTGTTGCTGGCTTCCTTGGCGAGGCGCTGGATCGAGCGGTACTGCTCGAGGCCGGCGACGGTGCTGCGCATCGCATCCGGCGGCACCGGGCGGCTGAGCAGGTAGCCCTGGGCCTTCGGGCATGCGAGGCGCTTCAGCTCGTCCCACTGGGTGACGGTCTCCACGCCCTCGGCCACCACGTCGAGCTCGAGCGCACGAGCCATGAGGATGATGCTGTTCACCAGACCGCGGTCGGTGTCGGCGGTGGCCAGGTCGCGTACGAACGAGCGGTCGATCTTGATGCGGTGCAGCGGGAACTGCTGCAGCATCGACAGCGACGAGTAGCCGGTGCCGAAGTCGTCGAGCGCGATGCGCACGCCCAGCTCGCTCAGCCGGCGCAACGTGTCGAGCGCCACCTCCGGCTCCTTGATCATCGAGCTCTCGGTGACCTCCAGCCACAGCGAGCTGGGAGCGACGCCGGCGCGAGTGAGCGCCTCGTTCACCGCATCGGGGAAGTTGGCCTCGCGCAGCTGCACCGCGGAGACGTTGACCGACATGGTGGCGGTGGGCTTGCAGATGCCCTCGGCGACCCACTCGCGCAGCGTGCTGAGCGCCTCGAGCAGCGCCCACGAGCCGAGCCGCACGATGGTGCCCGTCTCTTCAGCGATGGGGATGAACTCGGCGGGCGACACCACGGTGCCGTCGGCCTGCTGCCACCGCATCAGCGCTTCGAAGCCCTCGACGTCGCCGGTCGCGAGATCGACGATCGGCTGGTGGTAGAGCCGCAACTCGTCGCGGTCGACGGCGCGGTGCAGCGCGGTCTCCATCGCATGGCGCTGCGACGCGCGCTGGATGATCGAGTCGTCGTACGCCTCGACGCAGTTGCCGCCGCGCTGCTTCGCGCGGTACATCGCGACGTCGGCGTGGCGCACCGGCTCGTCGGCGGCGCGGCTGGTCTGGCTGATGGCCGCCACGCCGATGCTGGCGGTGATGAACACGTCGCCGCAGCTGAGTGCGAGCGGTTCGCCGATGACGGCGAGCAACTGCTCGGCGACGTCCATCGCGGCGTCGTGCGAGGTGGGGGTGGGGTCGAGGATCGCGTACTCGTCGCCGGAGATGCGCGCCACGACGGCCTCCGCCGGCATGTACTCGCGCAGGCGGCGGGCGACGGTGATCAGCGCCTCGTCGCCCACGCTGTGGCCGAGCGAGTCGTTGATGTGCTTGAAGCGGTCGAGGTCGACGAACAGCAGCGCCGGGTGCTGGTCGTGCCGCCACGACTGGCCGAGCAGGTGCTCGACCTGCTGCAGCAGCACACCACGGTTGGGCAGGTCGGTGAGCGTGTCGGTGCGCGCGTCGTGCAGCACGGCGGCTGCGGCGTGTGAACGGCCGCGGAGGGTGCGCAGAACGCGCAGCATGACGGCCGTGGCGAGCGCCACTGCGGAGACGGTGCGGACCACCTTGTCGGCGGTGCCGGTGGGGTCGGTGGCGCCGAGCACGATGACCGGGAACGCCAGCGAGGCGATGGTGACGACGAAGTGGCCGGGCGCGTGCTCCCTGGCCTCCGTCGGCTCGCCCTCGCCGAGTTCGGACAGGCTGGGGTGCAGGTACGCAGCACCGGCGCTGACGGCGGCGGCGATGGCCAGGGGCACGGCGAGGCGATCGAACGTGCTGCTCAGGTTGCCGGCATCGATCAGGTCGTCGACCAGGTGCGAGAGCGCCTGCAGGGCCAGGCCGCCGGCGAGCAGCCACAGCGACAGCGAGCGGTTGCCGGTGTCGAGCAACAGTGTGCCGGCCAGGAACAGGACGACGGCGGCGAGCGGCAGGTGCAGGGCGTGCAGCACGGTGGCCGGACCGACGCCGGCTGCGTGGATGATCGGCAGCGCGATGGCCGGCCACGAGACCACCCAGGTGGCGAGGGCGACGATCACGACATCGCCGCCGAGTCCGTCGCGCGGTTGCACCCCGCGGCGGATGAGCAACAGCAGCAGCGCGGCCGCGGCGATGCCGTACGCGGCCACGCCGAGCAGGACCGACGGGAGACTTTCGGCGGGGGAGCCGCCGCCGGCGATGAGCCGGGACACCGCGAAGCACAGCACGGCGGAGGCCGACAGCAGGCTGAGCGGCAGCGAGAGCGCACCGCGGATGCGTGCGTCGGCGATGGCGGCGAGGAGGGCGACGGCCGCAACGGCGAGCAGCATGAGGCGCACCCGACTGTCGGACGCGGCGAAGGAGGCCGCGGTCAGTGCGCCACCGACCGCGAGGTACCACCAGGTCAGGAGTGTGGATGCCCGCTTCATTCGCCTCCCTCCCGTGGGGTCGTTCCGCCCGCCCGACGGGAAACGTCCTCTGACTGTACCACACGACCAGGACTTTCGCGCAACGGGTGATTTCTTGCGCGCTCCTTGTCGAAGTGCTCGTTCCGGTCTCGTCGCGACTCATCGGGGTGGGTGGCCACGGCGGGGCGACGGGTTCGCTACCGTAGGAGCGAATGAGTCCCGCACCGGACCCCGCATGACCCAACTGGCACAGCCGTACTCGGTGGTGGTCCCGGGCGCGCACCTGATGGCAGCCCTGGTGGGGCATCGAGATGCGCACCTCCGACTCGTCGAAGCGGCGTTTCCCGAGTGCACCGTCGTGGTCCGCGGCAACGAGATCCACATCGCCGGCGCGCAGGCCGAGGTCGCCGGTCGGCTGATCGAGGAACTGGTGGTGCTGCTGCAGCAAGGCCAGCACCTCGACGAGGCCGGCATCCGCCGCAGCATCGACATGGTGCGTGTCAACGAGCGGCCGTCGAAGGTGCTCACCGACGACATCATGCGTGGCGCGAAGGGCAAGCCGATCCGCCCGAAGACCGCAGGGCAGAAGCGCTACATCGACGCCATCCGCGAGAACGTCATCACGTTCGGCATGGGCCCTGCTGGCACCGGCAAGAGCTGGCTGGCCGTCGCCATGGCCGTGCAGGCGTTGCAGTCCAAGCAGGTGCAGCGCATCATCCTCACCCGCCCGGCCGTCGAGGCGGGCGAGCGGCTGGGCTTCCTGCCCGGCGACCTGATGGCGAAGATCGACCCGTACCTGCGCCCCCTGTACGACGCGCTGTACGACATGATCGAGCCCGAGGGTGCACAGAAGCTGCTCGAGCGACAGATGGTGGAAGTCGCGCCGTTGGCATTCATGCGTGGCCGCACACTGAACAACAGCTTCATCATCCTCGACGAGGCCCAGAACGCCACGCCGGAGCAGATGAAGATGTTCCTCACCCGCATCGGCTTCGGGTCGAAGGTCGTGGTCACCGGTGATGCCACGCAGGTCGACGTGCCCGACGGGCGCAGCGGCCTGCTGGGCCTGGAGCGCACGCTGGAGGGCATCGAAGGGCTCACCTTCGTGCACCTCGGCGCCGGCGACGTGGTGCGCCATCGCATCGTCGCCGACATCGTGGCCGCCTACGAGAAGGCGAGCCCGCGTGGGTGAACCCTCCCGACCGCGGGTGAATGCACCGCGTCGAGTCGGTGGCGACGGCGAGCCCGAGGTCTTCGTCGCCGACGAGCAACTCGCCGTCCCGGTCGACCTCGACCGTTGGCAGCGCCTCGCCACGGGTGTCCTGCGCGCCGAGGGCGTGCGCGGGCTCGCCGAGCTGTCGTTGCTGTTCATCAGCGAGGCCGAGATCGCCGAGCTGAACGAGGACTACATGGGCAAGTCCGGCCCCACGGACGTGCTTGCGTTCCCCATCGACGCCGCCGACGCCGAGATCGTGCTGACCAACGAACCGCCGAGTCGCGGTCCCGACCGGTCACCGCCCGACCCGGGCGACATGCCGCTGCTGCTGGGTGACGTGGTCATCTCGCCGGCGGTCGCCGCCCGCCAGGCGCCCGAGCACGCCGGCAACCTCGACGACGAACTGGCCCTGCTGGTGGTGCACGGCATCCTGCACGTGCTCGGCTACGACCACCACGACCCGGAAGAGACCGCCACGATGCGCGGCCGCGAGCTCGAGCTGCTGCAGGACCTGCACTGGAACGGCCCGGCGCCGGACGGCTTCCGACAGGAGCAACCGGAATGATCGCGGCATCCCCCAGCAACCTCGACGTGGTGATGCTCATCGCGATTCTCCTGCTGCTGATCGTGCTGATCTTCCTGTCGGTCGCCGAGATGGGCCTGTCGCGGATGAGCAAGCCGCGCGCCACGTCCCTCTCCGAGCAGGGTTCGAAGGCCGGCAAGGCGCTGAAGAAGCTCGTCGACGAGCCCGAGCGGTGGGTCAACCCGCTGCTGCTCACCGTGAACGTGTGCCAGACCGTGCAGGCGACCCTCACCGGTATCGTCGCCGGCCGGCTGTTCGGCCCCGCCGGTGTGGCCATCGGTGTGGTGCTCAACGTCGTGGTGTTCTTCGTGTTGGCCGAGGCCGTGCCGAAGACGTACGCCGTGCTCTACCCGCAGCGCGCTGCGCTGCTGTCGGCCCGGCCGGTGATGGCGTTGGTGTCCTTCCCGCCGCTGCGCTGGATGTCGCGGGGTCTCATCGGGCTCACCAACATCATCGTCAAGGGCAAGGGCCTCGAGCAGGGGCCCTTCGTGTCGGAGAGCGAGCTGCTCGGCATCGTCGAGACCGCCGCCGAGGACGAGGTGATCGAAGAGGAAGAGCGCGAGCTCATCGAGAGCATCATCGAGTTCGGTGACACGATCGCCCGTGAGGTGATGGTGCCCCGCCCGGACATCATCACCATCCCGCACGACGCCACCATCTCGCGGGGCCTCGACATCGCGCTCGAACACGGTTACAGCCGCATCCCGGTGCTGCACGACGACGAGGACGACGACGTGGTCGGCCTGGCGTTCGCCAAGGACCTGATGCGCGCCGAGCGCGAGGGCCGTGGCGACCATCCCGTCACCGAGCTCATCCGGCCGGTGCGGTTCGTGCCGGAGAACAAGCCGGTCAACCGCCTGATGCGCGAGATGCAGGCCGAGAAGTTCCACC
>JBMOGW010000256.1:0-4944 GCA_049318165.1 Ilumatobacteraceae bacterium
GTGGCGGGCGACGCGCTGATCCACTTCAACAGCCGCGGCAACAACACGCACATCACCACGTTCCCGGACGCGCCGTTCAGCAGCTACTTCAGCGGCAACACGGTGCAGATCTGCCCGGTGGGCGCGCTCACGGCGAAGCCGTATCGCTTCCGTGCCCGTCCGTGGGACCTGTCGCAGCAGGAGAGCACCTGCACCAGCTGCTCGGTCGGTTGCCGCATCGTGGTGCAGAGCAGCCGCGACGAACTGCTCCGTCACCTCGGGGTCGACAGCGACCCGGTGAATCACGGCTGGCTCTGCGACCGCGGCCGTTTCAACCTCGATGCCGTCAAGAGCGGCGACCGCGTGCTCGATCCGCTGGTGCGCCGTGGCGACGAACTGCAGCCCGCCACCTGGAACGGTGCGCTGGCCGAGGCCGCTGCGCTCATCACCGAGGCCGTCGCGGCCGGTGGCGCGAGCAGCGTGGCCGTCATCGGTGGCTCGCGTGGCACCAACGAGGACGCCTTCGCCTGGGCCCGCCTGGCGCACGACGTGATCGGCACCCCGCACGTCTACGCCCAGCTCGGTGACGGCCTGCCCAACGGCCTGCTCGCCGTCGACCCGGCGACGATCGACGACGCCGCCACCGCGGCGACGGTGATCCTGCTCGGCCCGGATCTGAAGGAAGAGCTGCCGGTGCTGTACCTGCGCCTTCGTGGCGCGGCCATCAGCGGGAAGTCGAAGCTGATCGAGTTCGCGCCGAAGCAGACCGGCCTCACCCAGTACGCGTGGAAGGCCGTCGGCTACGAGCCCGGCAACCAGGCCGCCGTGGTGCGCGACACCCTCGCCGATGCGTCGGTCGCCGCGCAGCTGGCCAAGGGTCCCGTGGTCATCGTCGTGGGCCGCGCCAACCTGGCCGAGACCAGCGCCGCCACGATCGCTGCGTTCGACGCCGCCCGTCAGGCGGCGCCCGGCGCCACGACGCTCACCGCCTTCCGGCGCGGCAACGTGGTCGGTGCACTGCGGGTGGGCATGCGCCCCGGCGACGGCGGCCTCGACACGCGCGGCATCCTCCAGGCCGCCGCCGACGGCAAGATCGGTTGCCTCGTTCTGCTCGGCGCCGACCCGATGACCGACTTCCCCGACAGCGACCTCGTCCGCCGGGCGTTCGACGCGACCCCGCGGATCGTCGCCGTCGACTCGTTCCTCACCTCGTCCAGCGAGAAGGCCGATGTCGTGCTGGCGGCGAGCATGTTCGCCGAGAAGGCCGGCACCACCACCAACCTGGAAGGCCGTGTCACGGCGGTCGCACGTGAGGTGAACCCCGCTGGCAACAGCCGCGCCGACTGGATGATCGCCGCCGAGCTGGCGCTCGAACTCGGGAGCGACCTCGGCTTCGCCACGGTCGGCGACATCACCGCCGCCATCTCGGCCGGCGTGTCCGGTTTCGACGGCGTCACGGCCGAGTCCGTCGTGGGCGATGGCGTGCTGGCCGGTGTGCCGGCCGACCTCGCTCCGGTCGACGTGCCGGCACCGTCCGTGCCGGACCGCAACGCGTACGACTTCCGCCTCGTCGTGAGCCGCCTGATGTACGACCAGGCGATCACCACGGTCAACTCGCCGACCCTCGCCCCGCTCGCCCCCGAAGGTGCGGTGCACCTGCATCCGCTCGACCTCGAACGAGTCGGCACCACCGCAGGGCGCACGGTGAAGGTCTCCGGCACCCGCACCAGCGTGGTGTTCCCCGTGGTCGCCGACCCGGCGGTGCTGCGTGGCACCGCATGGGTGGCCTTCAACCAGCCCGGCCCGAACGTGGGCGAACTGATCGACTGCACCGCAGCGGTCAACGACGTGCGAATCGAGACCATCTGATGCTCGCGCTCGACTCCATGCTCGACGGCCTCGAGGTGTTCAGCACCGCGATGCTCGTCGTCATCATCAAGGTCCTCGTCGTCTTCGTGGTCGGCCTGGTCGGCACGATGCTGATGGTGTGGTTCGAACGCAGGGTGATCGCGTTCATGCAGAACCGCGTCGGACCGAACAAGGCCGGCCCCCAGGGTCTGCTGCAGACGCTCGCCGACGGCATCAAGCTGTTCTTCAAGGAGGACCTGATCCCCGAGAAGAGCGACCGCTTCGTCTTCAAGCTGGCGCCGTACCTGGCGTTCGTCCCGGCCTTCCTGGTGTGGAGCGTCATCCCGCTCGGCGGCGACTTCAGCGGCGGCAAGGACGGCTCGGTCAAGATCCTCGGTCAGACCACCAAGCTGCAGCTGGCCGACCCGCCGATCGGTGTGTTGCTGCTGCTCGCGCTGAGCAGCATCGCCGTGTACGGCATCATGCTCGCCGGCTGGAGCTCGGGCTCGAAGTACCCGCTGCTCGGCTCGGTGCGTGCGTCGGCCCAGATGGTCAGCTACGAGGCGGCCCTCGGCCTCAGCCTCGCCACGGTGATCCTGCTCGCCGGCACGCTGAGCACCAACGGCATCGTCTTCGCCCAGAGCAGCTTCACCAAGTGGCACGTCGTCGCCACCGGCGTGGTGCCGTTCGTCGTCTTCCTCATCGCCGCGACGGCCGAGCTGAACCGGCCGCCCTTCGACCTCGTCGAAGCCGAGCAAGAACTCGTCGGCGGCTTCAACACCGAGTACTCCAGCATTCGCTTCGCGCTGTTCTTCCTGGCCGAGTTCATGAACACCATCACCATGAGCGGCGTCATCGTGACGCTGTTCTTCGGCGGCCCGCAGCCGCTGCCCATCGCCGGCAACGAGAACATCCTCTCGTTCCTCGGGCCGCTCTCGGGCACCGTCTGGTTCCTGCTCAAGGTGCTCGTGTTCCTGTACGTGTACGTGTGGTTCCGTGCCACGCTGCCCCGCCTGCGCTACGACCAGCTGATGAACCTCGGCTGGAAGCTGATGATCCCGCTGGCACTCGGCTGGTTCATGTTGCTGGCGGCGTTCCGCGTGGGTCGCGACAACGACTGGAACCTCGCCGTCGTCGGCCTCGTGTGCCTGGTGGTCCTCGGTGCCGCCGGCACGCTGCTGTCGTACGCATCGAAGGTCAGTGCCCGGAACCGTGAACGAGAGGGGGCGATGTTCTGATGGGTTACCTCGACGGATTCCTCGTCACGATCAAGCAGCACCGGATCTTCGGTGGCGAGCGCGTCACCACGCCGTACTCCGGCGGCCGCATCGCCAAGAAGGGCAAGAGCGTCGAAGGACGCGACGAGAAGATCGACAAGCCCGAGCGCCTCCACGGCCGCCACGTCCTCAACCGGTACGAGGACGGCATGGAGAAGTGCATCGGCTGCGAGCTGTGCGCCGGCGTCTGCCCGGCGAAGTGCATCTACGTGCGCGGCGCCGACAACGACCCGCAGGAGCCGACCTCGCCGGGCGAGCGCTTCGGTTTCGTCTACGAGATCAATTACCTCCGTTGCATCCACTGCGACATGTGCGTCGAGGCGTGCCCGACGGAGGCGATCACCGAGAGCAAGCTGTTCGAGTTCAGCTTCACCAGCCGCCGCGACGCGGTCTACACCAAGGCCGAACTGCTCGTCGGTGACGATGGCAAGCCGAAGCAGCTGCCGTGGGAGGACTGGCGCCCCGGTGAGGACGAGCACACCAGCGGCTGGATGCGCGCCACGGCTGCGAGCGGCGACGCCGATTTCGTCGGCCAGGTCGGCTGGAGCGGCGAGCTCGGTTATGGCGTCCGCGAGCCGGAGGCCGTCCAGACCGAGGCCGACGCGCCCAAGGCCAAGACCGTGAAGTCGGTGAGCCGATGATGGAGTTGTTCGTGTTCATCGCCGCCGGTGCCATGGTGCTCGGCGGCGCGATCGGCGTGATCGTCGCGAAGCACCCGGTGCACGCGGCGCTCAGCCTGATTCTCACGCTGTTCGGCGTGGCCGTGCTGTTCGTCGCGCTGGAAGCAAACTTCCTCGCCGCCGTGCAGGTGATCGTCTACGCCGGCGCGATCGTCGTGCTCTTCCTGTTCGTCATCATGTTGCTCGGCGTCGACAACGCCGAGAACCTGAGCATCGAGCCGTTCAAGGTGCAGCGCCCGGTGGCCGCGGTCGTCGGCGTTGGTGTGTTCGCGCTCGTCGTCACGGCCATCTTCGTCGCCCGCGACGCCACTTCGGCGGTGCCGGGTGGCGGCCTGCAGGTGCGCGGCGACAACGGCGAGGTGCTGCACGACGGCAACATCAAGGCACTCGCGCGCGACCTGTTCAGCGACCACGTGCTCGCGTTCGAGCTCACCTCGGTGTTGCTCGTCATCGCTGTCGTCGGCACCGTCCTGCTGGCCCGCAAGCCGCGCAAGGGCGAGCTGCAGGGGGGCGGTCAGTGATGGTCGCCTCCATCGTCACCACCGAGTGGTACCTGATCCTCGCAGCGCTGCTGTTCTCCATCGGCCTGGTCGGCGTGATGGTGCGCCGCAACCCGCTGGTGCTGTTCATGTGCGTCGAGCTGATGCTCAACGCAGTGAACCTCACGTTCGTCGCGCTGGCCAAGCGCAACAGCGACATCGGTGGTCAGACCACGGTGTTCTTCGTGATGGTGGTGGCCGCCGCGGAAGTCGTCGTCGGCCTCGGCATCATCGTGGCCATCCTGCGTCGCCGACCGAACGCCACCACCGACGACCTCGCCGAGTTGAAGGGTTGATGTGATGCTCGACCTCGTCTGGTTGATCCCTGCCCTGCCGCTGCTCGGCTTCCTCGTGATCCTCGTCGCGGGCCGCAAGATGGGCGACCCCGGTGCCGGCTACTTCGCCACCGCGATGGTGGCCCTGTCGTTCGTCGTCACCGCCGGCGTGTTCATCGATCTGCAGTCCCTCGACGCCGAGGCACGCACCGAGCAGGTGCACCGCCTGTTCTCGTGGGTGGCCGTCGGCGGGCTGAAGGTGGATCTCGCGTTCCTCGCCGACCCGCTGGCCATCACGATGTGCCTGTTCGTCACCGGCATCGGCACGCTCATCCACCTTTACGCC
>JBMOGW010000257.1:0-4833 GCA_049318165.1 Ilumatobacteraceae bacterium
ACCACAGGCCGTCCTTGATGATCGCGTCGGCCAGCTCGGTGTTGCCGTAGCGGAAACCGCCGCGGGCACCGGGCGCCAGGTACGGCGCGTTGGTCATGCTCTCCATGCCGCCGGCGACGACGATGTCGGCCTCGCCCGACATGATCATCTGATTGGCGAGGTAGATCGAGTTGAGGCCGCTGAGACACACCTTGTTGATGTTGATGCTCGGGACGCTCATCGGGATGCCGGCCTTCACGGCGGCCTGACGCGACGGCACCTGGCCCTGGCCGGCCATCAACACCTGACCCATGATCACGTGCTCGACCTCCTCCGGCGCCACACCGGCGCGCTCGAGCGCAGCCTTGATCGCGAACCCGCCGAGGTCGGCGGCGGAGAACGAGGCGAGGGCACCGCTCATCTTGCCGATGGGGGTACGGGCTCCGGCGACGATGTAGGAACCAGTCATGTGAAGACCTCCGGGTCAGGGGCGTGTGCGCGATGCCCGTCGGGCGGCGCGGCGTCGTACGCCGAGCGTATGCGCGCGGTGTTACCCGGCAGTAACCGAAGGGACGCACCGCGGCGGTTGCCGGTGCCCGTCCGGCCGCCGGTCAGGTCGCCGTGTAGGTCGTGCAGCGCTGCGCCAGGTCGCCACCGCCCCAGCGGAGTGCCGTGGCGCACACGGTGTAGGTACCGGCGGGCACGACGATCGCCCGGACGTAGCCGTGGAAGGGCCCGATGCCCGCGAGCGACGCGGCGAGCGTCGTGGTGCGGTTGGCCAACACCGTCGACGTGCCGATCACCGACGTGCCCTGCTTGAGGTCGATGCGCACCGCACGCGGCAGGTCCCACTGCGGGTCGAACGCCGTTCCCGTGACGGTGACGGACCGCTTGCCGGTCGCCAGCACGCTCGAGGTGATCGGAGCGACGGTGACCGCGGGAGCCCCGGCGGCGCGCTGCGGGGACACGGCGGCGAGAGCATCCCACACGTCGCTGCGCTCGTAGCCGAACGTCCACATCGTGATGCCGCTCCACCCCCGGGCGAGCGCCGCCGTGGCGTTGCTGACGATCGTCACCGCATCGGGCACGTAGACCACGTGCTGCACGGTGCACGTGACGGTGCGCGGTGCGCCCAGCCGCACGGCCGGCACCAGTCCGGCCCG
This sequence comes from Ilumatobacteraceae bacterium, assembly GCA_049318165.1. Lineage (GTDB taxonomy): Bacteria > Actinomycetota > Acidimicrobiia > Acidimicrobiales > Ilumatobacteraceae > UBA668. The sequence continues at coordinate 1,143 of JBMOGW010000257.1, forward strand.
CTTGGCCGCTCCCACGACGCCGAGCAGACCACCCACCACCGGGTCGTACGGCGGCGGCAGTTCGCTGAGACCGGTCACCTGCTCGTCCCACGTGTACTTCATCTCGCCGTTCACGCGCGTGGCGTTGGCGGCCTTGCCGGCGACGAGCGCGGCGACTTCCTTCTGCATCACGCTGTCGACCTTCTTCAGCGCGCCGTCGGGGCACACCTCGCTCGACACCTTCTTCGTCCACCAGTGCCGGCCATACGTCGGCACGCCGAGCTGCAGCTTCTTCGGCGGCACCTTGGCGGTGTCGGTGCTGTAGCTGATGACCGAGTTCACCCAGTAGGACGGGGCGATGTTGCCAGGGTTGGAGATGCTCCAGTCGTAGACCATCAGCCGCAGGCGGTCGACGTGTGGCGCGATCGCCGGTTGGTCGTAGACCCAGTAGCCGCTCGAGCCGCTGTTCCACACCGGGGGCACCGTCACCGACAGGATCTTGCCCTGCGCGTGCAGCTTGCCGGCGAGCAGCTTCACGAAGGCCACCCAGCGCGTGCGCAGCGTGGGCCAGTCCGACTTGGGCACGGACCACACGAACTCGTAGTCGATGTCGATGCCGTCGTAGCCCTTCGCCTTCACGAGGTCGGCGATGGCCTGCGCGTGCGCCGTCACCTTTGCCGGGTCGAGCACGTCGGTGCGTGGGCCGAAGACCGTGGGGATCAACGGCAGCCCCGCGGCTCGGGTGGCGTTACCGATGCTGGTGACGTTCGAGGACAGTGACACCAGGTCCTGCGAGTAGCCCATCACCGACACCTCGCTCACGAGCGGAGCCGAGGTGGTGCCGGTGAGCACCGCGGTGCCGCTCTGCGCCATCCAGTACGGGATCCAGCCGGTCACGAAGCGGTTGGCCGCCGAAGCGGCGCCGACCCGGGGCGATGCGGCGGCCGCCGGCGTCACGCCCGTCAGCGACAGCACCGCCGCTGCGGCGAGGGCAGCCCATCGGCGTCGCTCGACCACCCGCTCAGGCTATCCCTGCCGTCCGTGACGGGTCCCGCGCCCCGCCGCCGTTACTGTGCGGGTGATGCAGCCATGAGCACGACGGCGACGATTTCGGCTGATCGCGCGGACGAACCGTCGGGTCGTGCCGCGGGCGTCGTCGCCACCCTGGGCGCCACCGCCTTCTGGTCGTTCGGCAGTGTGCTCGGCGTCGCGGCCGGCGTGTCGGGCGTGGTGCTCGGCTTCTGGCGAATGTGGATCGCGCTCGGGTTCCTGTCGCTGATCGTGCTGGTCACACGTCGCTTCCCGTCCTGGAACGACGTCCGTCGGGCGGCGCCGATGGGCGTGCTGTTCGGCTTCAACCTGTGTGCCTTCTTCATCACGTTGCAGTACGTGAGCATCGCGGTCGCGCTGATCATCGGCGCGCTGACGCCCGTGGTCGTCTTGCCCGTCGCCGTCGTGTTCCTGGGCGAACGGCTGACACCGATGAAGATCATCTGTGCGGTCGCCGCGGTGGCCGGCGTGGTGGGCGCGATCCTGGCGTCACCGCCCAGCGACGACGGCGGCAACACCGCGGTCGGCTACCTGTGGGCGGTCGTGTCGCTGTTCATCTGGGTGGCCTATCTGTTCGCGGGCAAGTCGGCGCGGCGCCAGGTGGAGACCGTGCGGCTGCTGTGGGCGTCGTCGCTGGCAGGCGCGTTGACCGTGTCGGTCATCGTGCTCGTCGTACGCGCCGACCTGTCCGAGATGCACGGCGTCGGCTGGTTGTGGGTCACCCTGATGGCGCTCGGCCCGGGCATTCTCGGGCACGGCCTGTTCGCCTGGGCGCAGCCACGCATCGACTCGTCCGTGTCGTCGGTGCTCATCCAGGGCGAACCCGTCGGCGCGGCGCTGGCGGCATGGGTGTTCCTGGACCAGTCGGTGACGCTGCCGCAGATGCTCTGGATGGCGATGGTGCTCGTCGCCCTCGGCGTGCTCGCCTACCGCGAGGCGCGCGACGACATCCTCGTCGTCGACGACGCCCTCGCCTGACGGGCGGTTAGGACTCGGTGATCGTGATCGACGTGATGTCGATCGGCTCGAGCGGCGGGCCGTCGTTCGGGTTGCTGATCGCGTCGAGCGCCTGCACCACCGGCAGGTCCTCCGCTGCCACCTGACCGAACAGCGTGTACTGCGGCGGCAGCGCCTGGCCGTTGGGGCCGGTGATGATGAAGAACTGGCTGCCGCCGGTGTTCGGCCGGCCGGTGTTGGCCATTGCGATCGAACCGATCTGGTACGGCTCGATCTTGTCGAACTCGTCGGGGATCTCGTAGCCGGGGCCGCCGGTGCCGGTGGCCGTGGGGTCGCCGCACTGCACGACGAAGCCCTGGATGGCACGATGGCAGGTGGTGGCGTCGAAGTAGTGGTAGCGGGCGAGGTTCACGAAGCTGTTCACCGTCTGCGGTGCGATGTCGGGGCGCAGGGCGACGTGCAGCGTGCCCTTCGAGGTCTCGATCACCGCCGTGTAGGCCTTGCCGTCCTCCAGGCACATCGGGGGCATCGCGCTGAAGATCTGCTGCTTCGGCGCGCTGCCGTCGGCGGGTGCGCAGGTGGTGGCACCGGTTGCAGGGGTGGTGCTGTCGGAGCCCTGCGGGGCGCTGGTGTCGACCGCAGCAGGGGCGGTGGTGTCGGCGGGGGTGCCGGCGTCGGAATCGTCGCCGCACGCGGCGAGGGTGAGTGCCAGCAGCGTCGCGCCGGCGAGGACCATGAGGCGGGGGGTTCGTTGCACGGTTGCCACTCTTGCACGGAGAAACCGCACGGATGGGTTCGCCCCGCCTTGCTACCCATCAGTAACCTCGCCCGGATGCAGCACGTGCTCGACGCCATCCTCAACGACGCCAGCAGCGACGACATCGCCAACCTCGCCATCCCCCAGAGCTATCGCGGTGTCCACGTCCTGAAGGACGAGCAGGACATGTGGCAGGGCGTGCCCACCAAGGAGAAGGACCCGCGCAAGAGCCTGCACGTCGGCGAGGTGCCGACGCCGGAACTGGCGCCCGACGAGGTGTACCTGGCCGTGATGGCCAGCAGCATCAACTTCAACACGGTGTGGTCGAGCATCTTCGAGCCGGTCAGCACGTTCGGCCCGATGGCCCGCCTGGCGCGTGAGAGCGCGTGGGCCAAGCGCCACGACCAGCCGTACCAGGTGGTCGGCAGCGACGCCTCGGGCGTGGTGCTGAAGGTGGGCGCGGCGGTGCGCAACTGGAAGCCCGGCGACCGTGTGACGGTGCACTGCAACCACGTGGACGACCAGGACCAGAGCGCCCACGACGACTCGATGATGGCCGCGAATCAGCGCATCTGGGGCTACGAGACGAACTTCGGTGGCCTCGCCGATCTCGCCGTGGTGAAGGCCAATCAGCTGATGCCGAAGCCCGCCCACCTGACGTGGGAGGAAGCGGCCGTCAACGCGTTGTGCAACAGCACCAGCTACCGCATGCTCGTGTCGCGCAACGGCGCGCAGATGAAGCAGGGCGACGTCGTCCTGATCTGGGGCGCCACCGGTGGCATCGGCGCCTACGCCACCCAGTACGTCCTCAACGGTGGCGGCATCCCGGTGTGCGTCGTGTCGAACGCCGAGAAGGCGCAGATCCTGCGCAACATGGGCGTCGAGCACATCATCGACCGTGCGGCCGCCGGCTACCAGTTCTGGAAGGACGAGCACACGCACGACGAG
>JBMOGW010000258.1:0-4832 GCA_049318165.1 Ilumatobacteraceae bacterium
ACGAGGTGCTCGTGCCGGCGCCCGACTACCCGTTGTGGACGGCGTCGGTGTCGCTCAGCGGTGGTCGCCCGGTGCACTACCTGTGCGACGAGCAGTCCGACTGGTACCCCGACCTCGAGGACATCCGTCGCAAGGTGACGCCGAACACGCGGGCGATCGTGGTGATCAACCCGAACAACCCCACCGGAGCGCTGTACCCCACCGAGGTGCTGCAGGAGATCGTGCAGATCGCCCGCGAGCACCAGTTGATCGTGATGGCCGACGAGATCTACGACAAGACGCTGTACGACGGCAACGTGCACACCAGCATCGCGTCGCTCGCCGACGACGTGCTCTTCGTGACGTTCAACGGCCTGTCGAAGAACTACCGCTCGTGTGGCTACCGGGCCGGCTGGATGGTGGTGTCGGGCGAGAAGCGCCATGCGAAGGACTACATCGAGGGTCTCGACATGCTCGCGTCGATGCGCTTGTGCTCGAACACGCCCGGCCAGTTGGCCATCCAGACGGCGCTCGGCGGTCACCAGAGCATCGACGACCTCGTGGCACCGTCCGGCCGCCTGTGCCGCCAGCGCGACCTGGCGCACGAGATGCTGACGCAGATCCCCGGTGTCACCTGCGTGAAGCCGAAGGCGGCGCTGTACATGTTCCCGCGGCTCGACCCGGCGATCTACCCGATCACGGACGATCAGCAGTTCGCGTACGAACTGCTCGCCGAGGAGAAGCTGCTCATCGTGCAAGGCACCGGCTTCAACTGGCCGACGCCCGACCACTTCCGCGTCGTGTTCCTGCCGAACGTCGTCGACCTGCAGGAGGCGTTGACGCGCATCGAGCGGTTCCTCGGCGGGTACCGCAAGCGGCACTCCACCTGACCGGGGTCGTCAGGGCGTGCCGCGGAACGTGAGGCTGTTCACGGTATCGGTGAACGGTTGGCCCATCGGCGACGTCACGCCGATGCCGGTCAGCACGACCGCATAGTCCTGGTCGTAGTGACAGTGGAAGTCGCCGACGCCGGACGTGCCGGTGAACGTGGCGGTGCGCACCAGCGGCAGGTCGGAACTGACCATCGTGTCGGCCGTCGGCGTGGCGCCCTCGGCCGCCAGCACGCCGGCCAGCGCGACGTCGCAGAACGTCGCACGGGACTCGGCGCTCGCCGGCCGGGTGTCGAGCGACACGACGGCCGTCATCACGCCGGCAGGACCGGCGGCGGTGAACTTCACCGCCGCCACCTTCGGCTGCGACGGGTCGCTCGCCCCGGTCTGCGTGGGCAGGACGGGCATCACGAACCCCACGGGGCCGACGTTCACGAGGAACGTGCCGGCAGGGTTGGGCAGCACCTGGATCGGCGGCAGGCCCACCTGCTGCGGGGGCATGATCTGCGCCTGGCCGTCAGCGTTGGTCGCGGGGGTGACGGTCGAGTCGCCGGTCGCCACGGCGTCGCCCGTGTCCGCGCTGTCGTCACCGCTGACCTTCGACCAGACGAACCAGCCGACGGTCAGCACCAGGGCCACGAGCACGACCTTCAGCACCAGGCTGCCGGTCGAGCGTTCGGGTCGGGCCGTCGGCCGCCCACGCAACGGGCGCGCCGGCAGTACGGGCGCAGCCGCGTTCCCGTCGGAGGCCGGACGGGGATCGAACGGGGTCACCTGGGTGGGCGTCGCCAGATCCGTCAGCGGCGGCAGCGATGACGGCAAGGTGGTGACGATCGGCGAGGACATCGGCGCCGAGCCGAGGTCGAGCGAGCCGAGCATGTCGGCCGTGATGACCACCGGGCCCGCGGGCTCGGCAGGTTCCGGCGTGGGTGCGGGCGCCGCGGGCTCGTCGTGGATGACGAAGGTGGGCAGCGGCGGGAGTGCCGGCATGGAAGGGATTGCACCCGGGACAGCAGGCTTGGACGCGACCGGCTTGGACGCGACCGGTGCGAGCGTCGGCAACGCAGGCGCGGACATGCTGGGCAGGGGTGCAGCGAGCGGGGAGGCGGGCGTCGACGTAACCAGCTGCGGGGGCGGCGCGAGCGTTCCTGGCGCCGCGGGCGTGGCCAGCGGTGCCGAGTCGTCGTGGCCGACCGAAGGAGGGGGGAAGCCGAGCGTCTCCGTCACGAAAGAGTCATCGGCACCACGGAGCGCACACTTGACTGCAACCGGAGATCACTGGCGGCCGGCGAGGCGCAGCATCGCGGCCAGTTCCTCCACGGACGCCGTCTTCGGCACGAGCCCCACGGCACCGGCAGCGGTGGCCGCGTCCCTGGTGGTGCGATCGTCGCGGGCGGAGAACAGCACCACGGCTGCTTCCGGGTACGACTCGCGCAGTCGTGCGCACAGCTCCAGGCCGTCCATCACCGGCATGTGGACGTCGCAGAGGGTCACGTCGGGGCGCAGTTCCTCCCACAGCGCAGGGACCGCGACGGGGTTGGACGTGGTCCCCACCACCTCGGCCACCTCCGTCCCGCGCACCCACGAGCCGACGTGCCGGAGGATGGCAGGGTGGTCGTCCACCACGAGCACCCGGATCACGTCGCGTACTGTAGTGCCGGTGAGCACCGAGGAGCAGCAGGTCGCGTTCCCGGTCCCACCGCGGTGGGCCCCCCTCGTGGTCGAGTGGGACGTGGACGGCACGGTGCGATGGTGCAGCGCGGCGTACGCCGAACAGCTCGGGCGCACGTCGGACGAGGTGATCGGCTGCTGCTGGCCGGAGCTGGTGCCCGGTGAGGAGGACGTGTGCCGCCGCCAGCAGGCGTTCACCGTGGCCGCGCTGGCCACCAACGACCTGTCGGTGACCGACATGCCCACCCGGGTCGCAGGACGGGTGGAGTGGTTTCGGTGGACCGAGGAGGCGATCCGTGACGAGGCCGGCCGGCTGATCGCCGTTCGTTCCACCGGAGTGGAGATCACCGAGCTCTACGAGATGCGTACGCAGGTGTCCACGGTGATCCACGGATTGGCGGACGCTCGTGCCCTGGGACGGCGCGAGGTGCTCGAGCAGTTGCACAACGGAGCGACCCAGCAGCTCGCCGCCGCTCGCTGGGCGGTGTCGGCGGGCGACCGCGATGATGCGGTGCGACTGATCGAGGACGCATTGGCGGCGGTGCGGGCATCGATGGCGACGCTCGACCCTCCGCTCGAGCTGGTGGCCCCGGCGACGGATGACGAGCAGTTCTCGCGCTGGACGGTCGAGCAGGGCGCCGACCCGTACTTGCCGGACCACATCCGCGGATCGGTGACGGAGGCGGTGTCGAACGCCGTCGCCGTGTTGTCGTCGACCGGATCGGTGTGGCTCGACTCCGATGCCGGCTTCGATCTGTTCGGCGCTCGCCGCGACGTCGATCTCACGCTGGTGCTCGCGGTGATGCATCCCGACGACCGCGGCGAGGTGGCTGCTGCGACCGTGCGTGCGCTCGCCGGAGAGGAATCGCGGGTCCGGTGGCGGTTCCGGCATCCGGAGCGGGGCTGGCGGCAGCTCATCTCATGGCTCACGCCGCTGCCCGTGACGGATGGCCCTCGGCTCGCAGTGGCGCTGTCGATGGACATCACCGGCGAGGACGGCGACCCGGTGCGTGACGTGCTGGACGCGCGACTCGACGAGCGGCGGCGGATCGCGCAGGAACTGCACGACGACGCGCTGCAACAACTCGCCGGGCTGCGCTGGGTTCTGGCGAGCTGCGACGTCGGTGCAGACGCGCTCGCCGAACTCGACGCCCTGGAGTCCGCGCTGCGTGATCGGATGCGCGACACCGACAGCCCCGTGCACCGCTTCGGTCTCGAGGTCGCCCTCGGGCATCTGGTCGACCACACCGCGACGCCGGTGGCGCTACGCGTCAGCGGCGCCGAGCACGTGCCGATCGACGTGGGTGCGGTGCTGTGGCGCAGCGCACGCGAGGCGCTGCGCAACGTGGACCGTCACGCCGCCGCACGGTCAGCGACGCTGGCGCTGGAATGCGAACGGGACGTGGCCCGGCTGACCGTCACCGACGACGGCGCCGGTGTCGACGACGAGCGGCTGCTGTCGGCGATGCGGTCGGGACATCTCGGCGTGTCGTCGATGCGCGAGTCGGCGACCGCCGCAGGTGGCACGTTCGAACTCCGCGCCGCCGCTGAGGGTGGCACCGTGCTGCGGATCGAGCTGCCCTTGGCCGGCCAGCGCCCATAGAGCCAGTGTCCTCTTTCGACCCCTGCGGACAGCGCATAACGGCAGGTATGGGCGGGTAGAAAGTGCTGATGGCATCCAGAAGGGTGTTCGTTCGTTTGCTCAACGAGGGGACCGATGTGTGGCGACCGACCGACGGTGAGGTGGTAACGCCCTCGACGGTTCGACTCTCCGCGACGCCGGGGTACGACTCGGACGATGAGCAGTGGGAGTTCCTTCCCGGCACTCTCGTTGAATGCGAGCAGCGCACGTTTCAAGGCGGCCACGCTGGCCTTGTTGCGGTGCGCGAGGTGGACGCCTAACGAGCGGCCTCTCGTTCGGAAGCCAACCCGCCGGCGACAGGCAGTTCGTGAGCCAACCCGCCGGGCAAACCTCGACGCTACGAACGAGCCGCAGCACCATCAAGATCATCAACCAGGCAGCTCTGTGTTCAGCCGGGGGCTTGGGAGCGTTGGATTGCAGATTGCAAGCGATCACGTTAGATTGCAAGTGACAAGTGAATGATCCATGGTCATCCGAAGGAGACAACGACATGGCTGAACGCGTGCTGCTCACCGGCATCAGCGGCTACATCGGACAGTACTGCGGTGCCGAGCTGCTCAACCAAGGTTACAAAGTGGTCGGAGCCGTCCGCTCCCTGTCGAAGGCAGATGCCACCAGGGCTGCGATCGCCGCGGTCGCTCCGGTCGAGC
>JBMOGW010000259.1:0-4797 GCA_049318165.1 Ilumatobacteraceae bacterium
TCTGGTTGGTGCCGCCCTGGCGCTGGCCGTAGATGCCGTTGTTGAGGCGCATCACACGGAACACGTCCTCGCCGATCTCGCCGGCGAGGTACTGGCTGATCGCGCGTTCGAAGCGCTCGATGTCGCGCTGCTGCTCGGCATCGAGGTCGCGCGGTGCGGGGATGATGGGGGCGATACCCACGGCGAGCTCCTGTGGAAAGCTGACTGAGGTAGTCGACAATAGGTCAGGAACGCCCGAAGGGCAACGCTCCCCGGTCAGGCCTTGTTCAGGGACCCGGGTCCTCGCCGATCTCGCGCAGGGCGTCGCGCAGCGCGATGCGAACCCGCCGTGCCATGTCGGGCGTGAGGTGCCCCACCAGGCCGGCGCCGGGCGAGCCGACCTCCTCGACGGTCAGCACCACGCGGGGCTCGGCGTCGTCGTAGTCGTCGCTGATCGCGACGGCCCAACTGATGCGCATCGCATCATCGGCGCCCTCGGGCAGATCGGCCTCGGCGAACGGGTAGTCGTCGATCGAACGTCTCATCGCAATCCTCCGTGCTTGTGCTGCCACCGTTGCACCAGCGCGACCGCGGCGAGGGCACCCGACCCGATGATCACCACGACCGTCGCGATGCGCCCTTGCGACGAGATCGGGTGGTGCACCAGCAATGTCACCATGGCGATCAGGCTCACCAACCAGGCGACAGCGGACACCCGAGCCGTCACGTCCTCCAGTTGGGTCAGCTCGGCATCGTGGCTGACGCCCGAGTGCGTGGCGCCCTCGGTGCGCAGCAGGCTCTCCAACCACCGCACCGGCGCGGACACCACGATCAGCACCACTGGCGCCCAGATCAGCATCGTGCCCGCGATCCACCGCTGATCGGCAGCCGACACGGTGGTCTCGCCGTTCACCGCTGCGGCCGCGGCGAACGTGGCGATCGCCGTGATCACGATGGCCAGCAGCGCCTTCACGTAGCGCAGCACGATCACCTGCAGGCGCAGCATGTGGCGCACCATGCCGTACTCGACCTTCGCGCACTCCTCCACCAGCGACCGGCGGTGCGAGGCGGCCAGTTCGAACAAGGCCTCGGCGCGGGCACGGTCGGGGTCGTCGCCGTGCTGCAGCAGCCCCGGGTAGGCGGCGAGCTGTCGGTCGATGCGGCTCCGCGACCGTGCGTTGCCGGGCACCAGCAGCCGCACCGTGGACTCGGCGGCATGCACGGCGTCGTACGACGCGTTGGTGGCAGGGCGCAGCTCATCGACCGGCAGGCGCAAGCCGGTGAGCGTGAACCGCGGCGTGAACACCTCGCCGCCGTCGTGCACGACGTGGTTGGCGTGGAAGTAGAAGCGGGTGAGTTCGATGATCACCAGCCACAGCACGATCAGCGCGAGCGCGATCGACAGCACGACGGCGACCAGCAGCAACCCGCGGGACCACGTGAGCGGCCCGACGAGCAGCGAGCGCATCACCTGCAGCACCGTGTCGCGTTCGACCGCCGGCAGCAGTACGAGGATGCCGGCGCCCGACAACAGGGCTGTTGCAACACGGTGCATGGTCGACAGCCGCACGTCGCATCGCTGCAGGAACGCCCGCATCGCCGCACGCTCGTCCGCGGTCAGTTCCACGTCGTCGGCCATGACCGAACGCTACGCGCCGGTCCACATTGCCCCGAGGGATGCCCGCCGACGAGACTGCGACCATGAGCGACACCGATCTCGACCGCGTCTCCGCAGCCCTGGACCACCTGCTGGCAGAGCATCCGCCGACCAGCTGCAGCGACCGCGAGTTCCGCGGCCACCGTTACGACGCCGGTCTTGCGTGGGTGCACTTCCCCACCGGCTTCGGCGGGCTCGACGCGCGCCCCGAGCTGAACCGCATCGTCGAGGAGCGCTGCCGCAAGGCCGGCGCCGCGGCCGGCGACCCGAGCACGTTCTTCATGGCGCTTGCCGGCCCGACCATCGTGACGCACGGCAGCGACGAACAGAAGCAGCGCTTCCTGCGGCCGATGTTCACCGGCGAGGAGAAGTGGTGCCAGCTGTTCAGCGAGCCCGGCGCCGGCAGCGACTTCGCCGGCCTCGGCACGCGTGCCGTGAAGGACGGCGACGAGTGGATCGTCAACGGCCAGAAGGTCTGGAACACGCTCGCCCACCTCGGCGACTGGGGCATGCTCGTGGCGCGCACCGATCCGGAGGCGCCGAAGCACAAGGGCATGACCTACTTCGCGCTCGACATGCACGCGCCCGGTGTGGAGGTGCGCCCGCTGCGCCAGATCACGGGCGAGGCGGAGTTCAACGAGGTCTACATGACCGATGCCCGCGTGCCGGACGACTGCCGCATCGGCGCCATCGGCGAAGGCTGGCGCGCCGCGCTCACGACGCTGATGAACGAGCGCACCGCCATCGGCGGTGGCAGCGGCGGCGGCCGTCGCACCGGCCCGATCGCCGAGGCCCTGCGCATCTGGGAGGGCCTGCCGGCGGACGAGAAGACCGGCGCCCGCCGCGAGCGGCTGATGCAGCTGTTCACGCAGTCGGAGGCGTTCCGTCTCACCAACGTGCGCGCCGGCCAGAACGCGAAGGCCGGCAACCCCGGGCCGGAGGGCTCGATCGCCAAGATGGCGCTGTCGAACTTCAACAAGACCTGCACCGAGTTCTGCATCGACCTGCTCGGCGCCGCCGGCATGGTGGAGTACGACTACACGTTCCGTCGCCCGGAGGCGCTGAGCGTGGACGGCATGGACCACGGCATCCGCCACAGCTTCCTGCGTGCCCGCGCCAACAGCATCGAGGGCGGCACCACCGAGATCATGAAGAACATCCTCGGCGAGCAGATGCTCGGCCTGCCGGGTGAACCCCGCGTCGACAAGGACCTCCCCTGGTCCAAGGTGCCGCGGAGCTGATCTGCCCGACCCGGCGGGCGGCGTAGTTTGCCGCTCCGTGAATGAGATCGGGCCCGCCACTGCTCTACGGAGTCGATGGTGACCGATCCGATGACCGTGACGTCCGTCGACGAGTTCCTCGTCGAGGCTCGACCGATCCTCGAACGCGCCCTGGTGGCGCGCTTCGGGCTGCGCGACGGCATGGACGCCGCATCCGACGCGGTGGAGTACGCACTGGCCAACTGGCCGCGGGTTGGCGTGATGCAGAATCCGAAGGGCTACCTGTTCAAGGTCGGCCACTCGAAGGCGACGCGAGCGATCCGTCGCTCACGGCGACTGACGGCGTTGGCCGATTCGCCGACGACGGCCGATGCACCGGTGGACGTGGACCTGCAGCGGGCGCTGCTGCAGCTGCCGTGGGAGCTGCGCGTGGCCGTGATGCTGGTGCACGCCCACGGCCACACCTACGCCAGCGCCGCCGAGGTGCTGGACATCCCGGTCACCACCATCACCAACCATGTCCAGCGCGGCATGACCCAACTGCGAAAGCTGGTGACGGAGCGATGAGCACCGACCTCGAGATCCGACTGCGCTCGCTCGGCGAGCACCTCGACGCGGAACGAGCCGCCGTCGCCGACCTCGCCGATGGCGCGGCCCTGACCACTGTCGTGCCGTTCGCGCCACGCCGCAGCCCGCGCATCTGGTGGGCCGCCGCGGCTGCAGTGGTGCTCGTCGTGGGCCTGGTGGCGGTGATCGCCACCCGCGACGACGCCACGCAACCCACCGACAGCGTCCCGCCCACCCCGGCACCCACCACGCCGACGACCGTCGCCCCGACCGAGACCACCGTGGGCCAGGCCGAGCCGCCCGAGTCGCAGCCCGGTGACCTGACGTTCGACGTGACGTACGGACCGGACGACGGATCGTCCGACCGGCAGGGAGTGGTCGACTGGATCGGCGCACGAGGGCAAGCGCTGGGGCTCGGCACCAGGGTGACGGACGAGAACCCCTCGGACCCGACGTTGCGGATCGTGGTGAGCGACGTTCGTTCGGAGGACGCGGCGGCGGTCCAGCGCGCCATCCTGCACCTGGGCGACGACGTCGTCGTCCGGCCCGTCACGGGCGGCTGCGGAGTGGTCTCCGACCTACCCCTCACGACCCCGGAGCCCGACCCCAGGGTGGAGCAGCGGCTGCCCTGGCCGTCCGGCACACCCGGCAGTTGGTGCACGGTGGGCCCGGCGGCGTTCAACCGCGAGGTGTTCACCGAGTCGACGTACACGGAGTCGACCGACCCGAGCGTTCCGGGAATGCTGACGGCGAACCTCAGCCCTGGGGCCGGCGAAGCGGCGTGGAACGCGCTCGCGTCGGCGTGTTACGACCGCGACAGCACGTGCCCGACCGGGCAACTCGCCATCGAGTGGGGCGGGATCCTGATGAACGTCGCCACCGTGCAGGCGACGCAGTTCTCCGGCACCGTGGCCCTCGGCACCTTCGGCACGACCGACGGCTTGGCCCTCGCCGACCAGATCAACCAGGGTCCCGCCAACTTCCGGCTGGCCGCCGTCGCCCCCTGAGGCGCGCCCCGAGCGTTCTGGAGGGTTTCCGGGCCGGGTGGCGTCGCGGAAACCCTCGGTTTCGCATCGATCGGGGCTGGTCACGGGGCATCTTCAGCGCGGGGGTTGACGAAGTGATGTCAGGATGACATCATGACGACATCACAGCGATGTCGTCATGATGTCGCCGGAGCTCGACGAAGGAGCCACCCCCATGTTCCACAGCCACCCCGCCCTGGTCGATGCGATGCGCGTCGACACCTACCGACACACCACCGACCGCCACGGTGTGCCCGGCGACGACTTCGACGGCGTCGTCCCCCGCTCGCTGCGCACCCGTCAGGCCCGCAAGGCCGCTCGCCGCGGCGAGCGCTGACGCCGTGCACCT
>JBMOGW010000260.1:0-4789 GCA_049318165.1 Ilumatobacteraceae bacterium
TCCATCTGGCCGACGATACTGAGGGCATGGGCTTCAACCCGCAGCGCAAGCGCGTGGCACGCAAGAGCGACTACCTGTTCGTCGGCGCCGCCGCGGTCATCAGCATCGGCCTGGTGCTCTGGACCCTGCTCGGCTGAACGGGCCGCCACACATCGGACGCTGCGTTGCTCTGGAAGTGGAACGTGGCGACGCTGTTCTGTGTCACAAGGCCTCTGTGTCGCATCCGTGAGCGGTCCGTACGCGGTCAGCGATGTGACACAGGCGGGTTGTGACACAAAGAGCACGGTGACGCTTCAACCGCACCCACTTCCAGAGCGAGCGACCTAGCGACGGCGAGCGCCGAGTGCCCGGTCTGTGCGCGGTGCGCAAGGGTTGCCCGTTGTCGCGCTCGCGGGCCTCAGCTGGGGTCGAGCTTCACACCGGTGAGCAGCAGCTCACTGATCCGACGCGGCGCCTCGCCCAGCCAATAGGTGGCCGACAACCGGCGTGGCACGCGCACGTGGCGCCGATCGGCGCGCACTGCCGCCACCGTGCGCCGAGCGAGCAGTTCCGGTGACTTCTTCGGGATCAGGTGCAGCGCGTTGAAGCGGTCGAGGATCGGATCGAAGCGATCCTCCTCCTCCAACCGGTCCCACATCCCGGTGTCCACCGGGCCGGCCGCCACGAGCGTGACGTTGACCGGCGTGTCGCGCAGTTCCATGCGCACCGAGCCCGCGAAGTTGGTGATGCCGCCCTTCGTCGCGGTGTACACGGTCATGCCGGGGAACGACGAGGTGCCCGCGAGCGACGAGACATAGACCAACGAACCCTTGCCACGGGCCAGCATGCCCGGCAGCACGGCCTGGCTGAGCACGATCGGTGCCTCCAGGTTCAGGCGGGTGACGGAGCGGATCGAGTGCGGGTCTTCACGGGCCAGCCACTGCGAGGACTCCAGCCCGGCGTTGTTGACGAGCACGTCGATCGGCCCGCACGCCGCTTCCACGCGGGCGACCAGCCCGTCGGTGGCGGCCTCGTCGAGCAGGTCGACGGCGAAGGCCGTGCCCGTGGTGCGGCTCGCCACCTCGGCGAGCGCGTCGGCAGAGCGGGCCGCGAGCGAGACCCGCGCACCGGCCCGGGCGAACTCGTGCGCCATCGCGGCGCCGATGCCCCGGGATGCACCGGTGATCAGAACATGTGCCCCCTGCAACTCCATACCCACCGACACTACGCCCAGGCAAGCACTCAGAAGGCGGCCGTGATGACCTCGGTGCGACCACCGACGACGGCGACCACGTCGAAGCGCACGGCCACATCACCCGGCCTTCGCTCGGCCAGCCACATCGCCGCGAGTCGCCGGATGCGCTGCTGCTTCCTGGCGTCCACCGCAACGGCAGCCCCACCGAACCGGTCGCTGGCCCGCGCCTTCACCTCGCAGAACACCACCAGCCCCGGCGCAGCCACGACCAGGTCCAACTCCCCGTACTCGCAGCGCCAGTTGCGGTCGAGCACCTCGTAGCCGGCGCGCCGATACCAGCGCACCGCCTCGTCCTCACCGAACCGCCCCTGCGCGTGCGCAGGGATCAGAGCTCGGCCGGGGGCAGCTCCTCCACGTTCACGTCCTTGAACGTGAGCACCTTCACCTTCGGGATGAACCGCGTCTTCCGGTACATGTCCCACACCCATGCGTCGCTCAGCTCCACCTCGATCACCGGACGCGCAGGGTCGCCGGTGACGCTGACGGACACCTCGTTCGCCAGGTAGAACCGACGCTCGGTTTCCACGGCGAAGCGGAACATGCCCGCGACGTCCTGGTACTCCTGCGCGAGTTGGAGCTCTCGCTCGGCCTCGAAGTTCTCGAGATCGTCAGAACTCAACGGGGGTGCTGCTCACACCGACAGGACGGAGGCCGGGGCCTCAGGCGTCGCGCTTTTCCTTGATCTTGGCGGCCTTGCCGATGCGATCGCGCACGTAGTACAGCTTGGCGCGCCGCACGTCACCCTTCTTCAGCACCTCGATCTTGACAACCGTGGGCGTGTGGATGGGGAAAGTGCGCTCGACACCGACGCCGTAGCTGAGCTTGCGGACCGTGTAGGTCTCGGCCACGCCGCTGCCCTGGCGGGCGATGACGTTGCCCTGGAAGACCTGGACGCGCTCCTTGTTGCCCTCGACCACCTTCACGTGCACCTTGAGCTCGTCGCCGGGACCGAAATTCGGAATGTCGGAACGAAGGTGCTGGGCGTCAACGATGTCGGTGGACTTCATGGCGAGGCTCTCTCAAGGTCGTACAGGGAACGCTCAAGGATAGGTGAGAGAAGGGAACTCTTCCAACAGGCGGCGGTCGGTTTCGCTCAGCCCGCCGCGCACCTCGATCAGATCGGGCCGGTACCGCAGGGTGCGGTGCAGGGCCTGCGCACGACGCCAGCGTTCGATCCGGGCGTGATCACCGCTGCGCAGCACGTCGGGGACGGACCATCCGCGGAACTCGGCCGGCCGGGTGAACTGCGCCTCCTCCAGCAAGCCGTCGGCCCCGAAACTCTCGTTCACCGGACTGGCGTGGTTGCCCATCGCCCCCGGCAGCAGGCGCACCACGGCTTCGATGACCAGGCACGCAGCCACTTCTCCCCCGTTGAGCACCACGTCGCCGATGCTCAGCTCGCCGTCCACGAGGTGCTCGTGCACGCGGTGGTCGATGCCCTCGTAGCGGCCGCAGAGCAACGAGAACCCGCCCGAGCCGGCGGCGTCGGCGGCCAATTCCTCGGCCATCCGCTGGTCGAAGCGGCGACCGCCGGGCCCGAGGAGGTACAGCGGACGCGGCGGCTGCGCGGCCTCGACGGCGGCGAACAGCGGCTCGGCCTTCATCACCATCCCGGCGCCGCCGCCGAACGGGGTGTCGTCGACGGTGCGGTGCACGTCGGCCGTCTGGTCCCGTGGGTCGTGCAGGCGCAGGTCGAGCAGACCGCTCTGGCGGGCCTTGCCGAGCAGGCTCTCGGCGCAGAAACCATCGACGAGGCCGGGGAAGATCGTGAAGACGTCGATGCGCATACCGGGTGGCCAGCCTACGTCTGCCAACCTGGGGCCCGATGATCTACCACCTGACCGAACCCGAGCGCTGGGCCCGCAGCCAGGCCGAGGGTGTGCACACCGGCTCGTCCCGCGGCATCGAGCTGGCCGACGAGGGCTTCATCCACTGCAGCACCGCCGAGCAGTGGCCGATCGTGCGCAACCTCTTCTACGCCGACGTCGACCCGTTGCTGCTGTTGCACATCGACGAGTCCCTCGTGGGCAGCGACATCGTGTACGAGCAGCTGGGCGACGCCCCTGCGGAGTTCCCGCACCTCTACGGCCCGCTCCCCCTGGCTGCGGTGGTGCAGGTGGAGTCGCTCCACCGAACGTAAGTTCTGCGGGCCCTCGTCAGGCGAGGTCGAACAGGCCCTCGGGCGGGTCGACGACCACTCGCCCGGGTTCGGCATCGACGACGAACACCACGGGCACGAGGCCGCCGTTGTCGAGTTCGAGGATGTCGTGCGCCGGGTTGGCCAGCACTGCGGTGCACGTACCGAGCTCGGCGCCCGTCGCGTCGACCACGAGCGCGCCGATCAGGTCGTGCACGTAGAGACCGTCACCGGCGGCCGGCAGCGGCTCGGCCAGCAGCAACTGATTCACCAGTCCCTCGGCCACGGTGCGGTCGTCGATGCCCGTGAAGTGCACCAGCCAGCGGGTGCCGGCGCGCTTGGCGCGCTCGACGGTGTACCAGCGGCCGCTCAGCTGCAGACGCGCACCGACCGCGAGGCGTTCCTCGCGGTCGGTGATCAGATCGATGTAGATGTCGCCGCGGACCCCGTGCGGGCGGCCGGTCTTGCCGACTTCGCGCAGTTCGGTGTCCGTCATGGAGACGGTCAGTCGACGAAGTCGACGTCGACCTCGGCGCCGTCACGGGTGGCGGCAGCACGCACGACCGTGCGGATGCTCTGCGCCGTGCGGCCACGCCGGCCGATGACACGACCGAGATCGCCGGGGCCGACCTTGACCTCGAGCCGCACGCGACCCTTGGCCTCGGAGACCTCGACCTCGACCGCCTCAGGGGCGTCGACGATGGACTTCACCACGTGGGCGAGGACGGCGGTGGCCGTCGGGGCCATCGCGTCGCTCTCGGTCACCGTGGACTCGGTCACTTCGCAGCGCGGGCGGCGTCGAACTCGCCCCACGCGCCCGAGATCTCGAGCAGCTTCTTGACGCGCTCGGTCGGCTGGGCGCCATCGAGCAGCCACTTCACGGCCTTCTCGTTGTCCACCTTGAGGGTCGACGGCTCGGTACGAGGGTTGTACGTGCCGACGATCTGGATGAACCGACCGTCACGCGGCGACCGGCTGTCGGCTGCCACGATGCGGTACTGCGGCTGCTTGGTCTTGCCCACCCGGGTGAGGCGCAGCTTCACTGCCATGAGACGAGGTGCTCCTTGAGAATACGAACCACGAAAGACTAGCGGCAGGAACCCGCGACGACACCCGTCGCGACGAGGTCATTCACTTCGGGAAACCGGGGAAGCCGTCGGGCAGCCCTGGGGCGCCCGCGCCGGGCATGCCCGGCATGCCGGGGAAGCCGCCGGCGCCACCCATGCCGGCCGGCATCGTGAACCGGCCGCCACCCTTGCCCTTCTTGCCCTTCTTGCCCGGACGGGCGCCCATCGCGCCCATCCGCTTCATCATCTTCTGCATCTCACTGAACTGCTTGACCAGGCGGTTCACGTCACCCACGGAGGTGCCGCTGCCGATGGCGATGCGGTTGCGGCGGCTGCCGTTGATGATCTCCG
>JBMOGW010000261.1:0-4775 GCA_049318165.1 Ilumatobacteraceae bacterium
GTGCAGAAGCAGGTCGTGGTGTGGGACATCGACGACCAGCCGATGGCCATCATCAACCCGACGATCGTCGAGTCCGACGGCGAGTTCGTCTACAGCGAGGGCTGCCTCAGCATTCCCGAGGTGTACGCCGACATCCTCCGCCCGAACCAGGTGCTGGTGCGCGGCTGGACGGTCGACGGGGACGAGATCGAGATCGAAGCCGACGAGTTGATGGGTCGCGTCTTCCAGCACGAGATCGACCATCTCAACGGTGTGCTGATGTTCGAGCGGATGACCGCCGACCAGCGCAAGGAAGCTATGGCCGAGTGGCGCCGTCTGCAGGAGAACCCCCAGCCCGGTCAGCGTCGGCGGCTTCGTCTGAAGTGACGCGCCTGGCGTACTTCGGCACGCCGGAGATGGCCGTCCCGCCGCTGCAGGCGCTGGTGGCGGCGGGCCACGAGATCGCACTCGTCGTCACCCGTGTCGACAAGAAGCGCGGCCGCGGGGGCGCGCTCAGCCCCAGCCCGGTGAAGGCGGCCGCCGTCGAGCTCGGCCTGCCCGTCAGCCACGACGTCGACGACGTGCTCGGTCTCGGGGTGCAGTTGGGCGTGGTCGTCGCGTTCGGACAGCTGATCAAGCCGCACGTGCTGGCCGAGGTGCCGATGGTGAACCTGCACTTCTCGCTGCTGCCGCGCTGGCGTGGCGCCGCCCCGGTGGAGCGGGCGATCCTCGCCGGCGACGCCGAGACCGGCGTGTGCCTGATGCAGCTGGCCGAGGGCCTCGACACGGGGCCCGTGTACGACACGGTCCGTGTGCCGATCGGCGAGCGGGAGACCGCCGCCGCGCTCCGCATCCGGTTGGTGCAGGTGGGCACCGAGCAGCTCGTCCGCTGCCTCGCCGCCCCGCTGGGTGAACCCGAGCCGCAGATCGGCGAGCCGCTGTACGCCGCCAAGATCCGGCCCGACGAGCTGCGCATCGACTGGTCGCACTCGGCCGACGAGATCGACCGTCTCGTGCGCATGGGCGGCGCATGGACGACGTTCCGCGGCAAGCGTCTGAAGGTGCTCGAGGCCGTGCCGGAGGACGGCGCGTTGCGGATGGTGACCGTGCAGCCGGAGGGTAAGGGCCCGATGGCGTACGCGGACTTCGCTCGCGGCGCACGTCCCGAACCCGGAGAGACGTTCGAATGAGCGGGCAACGTCGACCCGGTGCGCCGCGGTCCGGGGGTCAGCGCCAGGGCGGCTCGCGTCCGTCGCCCTCCAATGCTCGGGGCGTCGCCTACCACTGCCTGTGCCGCATCGACCAGGACGGTGCCTACGCCAACCTCGTCACCGCCGCGCAGCTCGAACACTCGCGTCTGGACGACCGCGACCGTCGTTTCGTCACCGAGCTGGTGCACGGCACCACGCGCATGCGTCGTGCGTGCGACGCGCTGATCGACCGCTTCATCAGCAGCGAGCCCGAGCCGGAGATCCGCACGCTGCTGCGCCTCGGCGCGTACCAGCTGTACTTCATGGGCGTGTCCGCGCACGCGGCGGTGGGCGAGACGGTCGAGCTGGCACCGCGGCGGGCGAGCGGGTTCGTCAACGCCGTACTGCGTCGGGTGTCGTCCACGCCGATGACGTGGCCATCCGACGGCGTTCGGCTCAGCTATCCGGACTGGATCGTCGACCGCCTCAGCGCCGAGATGGGCGACGACGCGATCGCCGCGTTGACCGCGATGAACGAGGCGCCGAGCGCCACCGAACGCGACGACGGCTACCGCCAGGACCTGGGGTCGCAGTGGGTCGCTGCAGCGGTGCCGGCGACCGACGGCGACCGTGTGCTCGACGTCTGCGCGGCCCCGGGTGGCAAGGCGACGGCGATCGCCTCGCGGGGCGCGGTCGTGGTGGCTGCCGATCTGCAGGCGAACCGGGTCGGCCTGATCGCCGACAACGCCCGTCGGTACGGTGACGGCCGAGTGCTCCCCATCGTGGCCGACGGCACCGCGGCGCCATTCCCTCCCGGGTCGTTCCAGCACGTGCTGATCGACGCGCCGTGCAGCGGCCTCGGGACGCTGCGTCGGCGACCCGACGCTCGTTGGCGCATCGCGGCTGCCGACGTCGACACGCTCGCCGACCTGCAGCAGCGGCTGCTCACGTCGTCGGCGCCGCTCGTCGCCCCGGGCGGCACACTCACGTACAGCGTGTGCACCCTGCTCGCCGCGGAGTCGATCGATCATCCGATGCCCGACGGGTTCGAGATCGACGACCGACGACCGGACGGGGACTGGCGGCCGTTCGGTCGTGGCTGGCGCGTCCTGCCGCAGGATGCCGGCACGGACGGGATGATCCTGCTCCGATACCGTAGGCCCGCATGAGCGAACAGCAGCCCCTGCAGGCCAAGGTGCTCACGGTCAGCGACGGCGTCATCGCCGGCACCCGGGTGGACACCAGCGGTGTCGCCCTCGCGGCGCTGCTCGCCGAGCACGGCTTCGACGTCGTCGACCAGCACGTGGTCGCCGACGGCACCGACAACGTGGCGGCTGCGCTGCGGTCGTTGACCGACGGGTTCGCCGGCCTCGTCGTGTCCACCGGTGGCACCGGTTTCGCCCAACGCGACCAGACGCCGGAGGGCACCCGGCAGGTGATCGAACGCGAGGCCCCGGGATTGGCGGAGGCCATGCGCCTCGTGAATCCACTCGGCCGCCTCTCGCGCGGCATCGTCGGCGTGCGCGGCCTGTCGATCATCTGCAACACACCCGGCTCGCCGAAGGGCTGCGTCGAGCAGTTGACCGCGATCCTCGACGTGCTGCCGCACGCGCTCCGCCTGCTGGCCGACTCGCCGACGGCGCACTGACCCGACGGGGTCGGGGCCAGAACCCGCCGCTAGCCTCGCCAGCGTGTTGAAACTCGTCCTCCCCAAGGGCTCGCTGGAGAAGGCCACGCTCGAACTGTTCGAGGCCGCCGACCTGCCGGTCGTGCGATCCTCAGCCGTCGACTACAAGGCCAGCATCGACGACCCGCGGCTGTCCGAGGTGCGCATCCTGCGCCCGCAGGAGATCCCCACCTACGTGTCCGAGGGCCTGTTCGACATCGGTATCACCGGTCGGGACTGGGTGGAGGAGACCGCCAGCGACGTCGTCAGCCTCGGTGAGCTGAAGTACTCCAAGGCCACCTCGCTGCCGATCCGCGTGGTCGTGGCCGTCGCCGGTGATTCCGAGGTCACGTCGGTCGACCAGCTGCCCCAGGGCGTGCGGGTCAGCACCGAGTACCCGGAGCTCACCCGTCGCTTCTTCGCCGCCAAGGGCATCGACGCGGACATCCGCCTCAGCTATGGCGCCAGCGAAGCGAAGATCCCCGACATCGCCGACTGCATCGTCGACATCACCGAGACCGGCCGTGCGCTGCGCGCCGCCGGCCTGCGGATCATCGACGAGATCCTGCAGAGCTACACCGAGGTCGTGGCCAACAAGTCGGCCTACGACGACCCGGCGAAGCGTCACGCAATGGGCCAGCTGATGACGCTGCTCAACGGCACGCTCGACGCCCGCGGCAAGGTGCTGGTGAAGATGAACGTCGGCCAGGGCGAGCTCGACGCCGTCATCGCGCTGCTGCCGTCGATGAAGTCGCCGACGGTCAACCCGCTGGCGGGTGATGGCGGCTATGCCGTCGAGACCGTGGTGGCCAAGCGTCAGATCAACACGCTCATCCCTGCCCTGAAGGACGCCGGCGCCACCGGCATCCTCGAGTTGCCGATCTCGAAGATCATTCCCTGACATGGCGAGCGTGCAGCACGGCGTGGTGGTGGAGTTCGACCGGGAGGTCGGCCTCGGTGTGGTGGAGGCCGACGACGGAACCCGGCTGCAGTTCCACTGCATCGAGATCGCCGACGGCACCCGCGACATCCCGGTCGGGCAGGTCGTCACGTTCGGCACGCTGCTGAAGATGGGCCGCACCGAGGCGGCGGCCGTCACCCGCGCATGAGCGAACGGGATCAGCGGATCCTCGACGTGATCCGCTCCCTGCGCGAGGGCGAGGTGGTCACCTACGGCGACATCGCCGCCGACGCCGGATATCCGAAGTTGAGCCGCCTCGTCGGCCGGTTGCTGGCGATCACCGACGACGATCTGCCCTGGTGGCGGGTGGTGAACAGTGCTGGCCGGCTGGTGCCGGGCAACGAACGCGAGCAGACGGCCCTGCTGCGGGCCGAAGGCGTGACGGTGGGGGACGGCAGAGTGCGCCGTGCCCCGATCGGTCGGTTCAGCCGGTCCCGTTGATCAGGCGTGGGCGCTCTTGATCTGCACGAAGGCGATGCGGATGTTGCTCAGCGCTTCCGCCAGCGTCACGTGGTCCGGACCGAGACGCTCGCCCAGTCCTTCCACGAGGCACCCCATCGCGTCGATGGCGAGCGCGGCCTCGGCCAGGCGCGCCGGCTGGGCGCTGAGATGGATGGCCGCCAGTTCGTACAGGCCCATCACGTGGTTGGTCACCACCACCTCCGGCGGCACCTCGGCCAGCCGGGCTCGGGCCTCACGGATCATCTCGTCCGCGGCGTCGACCGTGTCGTCGAGTTCCTCGGTGCGGTGGTCGTGGGTGTCATCGCTGCTCACCTTTGGTACGCTACCGGGCTGACAACTGAGGCGAAGTGGGTTGCCGTTCTGCGGCGTTCCCCACCCGGCCACCCGCCGACGGCGCTGCCGTCAGCATCGAGGTGCGCTCCGGGTCGACGAGTAGTGCGTAGCATGCCGCATGATGCGGGATGTCTCCGTCGTGTTCGGCGACTTCGCATCGCCACCACAGGAGGGGACCACCCAT
>JBMOGW010000262.1:0-4762 GCA_049318165.1 Ilumatobacteraceae bacterium
CCGGCGATGAACTCGGTGTGCCCGACGAACGACGGGTCGGTGAGCTGCGTCGCCTCCTTGTTCATCGGCATGGTGACGATGCCGTCGACCGTGCCTGCGAGGGCGTCGAGCGTCGCCCGCTCGACGTACGCACGGGCGGCGGCGCCGCTGGCCGCGTCCAACACGCCCGGACGATGGTCGGCCGCAGCGAGGATGCCGAGGTCGACCAACGGGAAACGACCCCAGTCGACGTCGAGGCCGAGCAGCTCGGCACCGGCACGCAGGATCGCCAGGTCGCCGTAGACGACGACATCGCCGTTCGACCCGTCGCCCAGTTCGCCCTGCACCCAACTGCGCAGCACGATCTCTGGCCCGATGCCGGAGGCGTCGCCCATCGTGATCGCCAGCGTCATGTCAGACAGTGTGGCTCGTGAACAGGTCGACCAGCGCGTCCGGACCGCCGAAGCCGCCCGCCTTGGTGACCACCAGCGGGCCGCCGCCGTGCTCGTCCAGACTCCACGGCATGCCCGGTGCAGCGTGGCCGCCCACCAGGCGCGGTGCAGTGCCGAGGACCGCCGCAGCGGTGTCGCCACCGATCAGCACGGCGACCGCGAGGTGCGACCAGCGGTGGCGCACGTCGGCCGCCAAGCCCGCGGCGACCGCGGGGTCGAGCGGCCCGTCGGCCGGTGGAGCGATCCCGACGTCCACGTCGGGACGTGCCGCTCGCAGCCGGCGCACCTGTTCGACGGAGACCTCGGTGGCACTGCCGCACACCACGAGGGCCGGGCCGGCCGACGCCACATCGACGGGTGGCGGCGGTGCAGGTGAGCCACCGAACCTCGCCAGGTGGAGGGCACCGACCGCGCCGGCGGGACCGGCGAGCAACAGGTCGTCGCCGTTCGCTGCGGCGTGCCGGGCCACCGCCGCCGCCACGGCGTGCAACGTCGCGGTGTCGGGCACGTCGACCGCGGCGATGCCGTCACCGGCGACCAGCCAGGCGTCCAGCGCGTCGACGCCCGGGAGCAGCATCGCCGCCGGCAGCCGATCGCGCACGGCAGCGACAGGCGCGCCGTGCACGTGCACCACGCCGTCGGTGCACGTTCGCCCCATGGCCGGCCAGGCCGGCACCATCAGCGTTCGACCCCGCCCTGCGAGTTCCGCCGGCCAGTGCCCGCGAAGCGTGGAGTCGATCTTGTGCGCCACCCAACGGGCATGGGGTAGGGCTCGCACAGCGGCGTCGGCCGCCTCCGCATCGCCGGCGCGGGTGCCGAGGTCGACCACGGCGTCGAGGTGTGCCACCCCGACCGTCACCCGCACCGGCCGGCCAGGGCCGGCCAACTCGGCGGCGGTCTCCAACGCACCGGTCCGGTCGTCCGCCGCCACCAGCCAGTCACCCTGCACGGCAGCACTGTAACCAGCGGTTCCACGCGACGGATCTGACCTCGAGACAGGGTCCGAGGTCCCTGTTGCCGGCAGCGGCAGGGCACCACGATGGACGTGCAACATGCGTGTGCAGGCGAAGGAGCAGGCACGGACGTGACGACCACCAGGACGCAGCGCGGGTCGATCATCGGCTGGCGCCGCGCGTGGCCGGCCTGGATGATGCTCGTCGCGGGCCTGTGCGTGACGGCGCTGCTGACCTGGGTGCTGCGCCCGAACGACGACCCTCACATCGACGACCCGTCGACGTCGTGGGGCACGCTGGCGCTCGGGTTGCTCTTCACCACCCTCGCCGTCGGTCTGCTGCTGTCGTGGCGGTCGGCGAGCGTGCGCGCCGGCCGCATCGCCGATTCGCTGGTGCAGGACCTGCGCGCCAAGGAGGCCGAGTTGCAGGTCTCGCAGGCTCGTTGGCAGTTCGCGGTGGAAGGCAGCGGCGACGGCCTGTGGGACTGGGACGTTCGCGGCGGGAGCGTGTGGTACTCGCCCCAGTGGAAGGCGATGCTCGGCTACGAGGACGACGAGGTGGGCGAGTCGCTGGACGAGTGGTCCAGCCGCATTCACCCGGACGATCGGCCATGGGTGACCGAGTGCGTCAACGCGTACCTGCGCGGCGAGACGGACCACTACGAGTGCACCCACCGGGTGCGCCACAAGGACGGCCGCCATCTGTGGGTGCTGGACCGTGGCATTGCCGTGGACCGGGACGAGCACGGCAGCGCAACCCGCCTGATCGGGACCCACCGCGACGTGACCAGCCGGCAGCAACTGGAGGCCGCGCTGCGCGGGCGCACGTCCGACCTCGAGCAGGCCCAGCGCCTGGCCAAGATGGGCAGCTGGGTGCTGCACGTCGGGAACGGCGAGGTGGAATGGAGCACACCGCTGTACGACATGTTCGCGATCCCGGTCAGCGAGCCCGCGCCGACGTACGCGCAGCAGCCGACCCTCTTCGCTGCGGAGAGCTGGGCGCGGCTGAGCCGCGCCGTCGCCGAGTGCGTCGAGCACGGCACCACCTACGACCTCGAGGTCGAGGCCATCACCCGCTCCGGTGTGCATCGGTCGATGCTGGCGCGAGGCATCGCGGTGCGGGACGGCAGCGGGGCCGTGACGGAAGTGCGCGGCATCGCGATGGACGTCACCGACCGCACCTGGGCGGTCGGCCGCATCGCCCACCTGACCGACCTCTACAAGGCACTCAGCGAGTGCAACGCCGTGCTGATGCACGCGACCGACGAGGCCGACCTGTACCGGCGGGTGTGCGACGTCGTCGTGCGCCACAACGGCGTCGCGATGGCATGGGTGGGCGGCGTCGACCGCGCAGCGGGCCGCATCGTGCCGGTGGCGTCCGCCGGAGCCGGACTGGACTACGTCCGCGGCGTGGACGTCCGGGTCGCCACCGACGACCCGCGAGCGCAGGGCCCTGCAGGTACTGCGGCGACCGAAGGACGGCCGGTGTGGATCGACGACTTCCCGAACGACCCGCGCACCGCACCATGGCGGGACCGCGGCGCGAAGTTCGGATGGACCTCGGTGGCTTCGCTGCCGCTGCGCCAGGGCGGCGAGGTGGTGGCGTTGTTGAACCTCTACTCGACCGTCCCGGACTGGCTGGACGGCGAGACGAAGGGGCTGCTCGCCGCGATGACCGACGACATCAGCTTCACGCTCGAGCGGATGCGGATCGCCGTGCAACTGGAGGAGTCCGAGCAGCGTTTCCGCAGCCTCGTGGAGCAGTCGATCGCCGGCGCCTACATCGTGCAGGACCACCGCATCGCCTACGCCAACCCGCGGTTCAAGGAGATCCTCGGCTACGGCCCGAACGACGACGTCACCGGCATGAACGCCATGGATCTGTTCGCGCCCGACGAACAGGAGGCGGCGCTGGAACGCCACCGCGCGATGCAGTCCGGTGAGGCCACGAGCCAGGAGGCGACGTTCCGCGCGGTCCGCAAGGACGGGACGTTCGTCAGCGTGGGAAGTCACAGCTCGATCGCCACGTATCGCCAGCGGCCGGCCGTGATCGGCCTGCTGCAGGACATCGGTGACCGCAAGGTGGCCGAGGCGCAGATCGAACGGTATGTCGAGCGACTGGAGTCGGTGCTGTTACAGACGGTCGGCGTGATCACCGAGCTCAGCTCGATGCGCGACCCGTACACCTCCAACCACGAACGCAACGTGGCCGCGCTGGCGGTCGCCATCGGGCACCGACTCGGCCTGGACGACGACCGCCTCGAGGGCCTGCGCGTCGGTGGCCTGCTGCACGACGTGGGCAAGATCGCGGTTCCCGCCGAGATCCTGGTGAAGCCCACCCGCTTGACGCCGCTGGAGCTGGCGATGGTGCGCGAACACCCGACCGTCGGCCACGACCTGCTGCGCGCGATCGACTTCCCGTGGCCGGTGGCCCGCGTGGCGCACGAGCATCACGAACGGATCGACGGCACGGGCTACCCGCGCCGGCTGCAGGGCGAACAGATCTGCCTGGAGGCACGCATCGTCGCCGTCGCCGACGTCGTGGACTCGATGTCGACCCATCGCCCGTACCGGCCTTCGCTGGGCACGGAGGCAGCGCTGGTGGAGATCGAGTCGCACGTGGGCACGCGCTACGACGCCGACGTCGTCCGGGCGTGTGCCGAGATCATCCGTGAGGGCGGCTACACGCCGGCCTGACTGAGCCGGTAGGTGAGTGCGGTCAGTTGACCTTGCGGTCGTGGCCGACCCAGTAGGGCTCGCGCAGGTCCTTCTTCAGCACCTTCATCGCACCCGACAGCGGGAGCGGCTCGGCGCGGAACTCGACGCTCTTGGGCACCTTGTAACCAGCGATCCATTCGCGGCAGTGGTCGATGATCTCCTGCTCGGTGGCGGTGGCGTCGGGCTTGAGCACGACGATGGCGTGCACGGCCTCGCCCCACTTCTCGCTCGGGATGCCGATGACCGCCACCTGCGCGACGGCCGGGTGGCTGGCCACGGCGTTCTCCACCTCGGTGGAGTACACGTTCTCCCCGCCGGTCACGATCATGTCCTTCACCCGGTCCACGAGGTACAGGTAGCCGTCCTCGTCGACGTAGCCGGCGTCGCCGGTGTGGTACCAGCCGCCACGGAACGCGTCGGCCGTGGCCTCGGGCTTGTTCCAGTACTCGATCATGTAGTTGCCCGAGCGCACGCACACCTCGCCCGGCTCACCGGTCGGCACCTCGTTGCCCTCGTCGTCCTGAATGCTCAGCACCACACCGAGGAACGGGGAGCCCGCCGAGCGGAGGTACTTGCCGCCCTTGCGGTGCTCGTCGGGACCGAGCAGGCAGATGACGCTGCTGCTCTCGGTCATGCCGTAGCCCTGCCAGATGTTCATGTC
>JBMOGW010000263.1:0-4746 GCA_049318165.1 Ilumatobacteraceae bacterium
CGTCGACGTGGAAGGGCGAACCGGTCGGCCGGCTGGTGTTCATGCACCCGCGCACACCGGAAGCGGTGATCGACGAGATCGTCGTATCACTCGCCTGAGCGCGTGTGCGACAACCTTGCTGTGTCACATCGCTGAGGGCGTGCGCGCCGATCCGAGGTGGGACACGAACGGCGTGCGACACCGACTCTGGGTGCCAGCGTCAGAGTGATCGGGGTCCTGCCGGGGTGTCGATGGTGGCCGACAGTGCGGCCGGCCCTTCGGTCACCATGATGCGGTCGTCGTCACCGACCGCGGCGAGCACGGCGCGCAGCACGTCCGGCTGCGGTGTCGTCAGCGTCAGCGTGCGCAGCGTCACGTCGTGCGGCAGCGAGGCCGCCGGGTGCGGCGACTGCTGCCAGTCGATGAGGAACGGCATCGTGCCCAGGTGTGGCGGCCCGAGCAGCGGGAACGTGAGCCGCCATTCGAGCAGTACGCCGTCCGGGCGGGCGCGCGACATGCCGACCGCCTCGCCGAGGTGCGCGCCGAGCGCGTCGCACGCGGCGATCACGTCGTCGATCGGACGGTTCGGGCGGGCACACCAGGCCACCAGGGTCGCGGCACCCAGGTCGTCCACCCCGAACGGGCGAGGGAACGGCGGGTCGGGTTGCCCGCCGTCAGGTCCGACGACCTCCAGGTAGGCGCTGCCGCCGAGGCCGGTCAACTCGTTGCGGGTGCCTCGGCCCACGTGGCTGCCACCCGGCGACAGCTCGATGCCCCAGTCGGTGCCGAGTGCGGCGGCCGTGCCCGCGACATCGGGTGTGGCCAACACGAGGTGGTCGATCATCCGACCAGTCTGGTCGACTCGTGCCTTCGTGACCGGCCACAATGGACAGCATGAGCACAGTCGCCTTCCTGGGTCTCGGCGTGATGGGCGCGCCGATGGCGCGGCACCTGGCCGCCAACGGCCACTCGGTCACCGTCTACAACCGCACACCCGACAAGGCGCTGGCGTGGGTGGCGTTGTACGGCCACCGCGCCGCCCCCACGCCGCGTGAGGCGGCCGAGGGCGCCGAGTTCGTCTTCATGTGCGTCGGCAACGACAACGATGTGCGCGACGTGGTCTACGGGTCCGACGGCGCGCTCGCGGGCGCCGAGGCCGGCGCCGTGCTGGTGGATCACACCACCGCGTCGGCCGAGGTGGCCAAGGAGCTCGCCGAGGCTGCAGCCGAGTTCGGGGTCGGGTTCGTCGACGCACCCGTGTCGGGCGGCCAGGCAGGTGCCGAGAACGGCCAGCTCACCATCATGTGTGGTGCCGACGACGAGGCGTTCTACCAACTGTCGCAGCCGGTGATGGCCTCGTACGCGAAGGCGACCGCGCTGATGGGCAAGGCCGGCGCCGGCCAGCTGACGAAGATGGTCAATCAGATCCTCATCGCCGGCATCGTGCAGGGTCTGGCGGAGGGCCTCAACTTCGCGGTGCGCGCCGGGCTCGACCCCGAGCAGGTCACCGAGGTCATCAAGTACGGCGCGGCGCAGAGCTGGCAGCTCGAGAACCGCGGCCACACGATGGTGAAGGGCGAGTTCGACTTCGGCTTCGCCGTCGAGTGGATGCGCAAGGACCTGGGCATCGTCCTCGACGAGGCCGACCGCAACGGCGCCCGCCTGCCGGTCACCGCACTCATCGACCAGTTCTACGCACAGGTGATCGCTCGCGGCGGTCGTCGCTGGGACACCAGCAGCCTCATCCACCTGCTCGCCAACGACTGACGATGCTCGGGCGGCGGTCGGTCCTCGTCCCGGCACTGTTGCTGCTGGCGCTCACCGGTTGCTCGAGTGATGGCGGCGTTGCCGGCCGCCTGGCCGATGGTGCCGTCGGTTCGCTCGACACGGCCCTCGCGTCGCTCACCCGGTCGACCGGTGGGCAGTTGGTGCTCGGCTCCGTGCAGCTGGTGGACCCGGTGACGTTGGCGGACCTGAACGGCGCGAAGCCGGAGGCGCAGGTGGCCTTCTCGCTGCAGACGCCTTCGGGTCCGACGTCGATGATCGCGGTGGCGGTCGCCCGGGAGAACGGGTCACTGGTGCTGTGCGGCGAGATGCAGGAGGGTGCGCCCGGCGTGCAGGGGCAGATCGCCGGCGCCACGTTCCCGCCGTTCATCGGTCGGCTCGACACGCTGCAGGCGGCGATCCCCACCGAGGTGGCCAGCGGCGCCACGCAGGTGGACGACCGGCAGCTCACCGATCTCGGCGACGTGCAGGGTGCCAGCGACGGCTGGACGCGCGCGTGGGCGATGCCCGACGGCACGGGCGTGCGGATCACCGCCTACCGCACGGGTGGCACGGAGGAGGCGACCGTGGTGTCGCGGGCGGCGCTCGCGGCGGCCGGCCTCGACGCCGTGGAGTACCTCGGCGACCTGCATGGCGGGTTCGTCGGCGTCACGGAGGTGCAGGACGCGTGGACCTGGGTGCATCCCGCGTCCGTGGGCGGACTCACTCAACGTGCGTCGGCAGTGGTGGGCGACATCGCCACGGTGGTCGAGATCACCGGCGTGGACGCGGCGGCCGACACGGATCAGTTGAACGCGATCCTCGACCGTTTCGGCTACGGCTGAGCTCGCCCCGTTCAGGTCGTCCGGTTCGGGTCAGGCCCGAACTCAGGACAGGCTGAGCGGCAGGTGGTCGACACCGCGGATCGTCAACCGGTCGCGCCAGCCGGGCTCGCCGGCCAGTTCGACGCCGGGGAATCGGCGGATCAACGAGGTGATCGCCACGCTCGCCTCGAGCTTCGCCAGCGACGCACCGAGGCAGTAGTGCACGCCGGCCGCGAAGCCGAGATGGCGGTTCGCGTTCGGGCGGTCCAGGCGCAGCTCGTGCGGTGCCTCGAACACGGCCGGGTCGTGGCTGGCGGCGCCGAGCACCGTCATCACCATGCGGCCCTTCGGCACGGTGATCGGCGTGCCGTCGACACCCTCGTAGGTGACGTCCACCGTCGGGACGCGCACCGTCTGCTGCACCGGGCCGTCGTAGCGGAGCAGCTCGTCCATCGCGTTGGCATCGAGCGTCGGGTCGTCGGCCCAGCGGCGCAGCTGGTCGGGATGGCGCAGCAGCGCCAGGGTGCCGTTGCCGATGAGGTTCACGGTCGTCTCGTGGCCGGCCACGTACAGCAGCACCACGAAGGTGCGCAGCTCGACGGGGGAGAGGCGGTCGCCCTCCTCCTCGGCCGTGATCAACGCGGACAGCAGATCGTCGCCCAGGTTGCGGCGGCGGTGGTCGATCACGTCGGTGAGGAATGCGCCCATGGCCATTCCCGCCTGCTCGGCGGCGTCCAGCCCGGCCTCGTCGACCGTCGGTTCGAGGCTGGCGGTGAGCACCTGCGACCAGTCGCGCACCTCGTCGATGTGGTCGGTCGGGATGTCGAGCAGGTCGCTGATCACCTGGAACGGCACCGGGAACGCCAACTCCTCCACCAACTCCATCGACCCGCGCTCGGCTGCCGTGTCGAGCACGCCGTCCACCAGGTGCTGCACCTGCGGCCGCAGTCGCTCGATGGCCGACGGCGTGAACGCCTGCGACACGAGGCGGCGCAGACGGGTGTGGTCGGGAGGGTCGAGGTTGAGGATGCTCTTCGCCGCGGTGCCCTCCTCGATCCGGCGACGCATGCGCTCGCGTCGCTCGCGGCGGACGTCGTCCGGCCGCTCCTCGACGTTGGCCTCGATGTCGCGGGCGAACTCGCTGCCGCGCAGGGTGCGGGCCACGTCGTCGTAGCGGGTGAGCACCGTGAACCCGAACGGCGACACGTGCACCGGGTCGTGCTCGCGCAGCGCGTCGTAGAACGGGTACGGGTCGGCCCGGAACGCCGGGTCGAACGGGTTGAACGCAGGTGCGGTGCTCACAGGTCCAGCGCCTCCGGCTCGTGACGGCGGATGGTGTCGCCCCAGACGATCCACTGCGATCCGTTCACCTTCGCCTCGACGGCCTTCACGGCCGCCTCGGCCACCTGTGACGGCTGGATCACCGGCATGCCCATCGCGACGATGAACTCCTGTGCCTCGTCGGCGACGAGCGGTGTGTTGACGAAGCCGGGGCACAGGGCGCTGACGCACACCCCGCCGTTGCCGCCACGCTCGAGCGTCGCACCGAGCGACTTCACCAGGCCGACGACGGCGTGCTTGGTGGCCGTGTACGCCACGTCGCCGGGCATGCCGCCGAGGCCGGCCATCGAGGCGGTGACGAGCACGTGGCCCGAGCCCCGCTCCACCATGCCGGGCAGCACGGCCCGGGCGCCGAAGAACACGCCGTCGAGGTTCACGCCGAGGATCGCCCGGTAGGCCTCGTCGGTGACGTCCTCGAGCGGAGCGACCGGCTGGTCGTTGAGGGTGCGGCCGGGCGTCGTGATGCCGGCGTTGAGGTGCACCATGTCGAGCGGCGGCAGTGATTCGATCAGCGCCGCCCACGCTCCGCTGTCGGCGACGTCGAGCTGGATCTCGTCACTCGACCGCGGGTGCAGGTCGGCCACGAACACCGTCGCGCCTTCTGCCCGGTACCGCTCGGCGCACGCCTTGCCGATCCCGCTCGCCCCACCCGTCACCAGCACGTTCCACCCCGACATGAGCATGGGGAGAGCCTCGCACCCTTCCCGGGCCGGTGGCGACCCGAACCGGGAGGTGAATGCGACACCTGACGTGCATTTCGACCTCCCAGTTCCCGGATCTGCCGATCGGGCGATCTCGCTGTACCCAGTGTCGGTATGTCAGACGAGGATCGGGCGCT
>JBMOGW010000264.1:0-4727 GCA_049318165.1 Ilumatobacteraceae bacterium
CGCTGCTGGATGAGGTCCTCGAGGCGGCCGGGGCAGGCGACGACGATGTCGACGCCGTGACGCAGCGCCGTGACCTGCGGGCCCTGGCTGACGCCACCGAAGATGGTGGTGATCTTCAGGCCCATCGCGGTGGCGAGCGGCGCCAGCGACTCGGTGACCTGGTTGGCCAGCTCACGGGTGGGCACGAGCACGAGGCCACGCGGCTTGCTGCTCTGGCGCTTCGTGCCGGAGGCGGCGAGCGAGGTGACGACCGGGATGGCGAAGGCGATGGTCTTGCCGCTGCCGGTGCGGCCGCGGCCGATGACATCGCGGCCGGCCATGCTGTCGATCAGCGTCGCGGCCTGGATGGGGAACGGCGCCGTGACGCCGCGCTCGGCGAGCTTGCGCACGATCGGGCTCGGGACGCCGAGCGACTCGAAGGTCGCATCGGTCGGCACGGGGCGCGTGCTCAGCGTGCCGAGGCTCTCGGCGGCCGGGGTCTCACGGATCGGCGTGGTGGTGGCCGGGCGGGTGGCGCGGGCCGGTCGCACGGTGGCGGCGGCCGACGGACGGCGGCGACGCTGCTGCGGGCGCGCGCGCCCAGAACTGGAGGGGGATGACGGGGGCATGAGTCTGCTTTCTCGAAGTGGCCGCTGATGCAGAGCCACACGCCATGACGGCGAAGAGAAACGCACTCGACCGCGGGCCCGACGAAATTCGGTGCACCGCCATCGGCCATGCTACCGGCGATGTGTGTCGGACCGGTCGGATGGTGGCGCCGCGACCGCGCTCGGTACGGTTGGGACATGAGGACATCGACGACAGGATTGTGGGACAGCGCGTGGCCTTCGGAGGACGGTGGGCCTCGTCGGCGCCAGGCGCCGCACGGCGTCGCGGGCCTCGGGCTGCAGGCCGGTGCGTCGCTGTCGGCCGTGTCGCGGATGTCGATCGCATCGACGATGGTGGTGCTTCGCGAGCCCGGCGAGGTGTACCTGCTGTGCCACACCGGCGGTGACGACGCGATCTCGTGGGTGGAGCAGATCGACCCGGTCACGCTCGACGTCGTGCGTCGCTCGCCCGACCTGCCGGGTGGTCCCACGTGGCCCGGCGGCATCGCCGCCCACGCCGACGGCTCGCTGTACGTGGTGTTCGGCAACCACGCCCACCGCCTGTCGCCGTTGCTCGAGGTGCTCACCTCGGCGACGCTGCCGCGGCGCCGTCCGTACAACAGCTTCGTCGTGCTGCCCGACGGCCATCTGGCGACGAAGGACTTCGCCGGCGCTCGGCCCGGTCATCCCGAGGGCGCGGCCGGTGACGGTGAGGGCGAGTCCGAGCTGCTGGTGCTGGCCCCCGGCACGCTGGAGATCGTCGGCCGGTGTGCGCTGCCCGAGCCGTCGATCGCCCGGCTGAGCGCCGACGGCGACGACGTGTACGTCGTCGGTGACACGTCGTTGATCCGCATCCGCTGGACGGGCTCGGCCCTCGAGCTCGACGACGGGTTCCGTCCCCGCTACCGGACCATCGAGGGCCAGACGTACGGATGGGACGCGGTGATCGACGCCGGCGCGGCGTGGTTCCTCGACAACGGCGCGGGCAGCGATCGCTATGCCGGCACGTTCCGTGGCATGGGCACCAACACTGCGCCGTTGCACCTGGTGCGCGTCGGCCTCGCCGACGGTGCCGTGTCGCTGACCGAGGTGTGCGGGCTGCCCGGCGGCCTGATCGCCAACCCGCCCGCGATCGACGCCGAGCGCCGCATCGCGGTGGCGTACGACAGCGGCAACGGTGTGGTCGCCGCGTTCCGCTTCGACGAGTCCGGCGCCACGACGCCGCTGTGGCGGCGGGACCTGAACCATGCCGCGCATCCGCTGCGCTTCCCCGACACCGGTGAGCTGGTGCTGTTCGACCACGACGCCGAGCGCAACGCCGACCAGTTGGTGGTGCTGCAGATCGAGACCGGCGACGAGCTGGCGAGGGTGGACACCGGCAGCCCCGTGCAGTCGGTCGTCTTCCCGTCCGCCGGCCCGAACCGCGACGTCTACTACTGCAGCTTCCTCACCGTCGCCCACATCACGGTCGCCTGACCCCCGACGCTTCCCAGGAAGTCGCGCTGCGCACGCGGTGTTGCGGACCGGGGCGCGTCAGAGGGTGACGGCGGTGAGGTCGTCGCCGAGGACGATCTCGCCCGCGAAGTGCTCGGCGGCGAGGGCGCGCCAGGCGTCCTCCTGGCCGGGCTGCAGCGCCGGCACGTAGTGCGTCAGCACCAGGGTGCGCACACCGGTTCGG
Organism: Ilumatobacteraceae bacterium; assembly: GCA_049318165.1. Classification (GTDB taxonomy): domain Bacteria; phylum Actinomycetota; class Acidimicrobiia; order Acidimicrobiales; family Ilumatobacteraceae; genus UBA668. The sequence continues at coordinate 2,266 of JBMOGW010000264.1, forward strand.
GTGGCGGTCTGCGCCGCCTGCTCGACCGACGAGTGGTAGTCGAGGATGTCCTGTAGGCGCTGCACCGGCACCATCCGCACCAGGTCGGCACGAATCACGGTCTGCACGTAGGCGTCGGCGCCGGCGCACAACGCGTCGAGGCCCTCGCACGGCACGCCGTCGCCGCCGAGCACGACGCTCTTGCCGTCGTCCTCGATGCGGAAGGCGACCGTCGGCTCGACCGGTCGGTGGTCGGTCGCACCGACGGTGATGGTGGCCGTGCCGGCCGTGAACATGTCACCTGGCGCCACTTCGTGCACCACCACGTTCGGCGTCCACGTCAGGTCGGCGTGATGGTCCAGCCGGTACTGCAGGTCGGGGGCGAGCATCATCATCATTCCGTCCACCACCTGCTGCGTGCCGACCGGGCCGTACACGTGCAGCGCAGTGCCCTCGGGCGACATCACCCAGTGCGTGGTGACCACGTCGTTCAGGTCCGTGATGTGATCGCTGTGCAGATGCGTCAGCAACACCGCATGCAGCATCGGCGGCAGCACGCCGGCCGCGGTGAGGCGCAGCAACACGCCACGCCCGCAGTCGGCCAGCAGGATGGCGCCGGAGGTGCGCACCAGCGTCGACGGGCCGGCGCGCCGGGCGTCGGGGATCGGGCTGCCGGTGCCGAGCAGGGTGACCTCGACGGTCACTGCCGACTCATCTCGGCGGCGTGCTCGGCAGCGGCGGCGTCGCCGAACTTCTCCGGGCTCGCCTGGATGACCACCTCGTGCAGCGTGCCCGAGAACGGGAACGGCGCCGCGTAGCGCGGCGACACCGCCGAGCCGTGGTCGTACCCGACGCTCGGGCCGACCGACGACATCATCAACATGAACAGCGACAGGTCGGCCTGACCGCACGGGGTGCCGTCGATCTCCAGCGCCGCAGTGCCGACGCGAGGGCCGGTGCGGCGGATGCGCAGCGTCAGCTCGCTGTCGCCGGCGGGCACCTCGATGTCGCTCTCCACGACGGTGTGGCCGTCGAACGAGTTGTAGTCGAGCACCAGCCGGTCGCCCTGCACGAAGAACGACAGGCCCGAGTTGGCGGTGCCGGTGGCGTACAACACGCCGTCCTGGCCCTTCGTGCGCGTCACCCGTGCCGTCATGTCGAAGCTGCGTCCGCCGAGCGCGGCGGACGCCTGGCCGGGCATCGGCGACATCGGCGGGCGGTACACGTAGCGGCGGTTCTCGGCGTGCGGCGAGTGGCGGCGGAAGCGGGCGCCGAACAGCTCGACGCCTCGGTCGTCCAGCGGCAGCACTCCGTGGCGCTCGGCCTCCGACCACCACAGGTCGATCAGCTCCTGCAGCTGCTCGGGCATCGCCGCAGCGAGGTCGTCGCACTCCGACGGGTCGGTGGCGATGCGGTACAGCTCCCACTGCTCGGTGTCGAAGTCGGCCTTCGGTAGGTGGCGGCACACTGCTTTCCACTCGCCGGCCACGAGGGCGCGGCTGCCGGCGTTTTCGAAGTACTGCAACGTGTTGGTGGCGGGCGCCCCGGGGTCGGTGAGCGCGCCCTTGAACGAGTGACCGGTGACGGGCTCCTGCGGCACCCCTCGATACACCTCGGGCGGGGTGACGCCGAGGATGTCGTAGATCGTGGGCGCGATGTCGCTGGCGAACACGAACTGGTTGCGCAGGCCGCGCTGATCGGCGCCGACGCCGTGGGGCCAGTGCAGGATCATCGGCACGTGCACGCCACCCTCGTGGGTGTTCTGCTTGTACCACTTGAACGGCGTGTTGCCGCACTGCGCCCAGCCCCACGGGTAGTTGGTGTGGCTGTTCGGGCCGCCGATGTCGTCGATGCGTGCGATCGCCTCGTCGGGCGTCTGGAAGATGCCGTTGAAGAACATCATCTCGTGCATGACGCCGAACGGGCCGCCCTCCTGGCTGGCGCCGTTGTCGGCCATCAGCACGAAGATCGTGTTGTCCAGCTGGCCCATCGCGCGCAGGCCCTCGGCGAAACGGCCGATCTGCACGTCGGTGTGGTCGAGGAACGCGGCGAACGCCTCCTGCAGGCGGGCGGAGAGGCGGCGCTGGTTCTCGGGCAGTTCGTCCCACGCGTCGACGCCCGGGTTGCGCGGCGCGAGCTGCGTGCCCTCGGGGATGATGCCGCGCTCGAGCTGGCGCCGGTAGACGCGCTCGCGGACCACGTCCCAGCCCTCGTCGAAGCGACCGCGGTACTTGGCCATGAACTCGGGCGGCGCCTGGTGCGGCGCATGGGTGGCGCCGAACGCGAAGTAGGTGAAGAACGGGCGGTCGGGGCGCACACCCTTGGTGTCGGCCACCATCCGCAGGGCTTGATCCACCAGGTCCGCGGACAGGTGGTAGCCGTCGTCGGGGCCGCCGGGCGGCTCGATGATGTGGTTGTCGCACACCAGCTCGGGGTGGAACTGGTCGGTCTCGCCGTCGAGGAAGCCGTAGAAGCGGTCGAAG
>JBMOGW010000265.1:0-4723 GCA_049318165.1 Ilumatobacteraceae bacterium
GGCTTGGTGCGCTCGAATTTCGCCTTGCTCATTGCTGTCTCCGTCGTCGGGGATCAAGTGGGTTGTCAAAGAACGCTGCGAGTGTAGCGCCGGTGACCAGCACTCCACACGAGAACCTGCAGGTTGTGGAGCACCCGTGCCGAAAAACAGTGACGCACCGGCACGGGAGCGGCCGGTGCGTCAAGTTCGGTACACAGAGGGATCGGCGGGATTCACCCTTCGGACCGTTCAGCGCTCGGGAGCGCTGATTTGAGCACTAAATCAGACGGACGACCGGCACGCAAGCCCCCACTCCCTGAATGCACGGCACCTTGACCGCGAAGGGACGACCTGCTGCATTTCGTCAAGATCGCCCACGGAGAGTGGTGATGCGTGAATCGTCGCCGACAACGACGAAGGGGCGGGGCCGTACGGCCCCGCCCCTTCGGACGATTCGACGTCAGCGGGCGATCACTCGCCGCGGACGCGCTTGATGATGTCGGTCGCGACGTTCGCCGGCACTTCCATGTACTGCGCGAACTGCATCGTGTAGGTGGCGCGGCCCTGGGTGCGGCTGCGCAGGTCGGTGGAGTAGCCGAACATCTCGCTCAGCGGGATCTGCGCCCGGATGACCTGGGCGTTGCCGTTGGCCTCCATGCCCTCGATGCGGCCACGACGGCTCGACAGGTCGCCCATCACGTCGCCCATGTAGTCCTCGGGGGTGACGACCTCGACGGCCATGATCGGCTCGAGGATGACCGGCTTCGCCAGCTCGGCGGCCTTCTTGAAGGCCATCTGACCGGCGACCTTGAACGCCATTTCCGAGGAGTCGACGTCGTGGTACTGACCGTCGACCAGGGTGGCCTTCACGTCCACCGTCGGGTAGCCGGCGAGCACGCCCGAGTCGAGCGCGCTCTGGATGCCCTGGTTGGTCGGCTGGATGTACTCACGCGGGATGCGGCCACCGCTGATCTTGTCGACGAACTCGTAGCCCTTGCCCGGGTTCGGCTCGAGGTCGATCTTCACGACGGCGAACTGACCCGAACCACCGGACTGCTTGATGTGGCGGTACTCGACGGTCTCGACCTTCTTGGTGATGGTCTCGCGGTACGCCACCTGCGGCTTGCCCACCGTGGCGACGACGTTGAACTCGCGCTGCATGCGGTCGACGAGGATCTCGAGGTGCAGCTCACCCATGCCGGAGATGACGGTCTGACCGGTCTCCTCGTCGGTGCGGACCCGGAACGTCGGGTCCTCGTCCGACAGGCTCTTCAGCGCCTTGCCGAGCTTGTCCTGGTCGTCCTTCGTGCGCGGCTCGATGGCCACGTGGATCACCGGCTCCGGGAACTCCATGCGCTCGAGGATGATCGGGTTCGAGCGATCGCACAGGGTGTCACCCGTGGTGGTGTCCTTGAAGCCGAGACCGGCGACGATGTCACCGGCCATGGCCACGTCGAGGTCCTCACGCTGGTTGGCGTGCATCAGCAGGATGCGGCCGAGGCGCTCCTTGCGCTCCTTGGTGGAGTTGTAGACCTCGTCGCCCTTGTTGATGGCGCCCGAGTACACGCGGAAGTAGGTGAGCTTGCCGAACGGGTCGGCGACGATCTTGAACGCGAGGGCCGAGAACGGCTCGGACTCGCTCGCCTTGCGCACGAGCACTTCCTCCTCGTGGCCGGGGCGGATGCCCTCGGTCGGCGGGATGTCGAGCGGGCTCGGCAGGAAGTCGATGACCGCGTCGAGCATCGGCTGGACGCCCTTGTTCTTGAACGCCGAGCCGCACAGGATCGGCACGAAGTCGAACGCCAGCGTGCCCTTACGGATCGCACGCTTGATCTCGGCCTCGGTGAGCTCCTCGCCGGCGAGGTACTTCTCCATCAGCGCGTCGTCGGAGGTGGCGATCGTCTCGAGCAGCTCCTCGCGGTACTGGTTGGCCTCGTCGACCTGATCGGCCGGGATGTCCACCTCGTCCCACTTCGCGCCGAGCTCCTCGTCACGCCAGATGAGGGCCTTCATCTTCACCAGGTCGATGAGACCGGCGAACGGCTTGTTGCTCTCCGGGCCACCGGCGCCGACGGGCAGGTGCAGCACGGCGGGCGTCGCCTGGAGGCGGGTCTTCACCATGTCGACCGTGCGGTAGAAGTTCGCACCGATGCGGTCCATCTTGTTGACGAAGCACATGCGCGGGACCTTGTACTTGTTGGCCTGACGCCACACCGTCTCGGTCTGCGGCTCGACGCCGGCCACCGAGTCGAACACCGTCACGGCGCCGTCGAGGACGCGCAGCGAGCGCTCGACCTCGATGGTGAAGTCCACGTGACCGGGGGTGTCGATGATGTTGATGCGGTGGTCGTTCCAGATGCAGGTCGTGGCGGCGGACGTGATGGTGATGCCGCGCTCCTGCTCCTGCGCCATGTGGTCCATGGTCGCCGCACCGTCGTGCACCTCACCGATCTTGTAGCTCTTGCCGGTGTAGTACAGGATGCGTTCCGTCGTCGTCGTCTTGCCCGCGTCGATGTGGGCCATGATGCCGATGTTGCGGGTGCGCTCCAGAGGGAACTCGCGCTTGGCCATCTTCAGTCTCTCTTCGCTCGTGCGTCGTGGGGGCGCGCAGCGGCCGATCCGGCCACAGGCACAAGGGGCAATGTTACCGGGACCTCCCGCGATCACGACGTGATTCGCCAGTCGGTCACCGGCTGTTCGGCTGCCGGTCAGCAGGAGGTGGCAGGGGTCAGCACCGGCGTCGCCGTGCCGGGGCTGACGCTGCCGTCGGCCATCACGGCCCGGAACCGCACGGTGAGCGTCACGTTCGGCGGCTGACCGGTGATCGCGCCGGTCAGCAGGGCGTCCTTGGTGAACGTGCCGACCAGGGCCCATCCGCCGTCCGGACCGAGCAACTCGACGTCGTACGAGGCCAGCCCCTTCAGGTCGCCCGGCCACGCCGGGACGAGCGACCAGCCGGTGCCGGGGGTCTGGCACACCGGCAGGACCGCCACCTTCGGCGCGGGGACGGCGGCCACCGGGGCCGAGGCGGGCACGGTGGAGGGTGGCACGGACCCCGGCGCCGTGGTGGGGGCGACGATCGTGGTCGAGCCACCGGGCACGGTGCTGGCCGCCGCGCCTCCCGTGAGCACGGGCGACGACGATGCAGCCGGGTCGTCCGAGAACAGCACGCGCAGCAGCCCACCCGCGGCGAACGCCACCAGGCACGCCGAGACCACGGCAGTGATGACGAAACGGCGCGAATGCTTGACGTGATCGGGGGTCGGCGCCCGACGATCGCCGCTGCGCCGGTCGAACCCGGCCGGCCACGTGCGGCGCGAGTCACGCTCAGCGCTCGCTGCAGCGGTCGGAGCAGCCGCAGCGACCGGCACCGGGGGCGGCGGCGCGAGCGGTGCCGATCCGGCGTCCTGCACGCGCGGACGCGTGCCGGGCGCGGTGAGCAGCGGCACGGCCGTGTCTGCGATCTCCTGCACCTGGGTGGGCGTCAGCGGCGTGTGCGCTCCCCGACTGATCACGGTGCTCACCTGTCCGGCGTCGCACACCAGCGCACCGCCGACAGCAGCGGGCACGTCGCCAGCCACGGCGGCGCCGACGAAACCGATCACCGGCACCACGGGCGTGCCGAGCGCCATGGTGAGCGCCTGGGCCTGGGCCCGTGCCGCGTCGACGAGGCCACCGAGCATCGCTGCACCCGAGGCGAGCTGACCGTGCAGGTAGACGATGTCGGCGTCGACGCGTCGGGTGACCACCAGGAACGCGCCACCGGGTCCGACGACCACGTGATCCAGGCGGCCGCGCCCGTCGGGCAACGTCAGGTCGTGGAGGATGACGTACGTCTCGGGCAGCGCGGCCAGGCGCGACGCCATCGCCCGCTCGTCACCCGCCACCACGTCGAGGCGCGCCGCTTCGGCCTGCAGCCGATCGGCGTGGGCACGTCGTTCCGCGGCCTGCAGCTGCGCGCTGCCGCCCGCGTTCCCACCTTCGATCATCGGTGCCGTGCCTTCCTCGTCGTCGCCGCGCGGGCGCGTGTCATCGCCCACAGCATCGGCACCTGCAGACAAAACCTTGAAAGTTCGTTCCGGACCCCGTGGAAGACTGGCCCCATGGGACACCGGACGACCGACGAGCTGACGGCGTGGATGCCGCACGTGCTGGCTGCACCGCACGGCGAAGGCGCGCTGGAGATGGTGGTGCGCCGGCCCACCCACGACCAGCGCGAGGTGCTCGACGCCGGTGTGCTCGACGTCGCCGTCGGCCTGGTGGGCGACAACTGGCAGGAGCGGCCGAGCCGCGACATGCCCGATGGCGGCCCGCACCCGGACAAGCAGTTGACGATCATGAACGCCCGGGCCGCGGCGATGGTGGCGGGCGAGCGCGAGCAGTGGCCGCTGTGCGGTGATCAGCTGTACGTGGACCTCGACATCGGCGTCGACCACCTGCCGCCGGGCACGCGACTCGCGATCGGCGAGGCACTGGTGGAGGTGACAGAGCCACCGCACACCGGCTGCGCGAAGTTCACCGAACGGTTCGGCCTCGACGCGATGCGGTTCGTGAACTCACCCGATGGCCGGGCCGCTCGCCTGCGCGGCGCGAACGCGAAGGTCGTACGTGGCGGCGAGGTGCGCCCGGGCGACCTCGTCACGGTCGTCCCTGCGGACGCCCCGGTCGCCGCGGTCGAGGCGGCCGCCGGCGAGGGTCAGGCCCAGCCGCCGGCATAGGCGACGAACTGGCCGGTGGTGAAGCC
>JBMOGW010000266.1:0-4707 GCA_049318165.1 Ilumatobacteraceae bacterium
TCTACGAGTCGGCCGGCATGCACGCCAGCCTGCTCGGCTTCTCGCTCGAGGGTGTGGTGCTCGACAACGACGTGATCGGCTCGTGCCTGCGCACCATCAAGGGCATCGAGGTGAGCGACGAGACGATGTCGCTCGACGTCATCCGCGCCGCAGTCATCGACGGGCCGGGCCACTATCTCGGCTCGGCGCAGACGCTGGAGATCATGCAGACCGAGTACATCTACCCGGAGATGCACGACCGCCTGTCGCACAAGGAATGGGCCGAGCTCGGCCGCCCGTCGGTACTGGGCCGTGCACAGCAGAAGGTGCAGGACGTGCTGTCCACGCACTTCCCGTCGCACATCCCCGAGGCGATCGACGACATCATCCGCACGGAACTGCCGATCAAGCTCGACCGGACGCGCATGCGCCCGGGTGGGTGGGCCCCGTCAGGGGTGTGACTCGACGGGCTCGCCCTCGGCCGCTTCCTCCGCTGCCAGGCGGGCCACCACCGGCTTGGTGATCGTGAGGTATGCGACCCCGGCCAGTCCTGCGGCGAACGCAAAGGCGGTGATGGTCCACTGCACGCCGATCGCCTCCGACGTGACGCCGGCCAGCAGGCTGCTGATGCTCATCACCAAGGTCACAATGGCGAAGTCGCCGGCCATCACACGGCCGCGGATCGAATCCGGCGAGCGCAGCTGCAGGCCGTAGGTGCTGAGGGTCCACTGTGAGCCGCCGCCGAGGTGCGCGATGGCGATCGCCGCTGCCGCCAGGAAGATCACCGGCGCCCACGCGCCCGCCATGTAGAACGCGCTGAACAGCAGGCCCGCGTAGCCGCAGATGCGCAGCACCCGCGACAGCTGGCCGCGGGCGAAACGCGACGCGACGAGCGGCCCGAGTCCGGCGCCGAGGCCGCGAGCACCCAGCAGGATGCCGGTGCCGCCGTCGCCCCATCCGAACACCTCGGTGGCCAGCACGGGCAATTGGCTGACCGTGCCGGCGCCGATGGCGAACGATGCCTTGCTGGCGAGCAGCGCCATCACCGCCGAGTCGGTGCGTGCGTAGCGAGCCGCTTCCTTCATGTCCTGGATCGGCCGCACGGCCTTGCGGTGCGAGTGGTTGGGTTCCTGCATCGGGCGACGGATGAGTGCGAACAGACCCATGGCGATCACGAAGGAGATGGCGTCGGCGATGAACGCGTTGCGGCGTCCGAACGCCTCACTGAACACGCCGCCCAGCGCCGCGCCGAGCGCGAGCATCACGCCCCAGGTGCTGCCGAACAGTGCGTTCGCCTGGCGCAGCTCCTGCGGGTTGCGGGCCAGGTTCGGCACGCCGGCGTCGATGGCCGGCTTCACGAACGCGGCCATCGCGCTGATCGTGCCCTGGAACACGAACAGTGGCCACACGCGGTCGGTCGACGCGGTCAGCAGGCCGAGCGCGGCGACGGCCTGCAGCGCGGACACGCCGACGAGCAGCTGCCGCCGGTCGTATCGGTCGACCACCGGGCCGGCGACGGGTGAGGCGAGGAAGGCCGGCAGCGAGAACGAGACGTACGCGAGCGACACCAGGAACTCGCTGCCGGTGGCGTCCTTGATCATCCCGGCGAGGGCGACGAACGTGAACCAGTCGCCCATGAACGACACCACCTGCGCGACGAACAGCCACCGCAGGTCGCGGTTCGTGCGCAGCATCTGCAGCATTCGGCAGTTCTCAGGCCCGGGTGGCGTGCGACTGCAGCAGCAGCGCGATGCACGACGTGATGCGCCGCGCCGTGGGCAACTGGATGTACTCGTTCGGCCCGTGCGCGTTCGAGCCCGGGCCGAGGACGCCGGTGATGACGAACTGCGCCTCCGGGAATCGTGCGCCGAGCATGCCCATGAACGGGATGGTGCCGCCCTCGCCGAACGCACCGTGCTCGCGTCCGAACGTCTGCGCCGACGCCTCGGCAAGGCCACGGTCGAGCCACGGGGCGAACGTGGGCGCGTTCCAGCCGGGGGCCGAGCCCTGCGGCGTCCACGTGACGGTGGCGCCCGACGGCGGGTCGGTGGTCAGCCGCTCGGCGACTGCCGCGGCGGCGCGCTCGGGGTCGCACGTCGGCGGGATGCGGAAGCTGAGCATGAGCGTGGTGAACGGGCGCAACACGTTGCCGGCCGACTCGACCGGCGGGATGCCGGCCACGCCCGTGACGCTGAGCGTCGGCGTCCACGTGCGGGCGAGGAGCTGCTCGGTCGGGTCGTCGGTCATCGGCAGCGTGGCGCCGGCGAACGGATAGTGCTCGCCGACGGTGAACTCCTCAGCGGTCTGCGCGGCCTGTGCGTAGCGGTCGGCGGGCACCTCGAGGTGCAGTTCGGGCACGAGGATGCGGCCGGTCGCCGGGTCTTCGAGGCGATCGAGCAGTTGGCGGATGACCCGGAACGACGAGGGCACGACGCCGCTGGCCTCGCCCGAGTGCACGCCTTCGGTCAGCACCTCGACGCGCAGCGTGCCGGCCACCATGCCGCGCAGCGAGGTGGTGACCCACAGGCGCTCGTGGTCCATGCAGCCCGAGTCGAGGCACACCACCAGCGACACCGGGCCGATGCGGTCGGCGAGGTGGTCGATGTAGGCGGGCAGGTCGGGGCTGCCGCTCTCCTCGCCGGCCTCGATCAGCACGACGAGTCGCGTGTGCGCCAGTCCGGCCAGTTGCGCGGCCTCGATGGCGAGCAGCGAGGCGAACGCCGCGTAGCCGTCGTCGGCGCCGCCTCGGCCGTACAGTCGGTCACCCTCGAGGACCGGCGTCCACGGGCCGAGGCCCTCGCGCCAGCCGGTCATCTCCGGCTGCTTGTCGCAGTGGCCGTACAGCAGCACGGTGTCGCCCGGCGACGCGGTGATGACACCGGTCGGGTCGAACGCCGGCACCTCGCAGAGGATCACCGGCGTGCGGCCGTCCAGTTCGACGACCTCGACCGTGAGCCCCGCGACGGCGCGGGCCGCGCACCACGCCTGGATCTGGTCGACGGCGCGGTGCAGGTGGCCGTGCTCGCGCCACTGCGGGTCGAACATCTCGGACACGCACGGGTTGGCGATGTACTCGAACAGCGCCGGGACGATGTCGTCGTCCCACACGCGGCGCACGTGCGCGTCGAGCGCCTCGAAGGGGGCGCTCATCGCCGCACCGCTGCGACCCGCTCGATGGTGCGCTCTGCCTCGCGCACCATCTGCTCGACGAGTTCGGCGGCGGGTACCAGCGCACCGATGGCGCCGACGCCCTGGCCGGCGGGCATGAACTCGCGGCTGACGTCCACCTCCGTGCCGGACGGTGCACCGAGGTGGTTCACGCCTGCACGCGTCGACGCGATGGCCTGGGCCGGGAACGGCTGCAGTTCCTCCGGGTGTTGCTCGTAGTGGTTCGTCCAGTCGTTGCGCACGACACGGCAGGTCTTGCCGGTGAAGGCGCGGCTGATGACGGTGTCGTCCTCGCGCATCTCGACCAGGCGCTCCTTGTAGCCGTTGACCGCGCGGGCCTCGGGCGTGGCGATGAAGCGGGTGCCGATCCACACGCCGTCGGCGCCGAGCGACAGGCTGGCGGCCAGGCCGCGACCGTCGAACAGACCTCCGGCTGCCACCACGGGCACCTGGTCGCCGACTGCGTCGACCACCTGGGGGACGAGCGCGATCGTGGCCACGGTGCCGGTGTGGCCACCGCCCTCGGTGCCCTGCGCGACGACGAAGTCGACGCCGCTGGCCACTGCGCCGACGGCGTGGCGCACCTTGCCGCACATGCTGCCGACGAGGATGTTGTGGTCGTGCAACAGGTCGATCACCTCGCGGGGCACGCCGAGGCCGGCGACGAAGATGCGAGCCCCGCCGTCGATGACGCTCTGGATGCCGCGCTCCACCTGGCCGGGCATCGCGGTGAGCAGATCGACGCCGAACGGCTTGTCGGTGAGCGCACGGACGGCGGCCATCTCCTGCGGCAGTTCGTCCTCACCCATCGTGCTGGCGCCCAGCGTGCCGATACCGCCGGCCTCGCTGACGGCGGCGACGAGGCGGTGATAGCTCACCCCGCCCATGCCGGCGAGCATCACCGGGTGCTCGATGTCCAACAGTTCGGTCAGTCGGGTGCGCAGGGCCATGCCCGCGACCGTACTCCCGGCCCCTGCCGCCACCGCCCCCGGACACGACCGGGTGGGGGCGGCTGTGGTTGCATGAATCCATGAGCACGACCGCCGATCGCCTGACCTTCGACCTGCTCGACCCGTACCTGTACCAGGACGTCGAACGCATGCACGCCGCGTTCACCTGGATGCGTGCCAACGAACCGGTGTACCGCGACGACCGCAACGGGTTGTGGGCCGTCACCACGCACGCGCATCTGAAGGACGTCGAGCGGCGCAGCCAGGTGTTCGTCAGCGGCCAGGGCTACCGCGCCATCTGGTCGCCGGACGAGATCAACATGATCGCCCAGGACGACCCGCGCCACCGCCAGCAGCGACTGCTGGTGCAGGGCGATCTGACGGGCGCCGCGGTGGCGCAGCGCAAGCCGGCCATCGACGCCATGGTCACCGAACTGCTCGACGCCATCGTCGCCGGTGGGGACGAGACCGAGGTGGTCGATGCGCTCTCCGGTCAGCTGCCCGCCCGCCTCACGTGCCAGCTGATCGGTTACCCGGAGTCGATGTGGCCGGAGGTGAAGAGCTGGAGCGAGCGGCTGATGCGCATCGACATGCGCGAGCGCGACGGCCA
>JBMOGW010000267.1:0-4702 GCA_049318165.1 Ilumatobacteraceae bacterium
CCGCGTGCCTGCCAGATGCCGGGTGCCACCTCGAACAGACCGTGGATGTTGTTCAACTGGGCTTGGCGCCACAGCGACGGGTTCACCGTGTCCGGGTTGTCGCTCCCTGGGACGATGAACGAGTAGCGGTTCACGTCCCACACCGTCCCGAAGGAGCTCTCGATCACGCCGGTCGGGTGGGTGGCCACCAGTCCGCGCGATGCCCGGTCGACGTCCTGCGGGTCGAAATCCGGCGGTTGCACGGCGTTCGCCCGGCGCGTGTGATCGGTGGCCTGCTTCGGTGTCGTCCCCATCGACGAAGTGTCGCACGTCGCCGAGGTCGCACGGCACCCGGGCGGTGCCTGGTCGGTGCCTGGTCGGTGCCTGGGCTGCACCCGGTCGTCGTCCGGGCGTCGTTCGGGCGACACCCGGACAGTTCGCCGGACGGATAGGTCGTTCGACACATTGAGTGCCGCGAAGTCCCTCTCCGTGAGGAAATTGGCCCGTACCGGTTGACGTCCTCAGGTTCGATCCCTATGGTCCTACGACGAGAGGTCCTATGGGAGTAGGACCTACGACGGACAAGGCGGAAGACATGTTGGGATGGCAGCATCCCGTGCGACAGGGTGCGCACGGGTCTGATTGGACGCGCCGTGTGTGCGGCGCAGTGATGGCAATCGCGATGGCAGCGACCCTGGTGCCCGCCGTGCAGCAGCTCACCAGCGCCACCACGGTGGAGGCGGCGGGCACCACCTCGGCCACGGACGAGAGCAAGATCCCGCACTACTACGGGCCGTTCTCGAACTACGCGAACAGCCAGCAGGCGCTGGCCGACGCGGTCGTGACCGTCGGCGTGCTCATCGGCAGCGCGACGGTGACGAACGGCCGGGCCACGTTGGTGACCCGCTTCGCCACGGTCGGCGTGTACCAGTTGACGGCGGTGTACGCCGGTAACGCCAACGTTGCGGGGAGTACCTCGGCGGCGCTGAGCGTCAGCGTCCGCTGATCTTCCGGGCACGACCCGTCATCTGAAATGTCGGCAACGGCCGGCCGTGGGTTCAGCCCGCGGCCGGCCGTGCCGATACCTGGGGCATGAACCGTCGTCTGCTCCTCGTCATGCTCGTCGCAGCTCTCCCGCTGTCGGCGTGCGCCGCGACGCAGGAGGTCTCGGTGGGCACCACGGTGGTGCAGGGATTCCAGTTGCCGAGCGTCGCCCAGCAGGAGCAGTGCGGCGTGGACGTGGCCTCGCTGCAGGTGGCACTCGACGCCTACGTGCTGTTGAAGGGCGCGGCACCGGCCGATGGTCAGGCGCTCGTGACCGAGGGCTTCCTGCGCGAGTTCCCGAGCGACCGGTACACGGTCACCCCGTCGTCCGACGGCACGACGGCCACGCTCACCGGCATCGGTCCCTGCGCCGGCTGAACCATCGTGCCGGCTGAACGATCGTGCTGCGGCGCCGGTCAGCGGGCGAGGTGCTCCTGCACCGCAGCCGCCCATGCCTCGGGGTGCGTCAACTGTGGTGAGTGGTACGCCCCAGGGATGACGACGACGCGACCGTCCTTCACCTCGGACGCCAACGCGTCCGCCTGGTCGACGAACGGGTGGTCGTGCTCACCGACGATCACCGTCACCGGGCAGGCGATCTCGCCCAACTGGTCGCGCACGGAGGCGAGCACCGGGTCGAACAGTTCCTTGCCCAGTGCAACGAGCGCGTAGGGGTCGAAGCCGGCGGCCATCTCGTCCTTGATCGTCTGCCAGTCGGCGGGCGTGGTGGCCGCGATGAGCGGGTCCTCCGGGTTGTTCGGGTCGCGGAAGTCGGGCAGCCCGTTCGCCGGGTCGTAGGCGGCCATGAACGCCGTCATCAAGTCGGCGATCTCCTGCTGTGGTGGCCGGAACGACCAGCCGCTGGTGTCCATCAGGATCAGCGAGCGCACCAGATCCGGCCGGCGCAGCGTCAGCCGCAGGCTCACCGCGCCGCCCATCGAATGGCCGAGCAGGTCCACCGGGCCATCGCCCTGGGCGTCGATCAACGCGGTCAGGTCGTCGGCGATGCGGTCCAGCGAATAGCGAGCGGTGTCGCCCAGCTTGGGCGAACGGCCGTGCCCGCGGTGGTCCACCGTCAGCACGGTGCGCGACGCAGCGAACGGCTCGATGTGCAGTGCAAAGTCGTGCGACGAGCCGGAGAAGCCGTGGCACAGCACGAACGGCGTGCCCCCTGCCTCGTGGTCCCAGCGGTCATAGGCGAGGTCGACGCCGTCGACCGTGAAACGGCGGGTGAGGTCGGTGATCATCCGCCGCACGGTAGTCGCCCGCCGCCCGCAGGCACGGCGCTCGGCAGTGCGTCAGTAGTGTCGGCGCAGTGGGGGAGCAGCAGGCGTTCACGGTCACCGAGCCGCCGCAACCCGATTACGTGCGCTCGCCGGTGACGTTCATCCGTCTCGCCGTGTCGTGGCTGCTGTTCGTGGGCCTCGGCGTTGCGGTGCATGCGGCCGACCAGCCGCGCTTCGCCGCCGGACTCAGTGAGCTGCTGGCGTCCGTGCCGCACTGGCTGGTGTCGGGTGTGGTGGCCCTGTGCCAGATCACGTTCCTCATCCCGGCCGTGCTGGCGCTCGTCGGTCAATTGTTCTTGCGGCGCTGGATGCGTGTCGCGCGAATGGTCCTCGCGGCGCTCATCTCGGCCGCAGCGCTTGCCGCGCTCATCCACGTCGTGGGTACGTCGACGATGCGCATGCTGCCGCCGCCCGATGGCGCCGGTGGCCTGACGATCACCGACTTCGGCATCGGCGCTGCATTTCCCACCACACTCGATCTCGCGGTGATCGCCTCGTGGATGTACGTCGACCGTGCGCTCTGGTCCACCCGGTGGCGCTGGATCGGCCGCGCCGTGATGCTGGTCGGCATGGTGGCCCACTTCGGCGTCTGGCTGTCCGACCCGACGGTGATCCTGGCCGCGGTTGCGGCCGGCGCGGTGGCAGCGGCGGTCGTGCAGGTGCTGTTGGGGGTGCCCAACACGGCGCCCCGAGCAGTGATCGTCGGTCATCTGCTGCGCGAACTCGGGCACGTGCCGACCGCCGTCGAGCGGTTCGGCGGGTTCCGCGGCTTCGCCGGGTTCCGGGTCTGGCTGGCCGACGGACGGCAGCTGTTCGTGAAGATCGTCAGCCGCGACTCGTGGGCCGAACTGCTGCCGGTGCGCCTGTACCGTGCGGCTCGCTTCCGCGACGTCGACCTCGCCGCGCCCTTCCGCTCGCTGCGCTCCGCCGTCGAGCACGAGGCGTTGTGCTCGTTGAAGGCACACTCCGACGGTGTGCCCACCGCCCGGCTGGTGGAGGTCGCCGAGTTCCCACCCGACGCGATGCTGATGGCCTTCGAGTCGCGTCCGTTCCTGCCGATCGCGGACCTCCCGGACGAACGGCGCTCGCCGGCGCTGCTGACCAAGGTGTGGGACATCGTCGGTGCACTGCAGCGCAGTCACACGGTGCACGGCCGCCTGAACGCAGATTCGCTGTTCGCCGACGACGACGACAACGTGGTGCTGGTCGCCTTCGACAGCGCCGCGCTCGGCGTGATGGGGCCGCGTCTGTCCACCGATGTCGCCGAGGTGCTCGCCGCGACGAGCGCGGTGCTGGGTCCGGAACTCGCAGTGGCCGAAGCCATCGGCGTGGTCGGCCCCGACGTGGTGGCCCAAGCACTCCCGAGGCTGCAGCCGTTGGCGCTCACCCCGACCACCCGTGCCGCGGTGAAGTCCGCAGGCGTGCTCGAACCGCTGCGCGAAGAGATCCAACGGCTGACGGGGGTGGAGGAGGCGCCCATCGATCCGATCGAGCGGGTGAAGCCGCGCACCCTCCTCGGCGTCGTGATGGCCGTTGTCGCCATCGGCACGCTGGTGCCGCAGCTGTTGGGTCTCGGCTCGCTGTGGGGCGAGTTGCGCACGGCGAACTGGTGGTGGGCGCTGGCTGCTCTCGGACTGTCGGCGATCACCTACGTCGGCGCGGCGATGGCGATGGCCGGTTCGGTACCCGAACCGTTGCCGATCGGGCCCAACGTGGCCGTGCAGTTCGCCACGTCGTACGTCGGCGTGGTGGCGCCCGGCGGCGCGCTCGCCGTGGCGGCCAGCTTCCTGCGCAAGCGCGGTATCGACACCGGCACCGCGGTCGCCGCGGTCAGTGTCAACACCGTTGCCGGCGTCATCGTCCACCTCACGCTCACTGGCCTGTTCTTCGCGCTCGCCGGATCATCCGGACTGGGCACGTTCGAGCTGCCGTCGCTCACGACGATCGGCCTCGTCGGCGCAGGCATCGCGTTGATCATGGTGATCGGCGCTGCCCTGCCATGGAGCCGCTCGCTGCTCACCACCCGCGTGTTGCCGGCCACCCGCCGGTCGCTGGCCTCCGTCGCGGAGATCGCTCGGCACCCGTCGAAGATGATCGGTCTGTTCGGTGGCTCGTTGGTGATCACCGTCGGCTACATCCTCGCCCTCGCCGCGTCCGTGTCGGCGTTCGGTGTCGGCCCGGCGTTCACCTCGATCGCGCTCGTCTACCTGGTCGGCTCGGTGTTGTCGTCGGCAGCGCCGACACCCGGAGGCCTCGGCGCCGTCGAGGCCACGCTGATCGCCGGCCTCACGTCGGCCGGCCTGCCCGGTGCCACCGCGGTCGCAGCCGTGGTGCTGTTCCGCCTCGCGACGTTCTGGGTGCCGCTCGTCCCCGGCTGGGTGGCGTTCACCGCC
>JBMOGW010000268.1:0-4609 GCA_049318165.1 Ilumatobacteraceae bacterium
AACCCATTCGACCCAACCCATTCGACAGGGGGTCGTTCGAACGGGCAGGCTGTGTTCGTGCCTCGAGTGCTCGTCATCGACAGCTACGACAGCTTCGTCTACAACCTGGTGCAGTATCTGGGTGAGTTGGGCGCCGAACCGATCGTCGTCCGCAACGACCAGTTGACGGTCGACGAGGCGGTCGCGCTCGCACCCGATCTGGTGCTGCTGTCCCCCGGCCCCGGCCGCCCGGAGGACGCCGGCATCATCTGCGAGGCGATCACCGCCTTCGCCGAGGCCGGTACCCCGGTGTTCGGCGTGTGCCTCGGCCACCAGGCGATCGGCCACGTGTTCGGCGGCTCCGTGGTGCGCGCGCCGTCACTGATGCACGGCAAGACGTCGCCGATCCAGCACGAGGGCAAGGGCGTGTTCGAAGGGTTGCCGTCGCCGTTGGTGGCCACCCGCTATCACAGCCTGGTGATCGACCCGGCGACGATGCCCGACTGCCTCGAAGTGACCGCCGAGTGCGACGGCATCGTGATGGGCGTGCGGCATCGCACGCTGCCGATCGAGGGCGTGCAGTTCCACCCGGAGAGCATCCTCACGTCGGCAGGTCACGACCTGCTGCGCAACTTCCTCCAGCGCGCCGCCGCCTAGTCCTGCGGCCCGCCGAACTTAAGTTCTGCGAGACCGGCCAGGGGTCAGGGGCCCGTGGTCGAGGGTGCGGTGGACGCCGGGGTGGTCGGCGGCGGCGTCGTCGTGGGCGGCGACGTCGGCGGTGTGGTGGGCGGCGTGGTCGTCGTAGTCGGCGCGGGCAGCGCCTGCGCGATCTTGATCTTCACCGTGCTGCCCGGGTCGAGCTCGACGCCACTGCTCGGCGTCTGGCCCAGCACACGGCCGGCACTGGCGTCGCCGAACGGCACCGACTGGTAGCTGATGTCGGGCACCAAACCTGCCGCGGCGAGCTGTGCGGTGGCCTGGTTCTGCGTCAGGCCGACGAGCGCCGGCACTCGCACCTTGGCCGGGCCGGTCGACACGAACAGGGTGATCGGCGTACCCGGGTCGACCAGCTGGCTGGCGGGCGGGTTGGTGCGCGTCGAGCTGCCGGCAGCCACGCTGGCGCTGGTCTCCTGGGTGACGGTGACGACGAAGTTGTACGGCTCGCCGCGCAGCAGCGTCTCGGCGTTGGCCTGCGACAGGCCTTCCACCGGCGGCACGGTCACCTGGTTCGGTGCGGCCGACAACACCAGCTTCACGGTGTCGCCCTGCTTCACCTGAGTGCCGGCCACCGGGTCGGTGCGGATCACCGAGCCGACCGGCACGGTGGCATTCGCCTCGGTGACGGGCGTCGGGTCCACCACGAGACCGTCCTGGCTGAGCAGCGCCGTGGCTTCGGCGGCCGTCTTGAGGGCGACGTCCTGCAGCGCGAACGCTTCCTTCTGCGGCGTGAAGAACACGTCGACCGTCTGGTCCTTGCGCACCACCGTGTCCTTCACCGGGTCGGTGCGACCGATGGTGCCCTCGGCGACGCCCGAGTTGTCCTCCTGCACCGGGTTGGGCACGAGGCCCGCGTCCTGCAGCGCCTTGATGCCTTCCTCGAGCGGCAGGCCCACCACGTCGGGCATCTTCAGCTCGGACGGCGTGTCGTTCGACAGCAGGTTGAACAGCAGGATGGCGCCGCCGACCAGCGCGATGAGCGCCAGGAAGCCGATCACCACGTACATGCCGGTCTTGTCCTTCTGCGGCGGACGTCCGCCCGGCAGCGGGGGCTGCATCGTGGTGCGCTGCACCGCGGTCTGCCCGGTGGCGGTGCGCGGCACGGCCGTGGTGGCTGCTGCAGCTGCGGCTGCCGGTGCCGCAGCGCCCATCACCGCCGCGAGCGCGGAGACGGGTTCGCCGTTGCGGTAGCGGCGCAGGTCGTCGCGCACGGCTTCCGCTGTCTGGTAGCGGATCTCGGGCTTCTTGGCCAGCAGCTTGGCGACGATCGCCTCGAACGGCTTGGGCACGTCGGCGACCAACTGGTTCAGCGGCTGCGGGTTCTCGTGCACCTGCTTGTAGGCGATGCTCACCGGGTTCTCGCCGCTGAACGGCGGGCGACCGCTGACCATCTCGTACAGCACGACGCCGAGCGAGTACAGGTCGCTGCGCGGGTCGGGCTGCGCACCCTGCGCCTGCTCGGGCGAGAAGTAGGTGGCGGTGCCCATCACCGAGCCCGCCTGGGTGAGGCTGCTCTCGGTGGGTGCGTTCATCGCCCGAGCGATGCCGAAGTCGGCCACCTTCACCTGACCGTTGGCGCCGATGAGGATGTTGGCCGGCTTGATGTCGCGGTGCACCACGCCGTTGCGATGGGCGAAGCCCAGGGCTGCCGCGACTTCGCCGGCGATCTCCGCCGCCTGCTGCGACGTGACCGAGCCGTTGGCCTTGAGGATGTCGGCGAGCGTGCGTCCCTGCACGTACTCCATCGCCATGAAGTAGGTGTTGGCGTACTTGCCCCAGTCGTAGACGCCGACGATGTTGGGGTGGTTGAGGTTCGCAGCGGACTGCGCTTCGCGGCGGAACCGCTCGACGAAGTTGGGGTCGACGGCGAACTCGGGGAAGAGCACCTTGATGGCGACGGGCCGGTCCAGCAGCAGGTCGCGCGCGAGGAAGACGTCGGCCATGCCGCCGCGTCCGATGCGCTGCTGGAGTTCGTAGCGGTCGTTGATGACGGTCCGCTCGGGGTTACCGGTCACTGCTGCCTTTCTGAGGCGAAATCGCCACGTGAGGATACCGACCTACGTGCACCTTGTCGGCGCAGGGCGATCATCGCTGACCCTCGGCGCTGAACAGGTAGTCCAGCACGGTTTTGGCGATCGGCCCGGCCAATCGGCCTCCGGTGCCGGCGCTGATCTCGTCGTTGGTGCCCTTGAGGATGACGGAGATGGCGTACTGCGGGGCCGCCGCCGGGGCGAACGCGGTGATCCACGCGTGCGACCGCTGCGGTTCGCCCGTGGCGTTCAGCTGCGCGGTGCCGGTCTTCGCCGCAGCCTGGATGCCGTTCGCCAGCTGCATCGGTCGGCCCGTGCCGAAGTTCACGACGTCCTGCATCATCGAGTTCAGCGTCAGCGCGGTGGAGGGCGAGATCGGGGTCTTGAACACCTGCGGCGTGGTGCGGTCGAGCACGTTGCCCTTGTGGTCGAGCGTCGCGTCCACCACGTACGGCTTCATCATCTTCCCGCCGTTGGCGACGGTGCTGGCGATCATGCACATCTGCACCGGGACGATCTTGTCGTTCGCCTGGCCGAAGCCGCCGATGGCGAGCAGCGGCTGGTTCTGCGCGAAGTCGATCGGCTCACCGTTCGCGTACTCGAAGTTGCCGGCGACGGCGCCCGGCAGGTCGATCGGAACCTTCTCGTCGATGCCCCACGATCGAGTGCCGGCCACCATGCGATCGGCGCCGAGCTCGATCGTCATCTGCGCGAACGGGATGTTGCAGCTGCGGTAGAACACCTCGCGCATCGTGCCACCGCACGACTTGCCGCCGTAGTTCTGGATCGGGTCGTTGGTCTGCGGCGGCACCCACTCGGTCTCGTTCGGCCAGGTGCGGTCCATGGTCGCGACGCCGTTCTCGAACGCGATCGACGTGGTGACGATCTTGAACGCGGAGCCGGGCATGTAGTTCTCCTGGTACGCGTTCGCGAGGAGCGGCTTGCCGGGGTAGGCGTTGTAGAAGTCGAAGGCGGCCTCCGCCTTCTGCGCGTCGTGATCGGCGACGAGGTTGCCGTCGAAGCGCGGGTAGCTGACCATTGCGATCACGGCGCCGGTGGTCGGGTTCATCACCACCACCGAGCCCTCGCGCTGGCCGAGCGCATCGGCGGCGACGCGCTGCACGTCGTCACGCATCGTCAGCTTCACGCTGCCGGAGTTGTCGGCGCCACCGAACACACCGCTCACGCGTTGCGCAGCCGTGTCGCCCATCAACACGTCGTTCTTCGTCTTCTCCAGCGAGGAGCTGCCGAAGCTGTACGTGTAGTAGCCGGTGACGTTGGTGAACAGGTCGCCGGTGGGGTATTCGCGCTGGAAGCGGAACTGGCCGCCGGACGGCAGCGGCGCGCTGCGCGCCACCACCACGCCGTCGGCGGTGACGATGGGGCCGCGTGGCCGGTTGAAGTCGCGGATGGTCTGCCGGTTGTTGAGCGGATGGCTGTCGAGCGCGTCGCGCTTGCCCACCTGCAGCACGTTGAGCTGCACGAACAGGGCGAGGTACAGCACCAGCAGTGCAGCCGCGAGCTTCTGGATCTGCTTGTTCACGCGCCCCGCACCTCGCCGGTGAGCGAATCGGTGGTGTCGATCGTGTCGGGGTTGCCGGTGGCGCGGCGCTTGCGCTCGGCACGGCGGGCTCGGCGGGATTCCATCCGCTCGGCGAGCGACAACTGATCGGGCACCTCACCGGCGCGCTTGGCCTGCGTGTCGCTGAGGCGGATGAGCAGTGCGAGCAGCACCCAGTTGGCCAGCAGGCTGGAGCCGCCGTAACTGACGAACGGCAGCGTGATGCCGGTGAGCGGCACGACGCGCAGCACGCCACCGATGATGATGAACGCCTGCATGCCGATGATGGTGGTGAGACCGGTGGCGAGCAGCTTCTCGAACG
>JBMOGW010000269.1:0-4536 GCA_049318165.1 Ilumatobacteraceae bacterium
CGAAGATCTCGTACTCGTTGCCGAAGCCCCAGTTACCGATCTTCTTGCCCTTGAAGTCCGCTGCCGAGGTGATGTTCTTGTCCTTGAAGCTCACCTGCAGCGTGCCCGAGCGCTGGAACACCTGGGCGATGTCGGTGACCTTCGCACCGGCCTCGCGCTCGGCGAGCGCCTTGGGCACCCATGAGATCGCGAAGTCGACAGCGCCGGACGCGAGCGTCTTCTGCGGCGGGATGTCCACGCCACCCTCGACGATCTCCACGTCGAGACCGGCCTTCTCGTAGAAGCCCTGGTCGAGCGCGGCGAAGTAGCCGCCGAACTGTGCCTGGGTCACCCACTGCAGCTGCAGCTTCACCTTGGCGCCGCTGGGCGCCGTGCACGAGGCCGTGTCGACGGCCAGGCCCGAGGCCGAGCCGCCTCCCGCGGTGGTGTCCGAACCCCCGGCGGTCGTCTCCGAGCCACCGGCGGTCGTGTTGCTGCTGCTCGAGTCGTCGTCGCTGCCGCACGCTGCCACGAGCACTCCTGCGAGTGTCATCACAGCAGCCAGCTTGACTGCACGTCCGTGTCGCATGTTCCCTCCCCTTCTTGTTGTTGATCGTTGCTTGTTGGTGTCACCTGGAACGCTCACGCCGCCGCCATGGGACGACGAGGTGCTCCAAGAGGTTGGAGCCTGCGAAGAACAGCAGGCCCACGAGTGCGCCACCGAGCACGTAGGCGAAGCCCAGTGCCTTGTTGGACGAGTTCAGGGTTCCCGAGATCTTGCTCCCGAGACCGTCCTGGGTGCCGCCGAAGTACTCCGACACGAGCGCGATGATCAGCGCCAGCGGGGCAGCGGTGCGAACGCCGGTGAAGAAGAACGGCATGGTGTTCGGCAGGCGAACCTTCCTCAGCGTGTCGAACGGCGACGCCGCGTACGACCGCATCAGCTCCATCTGTGTCGCGTCGTTCTGGCGCAGGCCCTTGGCCACCTGCACGAACACGACGAAGAACACCGAGATCGTCACCATGATCCGCCGTGGGATCTGGCTGTCGAGCGCATACATGTTGTTCAGCACACCGACGATGACCACCGCAGGGACGGCGGCGATCGTGATCGCGAGCGGGTTCACCAGTTCGTTGACGAACGAGAACCGGTTGGTGAGCACGGCGATGACGAAGCCGAACAGCGACCCGAGCACCAGGCCGACCAGAGCGTTCATGCCGGTGACGAGGCTCGCCTTCCACACGAGGTCGAAGTCGTCGATGAACGAGCGCCAGATGTCGGTCGGTCGGGGGACGACGTAGGGCTGGACGTCGCTGACGATGATCCACGTCTGCCAGGCAGCGAGGAACAACGCGCCCAGTACGAGCGGCGGCAGCACGAGGGCTGCGAGGTGGCGGATGCGGCCGCTCACCGGTCCTCGATGCCCCTCGCGCCGGCGGCCAGTTCGATGCCGCGCAATGCCTCGCGCACGTCGGTGACGCGGGCGAAGAAGTCGCTGGCTTCGCGGGTCAGTTCGTCGCGGTCGCGGCCGAGCTTGACGTCGACGATGGTGGTGATGCGACCGGGCCGCGGCGACATCACCACGACACGGTCGGCGAGGTACACGGCCTCGGGGATGGAGTGCGTGACGAACACGACCGTGGTGCCGGCCGCGGCGCAGATGCGCAGCAACTCGGCCTGCATGTGCTCGCGGGTCATCTCGTCGAGCGCACCGAAGGGCTCGTCCATCAGCAACAGCTTCGGGTGTGAGGCGAGCGCGCGGGCGATGGCGACGCGCTGCTGCATGCCGCCGGACAGCTGCCACGGCATGTGACTGCCGAAGTCGGACAGCTTCACCAGCTCGAGCATCTCCTTGGCACGTTCGCGGCGCTTCGTCTTGTCCCAGCCCTTCAGCTCGAGCGGCAGTTCGATGTTGCGCTCGACGGTGCGCCACTCGAACAGGCCGCTCTGCTGGAACGCCATGCCGTAGTCCTGGTCGACACGCGCCTGGTGCGCGGTCTTGCCGTGGATGGTGACGGTGCCCTGCGTCGGCTCGAGCAGGTCGGCGATCAGCCGCAGCAGCGTGGACTTGCCGCAGCCGGAGGGGCCGATGAGCGAGATGAACTCGCCGGGCTGGATCTCGAGGTCGATGTCGACGAGGGCGTCCACCTGGTTGGGCTTGCCCTCGTTGAAGACCTTCTGCAGGCCGCTGACGACGACCGCGGCCTGGGCGGACGGCTCGGTGTTTGCGTTCACGGGACTCTCCATCACACGGCCTCCGGCGGTCGGTTGCGCATCAACGCACGGTCGATCAACACCACGACTGCAGCCATCACCAGGCCGAGCACCGCGGCGCCGAAGACGGCCGTGTACAACTTGGGCGGGTCGGAGGACGCTTCCTGACCGTACGACAGGATCAGGCGACCGACGCCGAACTTCACGCCGAGCGAGATCTCGCTGACGGTCACGCCGACCACCGCCGCGGCACCGGCCAGGCGTAGTGCGGGCGCCAGGTACGGCACGGCATTGGGGAAGCGCAGCTTCCACAGCGTCGTCCACCAGCCGGCGGCGTACGAGTCCATCAACTCGAGCGGCGCGGCCGGCGTGCTCTGCAGGCCGCGCAGGGTGCCCATCGCAACGGGGAAGAACGCGAGGAACACGCCGAGCAGCACCGCGGCCAGCCAGGTCTTCTCCGTCAGTTCGCGGCTCTGGTACGCCATCAGCGAGAAGATCAGCGGGGCGAGCACGATGATCGGCACCGTCTGGCTGATCACCAGATACGGCAGCAGCGCACGCTCGAACACCGTGAAGCGCGCCATCAGCACAGCGAGGCCGATACCGAGCAGCGAGCCGGCGGCGAAGGCGAGCAGCGAGCAGCGGAACGAGTACCACGCGGCGCGCATCACCACGACGAACACCGAGTCCGCGCCGCCGCGGACCTCGGGGTCCGAGAAGCGAGCGAGCATGTCCCAGATGTGCGGCATCGACCGATCGTCGGTGCGGGCGAAGACCCGGATGCCGAAGAGCTCGCCACCCTTCTCGGGTCCGACGGCCTTGTACACCTCCCAGGAGAGCGCCACCAGCACGAAGGCGAGCACGAACATCACGGCCTTGCGGCCGCGGCGGGTCACGACTTTGCCCTCACGTGCTCGGCGATCGCCGGCATCACCTTCTCGCCGTACTGGGCGAGCGTGTGGTCCTTGTCGTCGTGCTGGAGGTAGATGGAGAACTGGTCGACACCGAGGTCCTTGAGCTGGCGCATGCGCTCGATGTGTGTCTCGACCGGGCCGACGATGCAAAAACGGTCGACGATCTCGTCGGGCACGAACTGCGTGTGGCTGTTGCCCGCTTGGCCGTGTTCGTTGTAGTCGTAGCCCTGACGGCCCTTGATGTAATCGGTCAGCGCCTGCGGCACCAGGCTCGTGTCGCTGCCGTAGCGGGCGACGATGTCGGCCACGTGGTTGCCGACCATCCCGCCGAACCACCGGCATTGCTCCCGGCCGTGCGCCAGACCTTCGGGCGTGCCGTCGGTGACGTACGCCGGTGCGGCGATGCAGATCTTCACGTCGTCGGGGTTGCGGCCGGCGGCCTCGGCTGCGCTGCGCACCGCGCCGATCGTCCACTCGGCGATCGACAGGTCGGCGAGCTGGAGGATGAACCCGTCGCCGACCTCGCCAGTGAGCGCCAACGCCTTCGGGCCGTAGGCGGCCACCCACACCTCGAGGCGACTCTTGCCGGCCCACGGGAAGCGGATCTCTGCGCCCTTGTAGTCCACGCCGCGCCCGTTGCCGAGCTCGCGGATCACGTGGATGCTCTCGCGCAGCGTGGCGAGCGTGGTCGGCGCACCGTTGGTGACGCGCACGGCCGAGTCACCACGACCGATGCCGCACACGGTGCGATTGCCGTACATCTCGTTGAGCGTCGCGTAGGTGCTGGCCGTGACGGTCCAGTCGCGCGTCGCCGGGTTGGTGACCATCGGGCCGACGACGACGTTGCGCGTCTCGGCCAGGATCTGGCTGTAGATCACGTACGGCTCCTGCCACAGGATGTGGCTGTCGAACGTCCACACGTACGTGAACCCGTACTGCTCCGCTCGCTTGGCCAGATCCACGACTCGCGCCGACGGCGGCGTGGTCTGCAGCACAACTCCGAGTTCCACGGATGCATTCTCCCCTGTGAAGCAGCGCCCACGCGAGCCCCCCGCATGAACGCCTTGTTACGTGCTGATCAGGCGGGGGTCACGACGACCCCCGCCCGTGTGCGGCCTCAGCGGTTCTGCGGGAACCCGAGGTCGATGGTGCTCTTGCTCGGGTCGGGCCAACGGCTCGTGACCACCTTGGTACGCGTGTAGAAGTTGATGCCCTCGGGACCGTACATGTGCGTGTCGCCGAACAGGCTCGCCTTCCAGCCACCGAAGCTGTAGTAGCTGACCGGCACCGGGATCGGCACGTTGATGCCGACCATGCCCACCTGCACGTCGAACTGGAACTGGCGGGCGGCGCCACCGTCGCGGGTGAAGATCGCCGTGCCGTTGCCGAACTGGTTGGCGTTGATGAGCGCCAGGCCGTCCTCGTAGC
>JBMOGW010000270.1:0-4506 GCA_049318165.1 Ilumatobacteraceae bacterium
CTGCGTTCTGCAGCGCCGAGCGGGTCACCTTGGCGGCGTCGATGACGCCGAGCTTCACCAGGTCGGTGTACTCGCCGGTGGCGGCGTTGAGGCCCTCATGACCGGTCAGACCCTTGACGGTGCTGACGACCACGCCGCCCTCCATGCCCGCGTTCTCGGCGATCTGCTTCAGCGGGGCCTCGAGGCTCTTGGCGACCATCTTGGCGCCGGTGGCCTCGTCACCCGTGAGGGTGCCGGCCAGCTCGAGCACGGCGGCCTGCGCACGCAGCAGGGCCACGCCACCGCCGGGCACGACGCCCTCTTCGATGGCGGCCTTGGTGGTGCTGACGGCATCTTCGATGCGGTGCTTCTTCTCCTTCAGCTCCACCTCGGTGGCGGCGCCGACCTTCAGCACGGCAACGCCGCCGCTGAGCTTGGCGAGACGCTCCTGCAGCTTCTCGCGGTCGTAGTCGGAGTCGGTGTTGTCGATCTCGGCCTTGATCTGGTTGATGCGGCCCTTGATGTCGTCCTCGTCGCCGGCACCCTCGACGATGGTGGTCTCGTCCTTGGTGATGATGACGCGCTTGGCACGGCCGAGCAGGTCGAGCGTGGTGTTCTCGAGCTTCAGGCCGACTTCCTCGCTGATGACCTGGCCACCGGTGAGGATGGCCATGTCCTGCAGCATCGCCTTGCGGCGCTCGCCGAAGCCCGGGGCCTTGACGGCGACCGAGCGGAACGTGCCGCGGATCTTGTTGACGACCAGCGTGGCCAGGGCCTCGCCGTCGACGTCCTCGGCGATGATGACGAGCGGGCGACCGCCCTGCATGACCTTCTCGAGCACGGGCAGCATGTCGCGCACCGAGCTGATCTTGCCGCTGACGAACAGCAGGTACGGGTCGTCGAGGGCCGCCTCCATGCGCTCCATGTCGGTGGCGAAGTACGGCGAGATGTAGCCCTTGTCGAAGCGCATGCCCTCGACCAGGTCCATCTCCATGCCGAAGGTCTGGCTCTCCTCGACGGTGATGACGCCGTCCTTGCCCACCTTGTCGATGGCGTCGGCGATCATCTGGCCGATCTCGGCGTCGGCCGCCGAGATGCTGGCGACCTGGGCGATCTGGTCCTTCGAGTCCACTTCCTTGGCGAGCGCACGGATGCTCTCGACGGCCGCGGCGACGGCGGCCTCGATGCCCTTCTTCAGGGTCATCGGGTTGGCGCCGGCGGCGACGTTGCGCAGGCCCTCGCGGACCATGCTCCACGCCAGGACCGTCGCGGTCGTGGTGCCGTCACCGGCCACGTCGTCGGTCTTCTTGGCGACTTCCTTCACCAGCTCGGCGCCGATGCGCTCGTAGGGATCCTCGAGCTCGATCTCCTTGGCGATCGACACGCCGTCGTTGGTGATCGTGGGGGCGCCCCACTTCTTCTCCAGCACGACGTTGCGGCCCTTCGGCCCGAGCGTGACGCGCACGGCGTCGGCGAGCTTGTTCATGCCCGCCTCGAGGGAACGACGAGCTGCCTCGTCGAACGCGATCTGCTTCGGCATTGGTTTCCTCCACGATGAGGGGATGGGGTCAGGGTTCGTCGAGGGCTGTCACTCCTCGGACGAGAGTGCTAGCACTCTAAACCGGAGAGTGCTAGAGCGGCAACACCGACGCGCAGGGCACGTCCCCTGGACCTGGCTCCCGGCGGGGCCTCAAGTGCCCTGAAAGTGTGATGGTCATCACCCGCTGTGGCAGACTGAACGGGTGACGGACACTGATGTGCTGCTCGTCGAGGATGCGCCGGAGTTCGCGCAACTCGCGAAGGACGTCCTCGGCGACGCCGGGTACCGGGTGCGGGTGGTCGGCACGATGGCCGACGCCATCACCTCGATGACCGGGGCGATGCCCGACCTCGTCGTGCTCGACCTGAACCTGCCCGACGGCGACGGGCTCGACCTGTGCCGTCAGATCCGCGAACACTCCAACGCCTACATCATCGTGGTGTCGGGCCGCGCCCAGGAGGGCGACCGGCTGAAGGGCTTCGCGCTCGGTGCCGACGACTTCCTGGTGAAGCCGTTCGCGCCCCGCGAGCTGGTGGCCCGCGTCGAGGCGTTGCTGCGCCGGCCGCGCGCCGACAACGCGGAGGGCCTGCCGCGGGGGTTCGGCGAACTGGTCATCGACCCGCACTCGCGTGAGGTGACCGTGAAGGGCGAGCGTGTCGAGCTCACCCGCATCGAGTTCGACCTGCTCGAGACGATGTCGGCCAACCCGAAGCTGGTGTTCACCCGCCAGCAGTTGCTCGACAAGGTGTGGGGCCCGAACTGGTTCGGCGACGACCACGTCGTCGACGTGCACGTGGCCAACCTGCGCAAGAAGATCGACGTGCCGGACCAGAAGAGCTGGCTGCGCACGGTGCGCGGCGTCGGCTACTCGATGGCCCTCTGAACCGGTTCGACCACGCCGGTCACGACCCGGCGCGACGTCGCCGCGCCGCCTAGGTTGTGCGGCCATGAGAGTCGTGGTGGTGGGAGGCGGTGTCGCGGGCCTGGGCTCGGCGCTGGTGCTGGCGCAGCAGGGGCACGACGTCACCGTCGTGGAACGTGACGACACGCCGATGCCGACGTCGGCCGACGAGGCCTTCGAGTGGGACCGCCGGGGCGCGCCGCAGGTGCGCCACAGCCACGCGTTCCTCGCCCGGCTGGTGAACCTGCTGCGCACCGAGTACGCCGACGTGTACGACGCGCTGCTGCAGGAAGGCGCCACCGAGATGCGCTTCGGCGACGACCTGCCGCCGACGATCACCGACTTCGAACGACAGCCCGACGACGACGAACTGGTGATGCTGGCGTGCCGGCGCACCACGTTCGAGTGGGTGCTGCGCCGTCGAGCGCTGGCCGAGGGCCGCGTTGCCTTCCGCACCGGTTCCGGTGTCGACGGTGTGGTGACCGGCGCATCGGTGCTCGACGGCGTCCCGCACGTCACGGGCGTGCACCTCGCCGACGGCTCCGTGGTCGAGGGCGACCTGGTCGTCGTGGCCGCCGGCCGGCGCAGCGCGCTGTCCGAATGGCTCGAGGCCGCGGGCACTCCGCCCGTTCACGAAGAGGTGGAGGACACGGGCATCGTGTACTTCAGCCGCTTCTACCGACTCCGCGAGGGCGGCGAATACCCGCCGCGCACCGGCCCGATCGGCGGCGACCTCGGCTATCTGAAGTACGGCGTGTTCGTGGGCGACAACCGCACGTTCAGCGTCACGCTGGCGACACCGACCGACGACGACCATCTGCGCAAGATGCTCGCCGACCCGGTGGTGTTCGACGAGTGCGCTCGTCAGCTGGTGGCCACCGCGCCGTGGCTCGATGGCCGCGCCGAGCCCATCACCGGCGACGTGCACGTGATGGCCGGCCTGCTGAACCGCCGGCGGGAGTACGTGGTGGACGGCGCGCCGGTCGCCACCGGCGTCGTGCCGGTGGGCGACGCCGTGCTGTGCACCAACCCGCTGTACGGCCGCGGTTGCTCGATCGCGTTCTGGGGCGCACACCTGATGGCATCGGCCGTCGCGGCACACGGCGACGACACCGTGGCGGTGGTGCGCCGCTACGACGAGCTGCTGCGCGCCGAGATCGTGCCGTGGTACCGCGCCGGGGTCGAGCAGGACGCCGAGGCCAGGCGCGTCGCCGCGGCGCACCTGAAGGGTGAGGACCCCGATGGCGACACCACCGACCCGCGCACGTTCATGCGCTCGGTGCTGCGCGACGGCCTGCTGCCGGCGATTCGCCAGGACTCGGTGGTGCTGCGCGCCTTCTTCCGCAGCCTCAACCTGCTCTCGGCGCCCGATGCGATGACGAAGGACCCGGACGTCGGCGCGCGCATCTTCGCCGTGTGGCAGGACCGCGACAACCGGCCGCCGGAGGAGCCGCTCGGCCCGAAGCACCGCGCCGAGCTGCTCTCGCTGCTGCCTGCCTGACCGGGCCGAAAACGACGACGGCCGGCCGTCCCGAAGGACGGCCGGCCGTGCCGATGTCGGGATCGGAGCCGATCAGGCGTCGGCGCCGTGGAGCACCTTGTGGATGACGGCGCCGAGGGCGCCACCGATCAGCGGGAAGACGATGAACGCCCACAGCTGCTGCCAGGCGTCGAACTTCCCGTCTGCGAAGATCGCGGCACCGAGCGAACGGGCCGGGTTCACCGACGTGTTGTCGATCGGGATCGAGATGAGGTGGATCACCGCGAGCGTGAGGCCGGCGATGAGCCCACCGAAGCCCGGCGCGAAACCCTTGGTGGTGGTGGCGAGCACCACGACGATGAGCAACGCGGTGAGGACGATCTCGGCGATGGCGGCGGCACCGAGGCCGAAGTAGCCGAAGTCCTTCTTGTAGAGGTTCGCGGCGAACTGGCCGGGCTCGCGGTCGGCGCTCTTCACGATGGCGTAGAGGATGGCGCCACCGAGTACGCCGCCGATGATCTGGCCGATCCAGGCCGCTGTCGCGTGCGCCTTGTCGATCTTCTTGCCGATCAACAGGCCGAGCGTCACCGCCGGGTTGATGTGGCA
>JBMOGW010000271.1:0-4469 GCA_049318165.1 Ilumatobacteraceae bacterium
CCATCACCTGCTCGGGCGTGCCGTTGCCGCTGATGCCGGCGGCGGCGAGGGCCGAGCCCATGATCGCCATGCCGATGCCGGCATCGCCCCAGAACAGCTCCTCGATGCACACCGGCAACGTGAGGCCGGTGGGGTCGGTGAACGTGTTCATCAGGAACTCCCAGCCGTAGAGGCCGATCTCGGCGGCCTGCTGCACGACGGGATACGGGAACTCTTCGCGCTCGTCCCATTCGTGGCCGGCGGGACGGATGACGTTCTCGGCGAAGTCGTGGACCCACTTCTGGATCTGCAGCTGGTCCTCGTTGAGCGAGAAGTCGGCCATGACGGTGTACCTCTTCGGTGTTGGGGTGTGTCGGGGTGGAAGGGGGCGGGTCGCACGCCGGCGACCCGCAAGTTACTCGTGGGTAACTCTATCCGGGGTCCGGTACGCGGACGCAAGCCCGAGCCGTGCAAATCTGTGGCGGAGCGAGGGGGAACTCATGTCACGTTTTTCGACCGCGGCGATCGCCGCGGCCCTGTTGCTGGCCGCGTGCAGCGGCAGCGATTCGTCGTCACCGACCACCGGCGGCACCGACACCACGGCCACCACCGCGGCCGAGACCACGGCGCCGGAGACGACTGCAGCGCCGCCGCAGGAGGCCGACGCCGCCACGCTGGCGGCCGTGCAGAAGGCTGTCGACGGCGCGCCCGCTGGGTGCGACCCGCTCGACACCGCCCGCTGCCTGCTGCCCTTCCCCAGCAACGTGTTCACGACGGACGATTCCACCACCCCCACCGGGCGCCGCATCTCGTTCCCCGCGGACGGCATGCCGAAGAACACCGACGGCGTGTCGGTCGACGCGACGGAGTGGAACCGCAACGACGGCTTCAGCCCCAACACGCCGTTGCTCACCTTCGTGCCCGGCCTCGACGCCGACCAGTCGAAGCTGCCCACCTGGACCGACATCGGGGCGTCGCTCGCCGACGACTTCCCCATCGTCCTGGTCGACCTCGCCACCAACGAGAGGGTGGCATTGTGGTCGGAACTCGACAGCCATCCCGAAGCCGGCAGCGACCGACTGCTCACCATCCGGCCGGCAGTGTCACTGCCCGAGGGCCACACGTTCGCCGTCGGCCTGCGCGGCCTGAAGGACTCGGCGGGCGCCGACATCCCCACCGGCGACGTGTTCCGCGTCTACCGCGACAACCTCACCACCGGCATCGACTCGATCGAAGCGCGTCGCCCCGCGATGGAGGAGGCCTTCACCGCCCTCGCCGCCGGCGGCGCCCCGCGTGAACCACTGCAACTGGCGTGGAGCTTCACGGTCGCCAGCACCGACAGCGTCAGCGGCCGCATGCTGAGCATCCGCGACCAGGCGCTCGAGCAACTCGGCAACGTCGCCCCGAAGTTCACCATCACCACCGTCACCCCGAACAGCGACGACGACATCGCCCTGCAGATCGACGGCACGTTCACGGTGCCGAACTTCCTCACCGGTGACGGCGGCCCCGGCAACCGCTTCTTCTACGCCGCTGCGAACGGCGACGACCCCGACGCACTGCCGAGCATCAACCCCGACAACCCGACGCTCGAAGCGCCATTCGTGTGCAACATCAGCGTCGCCACCATGAACGGCACCGAGCCGGCACACCTCGTCGAGTACGGCCACGGCCTGCTCGGCGCCCACCACGAGATCGACGCCGGCAACGTGCGCGCCATGTCGAACGAGCACAACGTCGTGCACTGCGCCACCAAGTGGGCCGGCATGAGCGAGGACGACATCGGCAACGCCGCCGCCACCCTCGTCGAGTTCGGCAACTTCCCCACGATGGCCGACCGCCTGCAGCAGGGCGTGCTGAACCAGATCTTCCTCGGGCGTCTGATGACCCGTGAGGGCGGCCTGGCGTCGGACAAGAACTTCCAACGCGCCGACGGCACGCCACTGATCGACACGTCGCACCTCGACTACGACGGCAACAGCCAGGGCGGCATCATGGGCGCCATGCTCGCTGCGCTGTCGCCCGACATCGAGCGTGCCGTGCTCGGCGTCACCGGCATGAACTACAGCATGCTGCTGCCCCGATCGGTCGACTTCGACGACTACCTGGCCGTCATGGAGCCCGCGTACCCGGACGACTTCGAGCGGCCGCTGATCTTCGCGATCGTGCAGATGTTGTGGGACCGCGGCGAGGGCGCCGGCTACGTGCAGCACCTCACCGCCGACCCCTACGAGGGCACGCCGGCCAAGACCGTGCTGATGCACGTCGCCTACGGCGACCACCAGGTGACCCAGCTGTCGGCGATGGTGGAGGCTCGCACCATCGGGGCCACCATCCACCGCCCGGTCGCCGCCGACGGCCGCTGGGCCGAGCAGGAGCCCGGCTGGAACCTCGAGTCGACCACCTACCCGAGCACCGGCTCGGCGATCGTGGTGTGGGATTCGGGCATGGCGCCGATCCCCTTCGAGAACCTGCCGCCTCGAGAGGGCGACGACTCGCACGAGGACCCGCGCGCCGACCCCGACGTGCGCGTCCAGAAGGCGTCGTTCCTCTTCGAGGACACGCTGATCGACGTGTGCGACGCCAAGCCCTGCACCGCCGACCACCGCGAGTAGCCCTGCCGAACTGAAGTGCTGCAGGCCCGCGTCGCGCCGGGAGGCCCGCGTTGCGCCGGGCTCGGCCTGCAGAACTTCAGTTCGGCGGTATCCGTCAGCCGACCGGGATCGCCAGGAGTTGCTGGGCGATGGCTTCCATCGTCAGCTTGGCGCCGGGCTTGTAGGCGTGCACGCCGTCCCAGCGGTAGGCGAGGTCGCTGGCGATCGGCTCGCTGCAGTACTGCGCCGGCCCGGTGACGAACGTCGTCGTGTCCTTGTTCGCGGCCGCCACTCGGCGGAGCAGATCGTTGAGGTGCGCCACCCGTTCGTCCATGCCGCGCTCGGGCAGCGCCGGCACCCCGGCGCCCTTCACGTCCTGGGGTCGCATGCACGGCACCTCCAGCAGCGCCACCTTCGCCCCGGTCGAGGTGAGCGCGTCGATGCCGCGCTGCACGCCGGCGGTGAAGCGAGCGTCGTTGCCCTTCGACCGGAACGGCAACGCCTTTCCGTCCACCCTCAGGTCGAACACGTCCCACGCGCCGATCACCACCAGGCCGACCTCGGCCCGGGACTGCTGCGCAGCCGCCTTCCACTTGCCGTCCCAGCCCGCGCAACTGCTGAAGTTCCGGGTGTAGCCGTCGCGTGAACTGACTGCCTCGCCCGAGTCGTACACACTGCAGCCCTCCACCGACCCGTCACCGGCGACGAACGTCGACTCGATGCCGCTCGGCAGGTTGCGCCACAGCGAGTACGCCGTCGAGTCACCCACGATCACCAGAGTGCGCGGCAGCGTCGCGGCGGTGACCGGCGGTGCCACGGACGCGGCGGTCGTGGTGGGCGCGGCGGTCGGGGCAACAGACCCCGCCGGGTCGGTGGCGACAACGCCCGCCGTGGTCGGCGGCACGGTCGTGCCGGCTCCGAGAGCCGCGTTCGGGTCGAACGACACGTCGCCGCTGGTGTCGAGCGCAGCGTCGAACGTCGGCGCAGCGGACCGGTAGAACGCGAACAGCGAGCCGACGAGCACCACCGACGTGACAAGGCCGCACGCGGTGATCAGCCGCCAGTCGGTCCGCTCGCGGGCGTGCCACCAACGGCCGAGGGCACCCTTGCGGATCGGCGTCTCGACCCAGCGGTAGCACGCCTCGCTGACGGGGATCGAGATCGCCATCGCCAGCAGGAACCGGGTCCAGCTGCCCTGGTACGCGTCGGTGATCCGGCTGATCGGCCACGTCCACAGATACAGCCCGTACGACCGTTTGCCGATCTCCACCATCGGCTTCGAACCGAACACACCTCGGGCGCCTGCTGCCCACGGGTGCACCACCACGGCCACGAGCGCCGCGGACGCAAGGGTCACCATCGGCAGCATCCACACGTACGTCGCCCCCGCAGCCACGTGCCCGGTGAAGAAGGCGGCGGCCAGCACCAGCACCGTCGCACCGGCGACGAGATTCAGCGTGCGCGCCGCCTGCGGCCGGACCGGCGCGTCGCCGATTCGCCACGGCCGCCACAGGAACGCCATCGCCGCCCCGAGCAGCAGACCGCTCGAACGGGTGATGGTGCTGAGGTACAGGAAGTTGACCGTGTCGACCGGCTGCATCGACATGCTGAACGGGTTGAACCAGCGAGTCGGCCACCCGGCCAGGTAGCACGCCGCGGTGGCCACCATCACGCCGACCGACACCATCACCAGCGTGCGGCCGAGGCGCCGATCGGCACCAGCGCGCTTGGCGATCAGCACGAAGACGAGCGGCCAGATCAGGTACCACTGCTCCTCCACCGCCAGGCTCCACAGGTGGCGGAACAGGCCCGGCGTGCCGGCGAAGTACGAGGTCTGGCTGAAGATCTGGCCCCAGTTGGCGAGGTAGAAGATGCCCCACGGGTAGTCGCGGCGCA
>JBMOGW010000272.1:0-4458 GCA_049318165.1 Ilumatobacteraceae bacterium
TCGACCGGCGACTGCAGGAACGACCGGCCGATGCGCTCCTTGACAACTGAAGAACGCGACCTAGCCCAGATCGGGCCAGGTGCGGCGTTGGCGGCGACGCTGGCCGGCCTTGCCGAGCTTGCGGTGATCCGCCAACGCCCACTGGCGGCGCCACGAGTTGTACTCGGGCCCGGTCAGCTTCGGGTTCGTGCCGGCGGCGGCGCGCACCCGGGCGGTCCAGAAGTCGGTGAGGGCTTCGTCGCCCAACGCAGTGACGGCTGCCTCGATGCGGGCGTTGAAACGGCGGGTGCTCTCGCCCTCCTCCGGCCACATCGGCGCACCGAACACCACCTTGGTGTTGCCGGGCTTCGGGCGCTTCATGCCCTTGCCGAAGATGCTGCCCGTGCCGTCGATGAACACGGGCACGACGGGGGATCCCGTGCGCGACGACAAGTAGGCGGCGCCACCCTTGAAATCCTGGCCCCAGCCATCGGGGGAACGGCCGCCCTCGGGGTAGATCACGACACTCCAGCCGGTGTCGAGCAGACGGCGCAGCTCGTCGCTCGACTTGCGCGAGATCACCTCGCGCTCGATGGGGAAGGCGTTCAGGGCCAGCGCCGACAGCGTGCCCTTGACCTTCTTGTCGAAGAAGTAGTCCGCGGCGGCGGCGACGACGAGCTGCTCGCGGAACGCGGCGGGCACCATCGAGATGATCAGTGGCGTGTCCACGTGGCTGTGATGGTTCGGGGCGAAGATCACCGACGGCAGCGGGTCGGTGTCGAGCAGGTCCGCCAGGCGGTCGAGTCCCTCGACCTCCGGGTTCGCCAACGCCTTCACCATGGCGTGCATCGGGCCAGCGATCACGGCTTTGCGAGTGATCTTCGCAGGAGCCTTGCGCGCCCAGTCGGTCTCGAAGTCGGCACCGAGCTTCGACGGCTCGGCCGGCATCTCGACGCCCTTCGGGCGTGGGGGCTTGCGGTACGGGAAGCCCATGTTGCGCGCCGGGCGGAGCGCGGCCTGCAGGGCCGAGCTCGCGGCGTCGCCCAACTTGGCGACCTTGCGCAACTGCGCAACCGAGACCGTGCGCTTGTCGCTCACCGGACGTCGGCCACCAGCAACGAGGGCACGTGGAGGTGCGAGATGGTGGGCGTGCGGCCGACGACGTCGCTGGCGATCTCGAACGCGTCGTCCATCGTCGACGCCGGGGTGAAGCCGAGGCGGCGCACCGTGGCCGGGTCGCCGCCGACGATGATCACCTTGCCGGCGTGTTGCTGGCCATGGGCGCCCCAGTACCAGGCGTAGAACGGGTGCACGCCGTGGTAGGCGTTGCCGGTGCGGTACAGGTGGCGGTACCACTCGTCCTCGGCGAACTGCTGCTCCCACTTCTGGCCCATCACCACCGGGTCGGTGGTGTCGGGCAGCACCTGCTCGAAGAAGTCGATGTAGCTCGGGTGGTGCACGGGGTTGAAGTCCCGGTAGGTCGGGTGGGTCATGATGATCACGCCGCCCTCACGCACCAGCGGCTTGTTGCGGTACATGTTGAACAGGTACCCCAGGCCCATGCACATGACGAGGATCGGGTTCATCACGCCGTCCGGGTTGTACGGGCACACGTAGGGAATG
Source organism: Ilumatobacteraceae bacterium (assembly GCA_049318165.1). Classification (GTDB taxonomy): domain Bacteria; phylum Actinomycetota; class Acidimicrobiia; order Acidimicrobiales; family Ilumatobacteraceae; genus UBA668. Next base: position 1,603 of record JBMOGW010000272.1, read on the forward strand.
CCGAGCGTGAGGATGTCGGTCTGACCTTCCACCTCGACGAGCTGCTGCTTGTAGACCCAGTCGAGCGTGATCTTGTGCACGGCCTCGGTCTCGCCGGCCTGCACGCTGGTCATCTGGTGCGGCGACTCGATGTTGAAGAAGATCTTGCGGCGAGCCTTCACGGGCATCAGGTTCAGGCCCTTGCTCACACCGAGGAACGTGGCGCGGTCCTTCGCGGTCCACTCCCACTCACGCTTGTTGATGAACGAGTACTGCTCGGGGAACATGTCGGTGTTCAGCGTCGACTCGATCTGGAACACCTTCGGACCGTGGTCCTTCAACACCTTGCCCAGGCGCCAGATGCTCTTGTGCAGCGCCGAGTGCTCGCGATGGCCCATCAGACTCTTCGTGTTCTGCAGCGTCTCGCCGGTGTGGTGGTGGCTGAGGCACTTGTAGCTGGCGAGGCCGGTGGTGATGCTCTTCCAGCCGCCGTCCATCGAGACCGAGTTGATGTTGACGTAGACCACCAGGTCGCTGTCGGCCGCCCGCTTGTTGATCTCCAGCGTCTCGCCGTGGTCGGTGGTGCCGATGACACTGAGGTTGTCGTGGTCCTCGGCGTCGTGCTGGTACAGCATGCCCCGTGGGTGGAAGGCGTCGTAGATGCGGTCGCCGAGCGCGTGGCGCAGCTCGTACTCGTGCATCCGGCGGTGCAGGCCGAGGGCGGCGATGATGTGCACGTCGTCGACACCTGCTGCGGCGGCGAGGTCGAGGACGGCCTCGATGACGCGCTGGCGCACGTCGGGGCGACGCATCTTCGGCAGCGGCAGGCTGACGTCGTCGAACGCGATGGTCAGCTTCATGCCGGGGAACAGCAATGCCGGCAGCGGGTCCTGATCGATCGGGTGCAGCAGCGCATCGCGGATGGAGCCGTCGATGTCCTTCAGTGCGGGCAACGGCTCGGGCGGGTAGATGACGCGACTGCGGTCGGCCGGCAGCTTCTCGAGCGAGAAGGTCTCGCCGCGCCAGAACAACACCGGCGGCGACGAGCGGTCGACGTGGTGGACGAATCCGGGACGGGGCATCAGTTGCTCCTTTGGTCACGCATGTCGAACGCGATCTTCACGGCGCCCCGGCGGCCGGCCTGTGCGGCGTGCGCGAGGGCGTCGGTGTAGTCCTTCAGCGAATAGGTGGCCGACACGAGACGACCGAGGTCGAACCGGCGGACCACGTCGATGGCGGTGTCGAAGTCGGGGCGGGTGTAGGCGTAGCAACCGCGGATGGCCGTCTCGCGGTGCCACAAGGACGTGAGCTCCAGCGACACGTTGCCGGGCATGCCCACCAGCTGCACCTCGCCGCCTGGGGCGACCACCCGCAGCGCCTGCTGCAGCGAGTCGCTGCTCCCGACGCAGTCGATGACGTGCGGAGCGCCGCAGGTGAGCTGGTCGCCGAACACCAGCGAGCTGGTGGCCGACCGCACCCAGCGAGGCAGTTCGTCGGTGCCGCACACCACGTCGGCGCCGAGCTCCTTGGCCAACCGCTTCTGGTCGGCGTAGCGGGCGGTGACGACGATCGGGCCGGTGCGATCGCGGTCGCGGGTGGCGCTGATGGCGGCGAGCGTCAGCAGGCCCAGCGTGCCGGCGCCGATGATCACGGTCTCCTTGCCGGTGTACCGCTGCGCGGCGTGCACGGCGCACGCGGTGGGCTCCACCAGCACGGCAGCCTCGTCGCTCAAGTCGGCGGGCACGTCCACCAGCTGGCTCTCATGGGCGAGCATCTCGTGGCTCCAACCACCGCCGGTGCTCTCGCAGAAGCCGGTTTGCAGGCCGGGCTCGAGGTGGCCGAACGCCACTCGCTCGCAGAGGTGAATGGCACCGTGCTCGCAGGCGTGGCAGACGGGGCTGATGCCGCGGGTGACGCACGACAGGACGGGCACCACGACGACGCGCCGGTCGGTGCGTGCGCCCCCAGCTCCGGTGTTGGCGGCGTCGACGACGTCGGCGACGACCTCGTGTCCGGGCGTGAACGGGTAGCTCACCAGCGGGTCGAAGTACGCCGCGGCGGTGCCGTCCACCAGCGACAGGTCGCTGCCGCAGATGCCGGCCAGGCGGGGGCGCAGGCGCACCCACTCGGCGGACGGGAGCGGCAGCGTCTCGTCGGGTTCCAGCGAGAGCGGGCCGACCGCAGCGCCGCGGCCGGGCATCAGCGAGCCGGCCAGGCGGGCCGCTGCGAAGCGCGCCGGCTTGCGGGAGAACACCAAGCGGCTCATCGCGCACGCTCCTCGATGAAGCGCTTGCGTCGCTCGCGCTCGGACAGCATGTTGCCGATCGGCAACACCTTCGTCGGCGCGCCAGACGCCTTGTCCCAGTGCTCGACCAGCCATCCGCGCTTGCGGGCGATGGAGGCGAGGCGGGTCTCCGGGTTCACAGCGACGGGGAAACCGACCGCCTCGAGCATCGGGAGGTCGCTGCTCGAGTCGGCGTAGGCGATGCTCTCCTCCAGCTTCAGGCCCTCGGCGTCGCAGTAGTCCGACAGGATCTGCGCTCGGGCCTCGCCGGTGGGCGGCACACCCTTGAGGTTGCCGCTGTAGGTGCCGTCCGGGCGCACGGTCATCTCCGCGGCGACGATCTCGTCGAACAGCGGGCGCAGGCCCTCGACGGCGAAGTTCATCGCACCGGTGATCAGCATCGTGCGGTGCCCGAGGGCGCGGTGTTCGCGCACACGGCGCATTCCGGCCGGGAAGCTCTTCGCCAGGATCAACTGCGTGAGCAGTTCCTGCGAGTCCTCGGCGATCTGCTCGACGGGCGCGTCCTCGTAGCGGCGGTAGAAGAAGCGCAGGAAGTCGGCGCGGTCCTTGCGGTCGATGCTGCTCAGCGTCGG
>JBMOGW010000273.1:0-4449 GCA_049318165.1 Ilumatobacteraceae bacterium
GGCCGCGGACGGTTCCGCCGCAGACGCTGCAGCCGCAGCTTCTCCGGCCGTCGCATCGACCGCCTCCACCGGTGCGGGACCGTCGAGCACGGCCACTGCGGCGGCGATCGGGGCATCCTGCCGGTCTGCCGTGGCATCGACGGGCTCACCGGGCTCCAGCGGAGCCGCCGGATCTTCCGGACCTGCCGGATCTGCCGGCGCGACAGCATCGACCGCCTCGGCGGCCTCCGCCGATTCGGCGGCGGTCGGGTCGAGCAGGTCGTCGAAGGAATGCGGGTCGTCCCGCGTCATCACGTGGTCGAGGTCGAGCGGCACCGGTGCATCGGCCTGCTCATCGTCGTGCGGCGGACGGACGGCCTCGAGACGACGCCGGCGCTCGGTGAAGTCGCTCTTCCACCACTTCTTGGTGCCCATCACCTCGAGCGGGCCGAGGGCGGGATGCTCCGCCTTGCTCTGCTTCCACCACCACCAGGTGCCGATGCCGAGCAGCACGGCGATGGCCACCAGGCCGAGCGCGGCGAGCTGAATGGTGCGGGCGTTGGTCGGGTCCTCGAAACTGCCGTCCGCGACCAGTCCGAGGCCGCGCCCGTATGACACCGTCCACACGCTCACGGCCCACAGTGTCGCACGCGGCCAGGCGCTTCCCCATGCATTCCGCGTGACGAGAACGTGTGAATCATGCCCGCATCGGCAAAGCTGTGCCCGTGGACGTCCTCTGGTTCGTGCTCTTCGTGGCAGCGCTGCTCGGCATGTGGTGGCTGGCGTACCGAATGGACCCGCACTACTCGTCGAAGGACGGCCGCCGCTTCCTGTGCCACGGCCAGATCCTCACGCACGGCCAGGCCGACGGCCGACGCAAGGAGACCCGCGTGACGGTGCTCGACGACGGCACGCTGCTGTGCACCACGAAGCGCTTCGGTCGGCGCACCGAAGAGAAGTGGGCGCTGATCGGCAAGTCGTCCACGCCGCCCAAGCGGAAGCAGGTGTACCTGGCCCGCCAGTTCGACGACAGCGGTTGGCAGGACTCGCAGATCGCGCTCACCCTCCCCGACAAGAGCCGGGTGATCCCGGTGCTCGACCAGGCGATGGTGCAGCGCGGCACCGTCGCCTGACGCAGGGCGGCACCGTCGCCTGACGCAGCGCGCCGACTACGGCTGGGCGTCGAGGAAGGCGCGCAGCGGGCCGGCCAGCCCGTCGAGATCGACGAGGAACCCGTCGTGGCCGTGGGGCGACTCGATCTCGACGTAGTCGCTCTTGTTGCCCGCCACCAACACGAGATCGTGGATCTGTCGCTGCTGGTAGGTCGGGTAAAGGATGTCGCTGGAGATGCCGACCACCAGCGCCGGCGCAGCGATGCGGCCCATCGCTGCGTCCAGGCCGTTGCGGCCACGACCGACGTCGTGCAGGTCCATCGCCTTGCCGATGATCAGGTAGCTGTTCGTGTCGAACCGGCGCACCAACTTGTCGCCGTGGTAGTCCAGGTAGCGCTCCACCTCGAACCGCTGCCACAGGTCGAGCGAATCCTTCAGCGTCGCCCCGTCGGCCAACTCGCGGCCGAAACGGTCGGTGAACACGTTGTCGCTGCGGAACGTCACCTGGGCCACCATCCGCGCCACCGAGAGGCCTTCGGAAGGACCCTCGCCATCAGGCGCGTCGTAGTAGTCACCGCCGTTCCATCGCGGGTCCATGCGGATGGCACGCCGCCCGATGGCGCCCCACGCGATCTGCTGGGCGGTGGCCTGCGCGCAGGTGGCGATCGGCACGATCGAACCGACGCGGTCGGGAAATGTGATCGCCCATTCGAGCACCTGCATGCCACCCATCGAGCCGCCGACCACCGACGCCCAACGGCGCACGCCCAAGTGGTCGGCCAGGCGGGCCTGGGCGCGCACCATGTCGCGGATGGTGATGACCGGGAAGCGGCTGCCGTACGGGCGGCCGTCCTCGGGATGCGGCGAACTGGGGCCGGTGGTGCCCTGGCAACCGCCGAGCACGTTGGTGCACACCACGAACCAACGATCGGTGTCGATCGCCAAGCCCGGGCCGATCATGCCCTCCCACCAACCGGGTGCGCTGTCGCCGGCGCCGACCGCACTGGCGGCGTGGCTGTCGCCCGTCCACGCATGACAGACGAGTACGGCGTTCGAGCCGTCGTCGGCCAGCCGGCCCCAGGTCTCGTAGGCCATCGTCACCGGGTGCAGGGTGGCGCCACCGTCCAGCGCCAGCGGCCGGTCGAGCGTGTGGAACCGACGCTCCCCTGCGGGCTGACCCGGCATCCACGCGCCCGTCGCAGGTTGGGCAGGGCCGGGACGTCGCGGTCCGGTCATCGTGTCCTCCTTCGTGGGTCGTCGGCTGTCGGGCTTCGGCGATCACGAGGGAAGCGGTTTGCCAGATCGAGATCTGACCACATCCCCTCCTCGCCGAACTTCCTGGGAAGTGCGACGGTTCGGGAAGGCACCGTGGGGCTTCCACCCCGGTTGCCGGATCCCCCCACCCCTGAGGGTGACGGGTTCGCTCGTGATGCGTACGGGTCGGAACCCTAGCAACGATCAGCGCGAGAAACGCTGCTCCTTTGCGGTGTGACCGGGCAGGTCCACCACGGTGCCGAACTCCTCGAAGTCGACGAGATAGCCGAGGTGGTCGCGAAGGCTGCCCTGCTCGCGCAGCACCTCGAACGTGCGCTGCAGCGCCTTCGTCATGGTGAACAGCGCCGACACCGGCGACACCACCAGCAGGAAGCCGAGGTCGGTCAGTTCCTTCGGTGTCAGCAACGGCGTCTTCCCGGTCTCGACCATGTTCGCGACGAGCGTGATGTCGGGCAGTGCCGCCGCGATCCGCTCCATCTCGGCGACGGACTCGGGGGCCTCCACGAAGAGGGCGTCGACGCCAGTGTCGCGGGCCATCTTCGCCCGCTCGATCGCCTCGTCCAGTCCGACCACCGCGCGAGCGTCGGTGCGGGCGGTGATGTGCAGATCGTCTGCGGCGTGCACCGCCGCACGCAGCTTCGCCAGCCAGTCCTCGCGTTCGATCACCTGCTTGCCGGTCATGTGCCCGCAGCGCTTGGGCCACACCTGGTCCTCCAGGAACAGACCGGACGCGCCGGCCTGCTGCCACAACTCGACCGTGCGCATCGTGTTGAGCGGGTTGCCGTAGCCGGTGTCGGCGTCGACCACCACGTCGAGGCCCGGGTTGGCACCACACACCCGCCTCGCCACCTCGGCCATCTCGGCCTGGGTGAGATAGCCGAAGTCGGGCAGGCCGAGCAAGGTGCCGCTCACGGCGTAGCCGCTGAGGAACACGGTGCCGAACCCCGCCTGCTCCGCGAGCCGCGCCGACAGCACGTCCCACACGCCCGGCATGAGGACTGATTCGGATGCAGACAGCCGCCAACGCAGCGTGGTGCCACTCATCCGGGGGAGGTTAGCCCCCACTCCCCGCGACGGCCCCCGGTGGCTGACGCGTCGATCAGCCTGACTGATGTTCCGATCAGTTCGCCTGACCCATCAGAGAGTGGACATGCCACCGAACGGCGGGAATCATGGACGTCGATGAGCGCCTCCTATCTCACCTCGAAAGCCCGCGTGGTCGCCCAGGCCGAGTCCGGCCAGCACGGCGCCGTCGCGCTCGACACGATCCTCGCCGGCGAGGTGGTGGCCGCGTTCGGCGGCCGGTGCGTCACCCGGGAACAGCTCGACATCCTGCCCGCCGATCAGCGGTCGCGCAGCGTGCAGATCGAGGACGGCTTGTTCCTGGCCGGTTCGCCCGAACCCGAGGCGGCGGACTTCGTGCGCCACTCGTGCGCCCCGAACTGTGGCATGCACGGCAACACCGTGGTGGTGGCGCTGCGCGACATCGCCCCGGGCGAGGCCGTCACCTACGACTTCGCGATGACCGACGGCAGCGACTACGACGAGATCGAGTGCCGCTGCGGCGCCGACACGTGCCGCAGCACGATCACCGGCGACGACTGGATGCTGCCCGAGTTGCAGTTGCGCTACCGGGGCTCGTTCAGCCCCTACCTGGCCGCACGCATCGCGTCGCTGGTCAACACCGGCGCCGAGCGCCGCGCCTTCGCCCTCTGACAGGGAACTTCCTCGGCCGCGCCCTCCTCCGGGCGAGGGCCGCGCTACCTTCTCGCCCATGCGATTACTGGTCGTCGGTGCGGGAGGTGTCGGGTCGTCGATCGTGTCCATCGCCGCTCGACGCGAGGTGTTCGAGCAGATCGTGGTGGCCGACGTGGATGCCGCCCGGGCCGCCCGTGCGGCGGCCCGTGCCGGCAGCGACCGGGTGATCGGCACCCGTGTCGACGCCAGCGACCGCATCGACGTCCTGGAGCTGGCTCGCACCAGCCGCGCCGATGTGGTGATCAACGCGTGCGACCCGCGCTTCAACCCGCCGATCTTCGAGGCCGCCTTCGAGGCCGGATGCCACTACCTCGACATGGCGATG
>JBMOGW010000274.1:0-4443 GCA_049318165.1 Ilumatobacteraceae bacterium
CGCCGCCCAGCGCGTCGAGCACCTCGGCGGGCACCTCGATGCCGGTGTTGTTGCCGAATGCGGAAAGGGTGGTGGAGAACGTGACCGAGCCGTCGGCGGCGTGCTGCGCAGATGCCATCGCCGCAGCGTAGCGACGGCTCACGCAGCACACGTGAGGGCGCGGACGATCCACGCGAGCAGCGCGTCGAACTCGGCGTCGGTGACGGTGTCGCCGTCGACGATGCGCTTGGTCGCGAGCGGCCCCTGGATCAGGTGCATCGCCAGTGGGATGTCGATCGTGGCCGGCACCTCGCCGCGGGCGATGGCGCGCTGCAGCGCGAGCACCGTCGGGCCGCTGCCCTGCACCCGAACGGCCCGGAACCGAGCGGCGAACGTGGGATCTTCCATCGAACGGGTCATCATCCAGCCGTACAGCTCGCGCATCGTCGGCTGCGCCGCGACGGCCAGGTATCGACCGATGATGATCCTCAGGTCGCCCGCCAACGAGCCGGTGTCGGGCCCCTCGGAGGCCTGCACCGTCGCGTCGACGACGGCGAGGACGAGTGCATCGGCACCACCGAAGTGGCGATAGATGGTGGTCTTCGCGACGCCCGACCGGCGCGCCACCTCGTCCACGGTGCACGCGAGCACACCATCGGTGGTGATGATCTCCCGTGCGGCGCGGACCATCTCGGCTCGCGCCGTGTCGCTGAGGGGACGAGCCATATCGCTCCGAAGTGTAGCGACCTGATCATCCCGGTGACATCGATGTCGTCGTTGACATGAGCGTCGCGATGTCCGCTCCTTTGAATATTTCGCTACGCTTTGTAGCGTTATGAGCATCACCACGCACACCACGACTGCCGTCACCCGCCACCGCTACGGCGGCATCGAACAACTCGCCGTCGAGCAGCGACCCGTCCCGGCGTGCCGGCCCGACCAGGTGATCGTCGAGGTACGCGCCGCCGGCCTCGACCGCGGCGCGTGGCACCTGATGACGGGCGAACCGTACGTCGCGCGTCTGGCATTCGGCCTGCGCCGGCCGCGCCAACCGGTGCTCGGCGGCGAGATGGCCGGCGTGGTGGTCGAGGTCGGCAGCGAGGTCACCTCACTGCAGGTGGGCGACGAAGTGTTCGGCGGCGCATCGGGCGCCTTTGCCGAGCGCGTGATGGCCAAGCCGCGGAGCCTGGCCCGCATGCCCGCCTCGCTCTCCTTCGCGGCGGCCGCCGTCCTTCCCATCTCGGGCATCACCGCACTGCAGGCGCTGCGCGACATCGGCCGCCTCCAGGCAGGCCAACGCGTCCTGGTCATCGGCGCGTCCGGAGGAGTGGGCACGTTCGCCGTGCAGATCGCCGTGGCGATGGGTGCTGAGGTCACGGCCGTCTGCAGCGCCGGCAAGGCGGACGCTGTCAGGGCACTGGGTGCGGTCGAGGTGCTCGACCGCCACACGCAGCACATCGGCGGTGCGGGTCGCCACGACGTCGTCCTCGACATCGCCGGCGGTTCGTCCATCCGCCAACTGCGCGCCGCCCTCACGCCCAAGGGGACGGTCGTGCTGATCGGCGAAGAGGGCGGCGGCACCGTGTTCGGGATGGGCCGGCAACTCCGCGCCGTCGCCCTGTCGCCGTTCGTCCGCCAGCGCCTACGGATGATGATCGCAACGACCAAGACCGCCGATCTCGAGACGTTGGGCGCGATGGCGGACGCCGGCACCCTGCGGCCCGTCGTTCACGCAGTGCGCCGTCTCGAGGAGGTACCCGCTGCGATCGACGACATGACCTCCGGGCGTATCACCGGCAAGGTCGCAATCCACGTGACGTGAGCGACACCGGCTCCGACACCGGCTCCGACCCCGGCCCGGGTCCTGCCCGACGGCCGGGGGTCAGTCGCGGCCGAGTTCCTGGATGTTGACGAACAGCAGGATGGCGGCCAGCGACACGAGCGTGATCGTGATCGGATAGCGCCAGCCCCATTGGATGACGAGCTGGGCGAACACGAGCGCGACGAACACGACCACTGCGAGCACCAGCACGGCGAGGATGTAGCCGGAGAAGTGCCGGCGGGCGACCGCCTCGATGCCGAACAACAGCAGGGCCCACCCGAGGATCAACGGGATGGTGCCCGACGTGCGCTGCGGCACGAACGCCATGCCGATGGCGAACAACAGCAGCGGGGTGCTGGCCGCCGACCAGCCCGACAGCAGACGCAGCCGGGCGCGAGTCGTCTCCTCGATGGGGAGGTGGCGATGGCGCAGATGATCGTGCGGCCCGGCGGTCGCCGGCGGGCTGGCGAGCCGGCGCTCGAGCCGATGTCGCTCGTCGTGCAGTTGCACCTGGTTCGCAGCGAGTGCCTGCACCTCTGCCTCCTCGCCCGCGGGCAGCGCGACACCGCTCGCCACGTCGGCCCGCAGGCGCGTGCGGCGCTGGTCCAGCTCCGCGGTGCCGTTCGCGATCTCCGTCTCCAGCTCGCGCAGGCGATCGAGCACGAGCGCCTCAGCGACCTGTCGATTCGGCGGCACCTTGGCGAGGCCCGACCAGCCGACCGGGTCGCCCCAGGAGGAACGCACCTGTCCGGAACGCTCGTAGCGGGGACCGGCCGGACCCCGCTCACCACCCAGCGGGTCAGCCGTGTCATTGCCCCACAGGCCCTGGTAGTCGAACACCCAGGGCACCTCGTCGTCGATGAGCACGGGGTACCACTCGCGCTGCTGGCCCGGCCCGACGGACAGGCCGTCGCCGCGGGCGTAGTCGATGTACGGGATACCCACGCCGGCCTGCGCGACGCCACGGGTCCAGGGCAGTACGGCCCGGCTCAATCGGCGGCTCCACCGGATGAAGTTCTTGAAGGCAGGCGGGTCGAAGCTGGTGAGGTAGTCGCCCTGCACGTACGCGCCGCTGTGCGACCCGAGGCCGGCGAAGACCACCGGGTGGTCGCCGATGCGCACGAGGTCGGGGTCGTCCCAGCGGCGACGCAGATCGTCGCCCACCTCGTCGTGCGCCGAGAACACCACCCATGAGGGCGCCGGCGGGCCGTCGGGTTGGTCGGCGAGGTAGACCGTCACCTGCTCCCAGTCGGCCTCGTGGTCGTTCACGCCGTAGATGCGGCTGCGCCAGTCGTTGAACGGGTAGAAGACCCAGTACTGCAGCACGGTGTAGCCGCCGGTGCGCACCACGCGCCCGTAGTACGGGTGGTGCTCGGTACGCATCTGCTCGCGGTACATCGTCTCCGCTGCCGCCTGCGTGCCCTTGGCCACCTTGCCGCGGAACAGCAGGCTCACCCGGTTCAACGCGTCGACCACACGACTGAGGACGCCGACGCGTGCGAGGCGACTGGCGTGACGGAAGCGCGGCCGATCGCCGCGGTGCCGCCATCGGGCCGTCTTCGTCCGGTTGAACGGCTCGTCGACGAAGCGGAGGTACAGGCCAGGTCCCTGGTTCGCTGCGCCGACTTCGGCGAGACGCTCGAGGGTCAGCTCACCACGCGGGACCACGACCTCCGGGTGCTGGCCGGCGACCCGGCGCATCAGGTCGCAGCAGGCGACGTAGTCCTCCACCGCGGTCGGGAAGAAGAACTCGCCCTCGTTGAACCGCACGATCGGTTCGTACGCAGCGAGCAGTTCCAGGTCGGTCATTGCGCAAGCACCTCGGGCGTCACGGTACATGACGGCACGGCGGCGTATCGTCGTCGCATGGCGACGAAAGGCACGCAGGACGACGGCGACCGCACCCGGTACTTCCCCGCGATCGTGGCCAAGCACGGCGGTCCGATCGAGATGTGGCTGCAGCGGCTCGCCGACCTCGGTGACGCCAAGTACCCGGAGCAGATCGACCACCTGCGCGAGACCCACGGGTTCACCCGCACCCACGCCAACGCGCTGGTGATGTACGCGCGTGGCTCCACGTCGTCGAAGCGGTTCCGCACGCCGGACGACTGGTTCGCCGCCACCGACCCCACCGCAGCGGGCACGGCGAAGAAGGTCTTCGACATCGCCCGCAAGGCCCACCCGGAGCTGGAGCTGGTGGTCGCCTGGAACCACCCCATGCTGCGGGTCGACGGGGCCTACGTGATCGGCATCTCCGTGGCGAGGGAGCACGTGCTGCTCAACCCGTTCAGCGGCGAACTGATGGATGCGTTCTCCGAGCGCCTGTCGGCATTCGAGGTGAACAAGAAGACGTTCGCCGTGCCGTTGGACTGGAAGGTCGACGCAGGCCTGGTGCGCGACCTGGTGGACGCCCGGCTCGCCGAGATCGGCCGCTGACGCGCTCGGAGGCCGCGAGAGCCCCTCCCCTCTGTGTCACATCTGCGAGCACGCGGGTGCCGCTCTGTGGTGTGACAGAGAAGGCGTGTGACACTGAACAGCTGCGCCCGGGCCGGCGGGGGCGGGCCCTCAGCCCTCCTGCGACCACAGATGATCGACGAATCGCTGATCCTCGTCGTACAGCCAGCACTCGCGCAGCTTGTGTT
>JBMOGW010000275.1:0-4396 GCA_049318165.1 Ilumatobacteraceae bacterium
GCACCATGTCGCCGCCCATGCCGGCGGTGAGGTTGATCACCACGTCGACGTCGGCGTCGCGCACCCGCTCGACCACCTCGGCGTAGTACTCCGTCTTGCGGCTGCCCTTGCCCGTCTCCGGTTCGCGCACATGGATGTGCACCACGGCGGCGCCGGCCTTCGCCGCGTCGATGGCCGACGTCGCGATCTGCTCGGGCGTCACCGGCACGTGCGGGCTCTTGTGGGCGGTCTCGCCGGAGCCGGTGACGGCGCAGGTGATGAAGGCGTCCCAGTTCATGTGTGCATCCCCCTCGGGCACCGGGGTTTCCTGAACCGCCGGTCAACTTGGACGATGGTACACCTGGCAAGCTGTCGTGATGCAGACGCCGGTCAGCCACGAACGACCCGAACCGATGCGCCGCGACGGGTGCACCAGCGACAACTGGACCGAGCCGCCGTGGAACCGCTGGGGCTTCAGCCACGTGCGCGAACTGGCCCGCACCGGCTGGATTTCGCGCGGCAGCGGCCCGGTGTGGCAGCTGCCCGAACGGCACGTCGATCTGGCCGCGCTGTCGATCGGTCACGAGTCGGGCGAGTTCGGTCTGATCGCCGGGCTCGAGGCGGTGTACACCGATGCATTCGTCGTCGTCCACGACGGCGAACTCGCCTTCGAGTGGTACGCCGAGGGCATCCGCCCGGATCGCAACCATCTCGTGATGTCGGTCAGCAAGTCGTTCACGTCGGCGCTGATCGGCGCGCTGGTGGGCGAGGGCCTCGTCGACACCGACGAGCGGGTGGAGACCTACGTACCGGCCCTGCGCGGCACTGTCTGGGAGGGCGCCACCGTGCAGCACTGCCTCGACATGGCCGCCGGCGTGGTGTTCGACGAGGACGACTACGACGACCCGGAGAGCGACGGAGTGAAGCTGGAGCAGGTCTCCGGCTACATCACGCACCGTCGCGACGACTACCCGAGCGACACGGCGTCGTGGATCGTGTCGCTGCCCGCGCAGGGCGAGCACGGCGACCGCTTCCAGTACCGGTCGATCATCACCGACGTGCTCGGCTGGATCGCCGAGTCGGTCACCGGTCTGCGCTTCGCCGACGCCTACACCGACCGCATCTGGAGCCGCATCGGCGCCGAGCACGACGCCGACATCATCCTCGATGCGAAGGGATTCCCGACGGTGGAGGGCGGCATCTGCGTGACAGCGCGCGACCTGGCCCGTTTCGGTCTGCTGCACCTGCAGCGTGGGTTCGCCAACGGCGTGCAGATCCTGCCCGCCGAGTGGACGGACCGGGTGTTGCACGACGACGGCACCCGCAGGGCACATTTCGCCGCCGGTGGCAACGTCGGCCACGAGTACTACCGCGACTGCTGGTGGGTGCTGGACGCCGAACGCGGCCTCTACGCCGGCCACGGCATCAACGGCCAGCACGTGTTCGTCGACCGCGGCACGAACACCGTGGTGGCGCAGCACAGCACCTGGCCCGGTCGCCTGGACATGCCCCTGCTGGAGTTCGGCAGCACCATCGTGCAGACGGTGCTCAACTCGTTCCGTTGACCTCGGACTTCGTGTCACATCCCGTCTGTGTCACACCGGCGACCACGTGGAGAACGCTCGGCGGTGTGACAGAGAAGGCTTGTGACACGGACATTCGCCGGGTCGGGCCGACTTCCTCGGTCAGGACTGCAGTTCGGCGGCGGTGCGCTGGACCGCTGCGACGATCTTGGCGTAGCCGGTGCAGCGGCACAGGTTGCCCGACAAGCCGATCCGCACGTCCTCGTCGCTGGGGGAGGGGTTGCGCTCGAGCAGCGCGCACGCGCTGACCAGCATGCCGGGCGTGCAGAAACCGCACTGCACGCCACCCTCCTCGAGGATGTTGCGCTGCAACGGATGCATCTCGTCGCCGTTGGTCAGGCCCTCGACCGTGGTGACCGAGCGGCCCTGTGCCTGCACGGCCAGATAGCTGCACGAGTTCACGGGCTGCCCGTCGAGCAGCACCATGCAGGCGCCGCACTCGCAGTCGTCGCAGCCCTCCTTCGTGCCGGTGAGGCCGACCTCGGTGCGGATGACGCTGAGCAGGTTGCGGCCCTGGTCGGCGCTGACCGGGTACTCGATGCCGTTGACGGTGAGGGTGTAGCTGATCACGAGGCTGCTCCGATGCCGATCGAGCGGTTGACGGGGACGGGCACGATCTCGCCGGCCGCGCGGCGGGCGGCGGCCTCGACGGCCCTGCGGGCCATCACGCCCACGGTGTGGCGGCGATAGCGGTCGCTGGCGCGCACATCGCTGATGGGACGGGCCTGGTCGGCAGCGGCGGCCTGCGCCGAAGCGGCGACGTCGGCCACCGAGCCACCGGAGAGACCGGCGACCTCGATGATGGTCGGGGCGACGGCGGTGAGGGCGACGCGCACGGCCGACACGGAGCCATCCGCGGCGAGGGTGACCGAGGCTGCGGCGCCGACGACGGCGATCTCCATCGCCCGGCGGTACTCGAGGCGCAGGTAGGCGCTGTTGCTGCCGGCCACCGGGCGGGGCAGGTGGATGGCGACGCACAGTTCGTCGGGGTCGGCGCTGGTGCGGCCGGGGCCGCTCCACAGTTCGGCGACACCGACGCGGCGGGTGCCGCGCAGCGAACGCAGCTCGACCTCGGCGCCGAGCACCACCAGCGGTGCGCCGGTGTCCATGGCGGGTGACGCGTTCATCACGTTGCCGCCGAGCGTGCCGACGTTGCGCGTCGACGGCGAGCCCACCAGGGCGCTGCCGTCCGCGAGTGCCGGCCACGTCGCGGCGATCTCGGGGTGGTGTTCCAGCGTGTGGTGGTTCACGCCGGCGCCGATGCGCGCCCCGTCGGCCGAGAGGTCGAGGCTGCGCAGTTCGGCGATGCGGTCGACGGCCACCAGGTCGCCGGGCAGCGGCGCCTTGCCGTGGCGGGCGCCGACCACCAGGTCGCTGCCGCCGGCCACCGGCCGGGCGCCGGCAGCGAGGGCGGCGAGCGCGTCGTCGATGGTCTGGGCGATCGTGAAGCTCATTCGCCGTCCTCCGTGTGCAGTGCATCCCACACGCGCTCGGCGGTGAGCGGCAGCTGGCGCACCGGGCGGCCGACGAGCGCCGCGATCGCGTTCGACACGGCGGCCGGTGTCGGCACATTGGGTGCCTCGGCCAAGCCCTTCGCGCCCCGCGGCCCGGCGTCGGGTGTGGCGATCTCGACGAAGTGGATGTCCACCGGCGGCGCGTCGGCGCACGTCTGCAGCTTGTACTCCAGCAGCGCGGCGTTGCGCTGGCGACCCTCGTCGTCGTAGCGGGTGCCTTCGGTCAGCGCCTGGCCGATGCCCATCATCACGGCGCCTTCCACCTGGCCCTGCGCGCCGATCGGGTTGAGGATCGTGCCGCTGTCGTGGACGGCGGCGACGTGCAGCACGCGGGCGACGCCCGTGTCGCGGTCCAGCTTCAGGCGCACGGCGTGGCACGAGAACTGCGGCGCCACCCATGCGGTCATGCCCAGGTCGCCCACGCAGGTGGAGCCCGCGACCGGCGGGGCTCCGGGGGGCGCCCCCGAGCCGTGGCCGATGAGCAACTCGCCGCCGGCAGCGATGCCGGCCAGCTCGGCGATCGGCACCGACCGTGACGGCGTGCCGGCGACGGACGCTGTGCCGTCGGCGAGGACGATGTCGTCCGGGTTGGCCTCCAGCTGTTCGGCGGCCAGCGTGCGCAGCTGCTCGGCCACCTGGCCGGCCGCGGCGATGGCCGCGCGGCCGTTGTTGAACAGCGTCTGCGAGCCGGTCGCGCCCATGTCGTAGGGCGCCGCGCTGGTGTCCTGGTAGACGAGCTCGAAGTCCTCGGCCTGCATGCCCAGCTCGTCGGCGACCAGCTGGCGCAGCGTCATCACCGCACCGGTGCCGCACTCCTGTGCGCCGGTGATGATCTGGCCACTGCCGTCGCCGTCGACCTTCACGTACGCACCGGAGGGGGCGGAGAAGCTGGGCCACCAGCCGATCGCCAGGCCGATCGCCTCGTCGTCGGGCAGGTCGCCGCCGTAGCCCGCCATGTCGGCGGCCTTGGCGATGCACTCCTGCAGGCCGATCTCGCCGTACACCTGGCCGGCCGGGCCTTCGACGCCGGTGTCGACGGCGTTCTTGATGCGGAACTCCACGGGGTCCATGCCGACGGCCTTGGCGACCTCGTCGGTGTGGCTCTCGAGTGCCCAGCAGGTCTGCGGCGCCGTTGGCGCGCGCACCGAGCCCGACGGCTGGTGGTTGGTGTACACGAGGTGCGCCTCGGCCAGCGCGTTCGGGATGCGGTACGGGCCGAGCGCGTGCATGCACGCCAGCTGGCTGAAGAAGCCGGCGTCGGCGGTGTAGGCGCCGTTGTCGATGGCCAGCCACACCTTGCGTGCGGTGATGGTGCCGTCG
>JBMOGW010000276.1:0-4378 GCA_049318165.1 Ilumatobacteraceae bacterium
CCGGTGTGGAACCGCAACTACGTGCGCAGCGTGCAGATCACGATGAGCGAGACCATCGGCGTCGAGGGCCGTGGCAGCTTCTACGACGGCGTCGGTGCGATGCGTGACGTGCTGCAGAACCACCTGCTGCAGGTGTTGTCGCTCGTGGCGATGGAGCCGCCCGTCGGGCCGGAGAGCAGCTTCCTGCAGGACGAGAAGGCGAAGGTGTTCGCCGCGATGCGGCCGATCGACCCGACGTCGATCGTGCGCGGTCAGTACGTCGGCTACCGCGACGAGCCGGGCGTGGCCACCGACAGCACCGTCGAGACGTTCGTCGCCGCACGGGTCGAGATCGACTCGTGGCGGTGGGCCGGCGTGCCGTGGTACATCCGCTGCGGCAAGGCGCTGACGGAGGCCGCCACCGAAGTGGTGGTGGAGTTCCGCGAGCCCCCGAGCCTGCTGTTCGACGAGGCCGGCGGACCGGAGCCGCAGCGCAACCTGGTGCGCTTCCGCCTCGGCAAGCGCGACGGCGTGACGTTCACGCTGCAAGCCAAGACCCCGGGGCAGCACCTCGACAGCCAGAACGTCGACATCGCCGTCGACTTCGCCGCCGCCCTCGGCGAGCGACGCGACGCATACGAGCGACTGCTCGACGACGCGCTCGCCGGTTCGCCGCGCCGCTTCGCCCGCGAGGACGTCGTCGAGCAGACCTGGCGAGTCGTGCAGCCGGTGCTGGACGACCCCGGCCCGGTGCACCCGTACTTCCGCGGCTCGTGGGGACCCGCCGAAGCCGACCGCATCCTCGCCAACGGCGACCACTGGTTCACCCCGGAGACCTGACCTCGACCCCGGGCTCGTCCACCGCGGTCAGGTGGACAGGATGATCGCGAACGAACCGGCGGTGAGGCAGAGGCACTGCAGCTGGAACAGGGTTTCGCGCCGGCGCGTCAGCCGGGTGGTGAGGATGCCGACTGCCAACGCCACTGCTGCGGCCACGAGCGCGACCATCGTCGCCGTCACCGGCGCGCCGGGATGGGCGCGGCGCGACAACACGGCACACACCACCATCAGCGCCACCATGCTGGCGGCGCGCACGGCGTGCATCGCCCGCTTCGGCATGCGCGCGGGCACGAACGAGGAGAAGCCGACGTCGACACCGAGCCGCGCCGTGGCATCGGCACGGCTGAGCGCCGCCGGGCGACCGGCGGCGCAGTCCGCGCAGAGCGAGCGCCACACGCGACCGGGCAGCACGTGGGTCGCGTGTCGCCGACACGAGGCACACCCCTCCGGGAAGAAGACACCGAGGATGCGCTGCTGCTCGGCACGCATCCCGCTCTCGTGCTCGACGATCATCCCGTCGAGTTCCACCTCCAGCAGCACCATGTGCGGGTGGTGATCCGTCACCTCCGGCAACGACGCCGGGTCGGACACGGCGTGAAACCCGCACTCGCAGTCCACCGTCGGCGCCGGGTGGTGCTGGCGGTGACACACCGCCGTCGCGACACGGTCGTGCGGGTACGGGTGGCGCCGGTAGCGGCCCGACGGGTGGAACCGCGGCAGGTCACCCCCGCGCAACTCCGCGAACTTGAAGGCCCGCAGCGGCTCGTCGACGACGTCGATCGGCAGCGGCGCGGCCGACTCGGTCATCGCTGACGCGCAGGCTCCGCCGGTCGCTCGGCCGGCACCGTCGCCGGGCGGCTGGGCGCCGGCGTGGAGGGCTGCACGTGGATGATCCGCTTGGGTGCGCCGATGTTCGCCATTCGAAAACGGTACGCCATACCGGAACGGTCCCGCACACCGGAGGTACCGCGAGCGCGGCGCGGTCAGGGGCGGAACACGCTGCGCTCGGCCTGGATCTCGTCGGGGGTCACCACGATGTGCGGATCGGGGGCGCGGACCACCCGCTCGTCCTTGTCGTCGTAGTCGAACATGCTCAGCACGTGGCGCATCGCTTCCAGCCGGGCCCGCTTCTTGTCGTTGCTCTTGACCACCACCCACGGCGCCGTGTCGGTGTGCGTGGCGGCGAACATGGCCTCCTTGGCGGCGGTGTAGTCCATCCATTTGTCCAGCGACGCGAGGTCCATCGGCGACAGCTTCCACTGCCGCACCGGGTCGAGCTGACGGACGACGAACCGCGTGCGCTGCTCGAGCCGCGACACCGAGAACCAGAACTTCACGAGGTGGATCCCGGAACGTACGAGGGCCTCCTCGATCGTCGGTGTGACACGAAGGAACTCCTCGTACTCGTCGTCGCTGCAGAAGCCCATCACGCGTTCGACGCCGGCCCGGTTGTACCAGGAGCGGTCGAACATCACGATCTCGCCGGCGGACGGCAGGTGCTCGACGTACCGCTGGAAGTACCACTGGGTGCGCTCGCGTTCCGTCGGCTTGCTGAGCGCCACCACGGTCGCACCGCGAGGGTTGAGGTGCTCCATGAAGCGCTTGATGGTGCCGCCTTTGCCGGCGGCGTCGCGTCCCTCGAAGAGCATCACCACGCGCTGGCCGTGGTCCTGGATCCATTGCTGCCACTTGAGCAGCTCGATCTGGAGGCGGCGCTTCTCGACGTCGTACTCGTGGCGCGTGAGCCGACCGTCGTACGGGTAGTCCTCGCGCCAGGTGTCGATCTCCGTGCGCGTGTCGGCCCACTCGAGCACCGGCTCGCGGTCGGAGTAGCTGACCCGCACCCGGCTCATCAGCAGGCGCAGGTCTTCGGGCAGCATCGCGAACTCCTCGGCGATGCGACGCTCCGCCTCCGGCACCGGTTCGTGTGCGGCGAGCACCGGCGAGTCCGTGATCGGCGCGGCGGCCGTGCGGCGGCGGGCGGGGACCGGCTTGCGCTCCGGTCTCGTGGCGACGGCGGGGGGCGTGGACGGCAGGAACCGCCCGTTGGGCCCACGTCGGCGTGGCGGGCTCTGGGTCATGCGCAAGAGCGTGGCACGCAGCGACCGGTGCACTGAACCGACCCCGGGAAGTGTTCACCTCCCGTTCGCTTTCAGCGCGTCGTCAGGGGACGACGCCGGTGTGCACCGCGACGGGGATACCGCCGTTGGTGGTCTCCAGCGTCGGCACGAGCGGCAGGTGCAGGCGGGCCACGGGAGTGTCGCGCGATGCGAGCAACGCGACGTGCCAACCAGCCGCGCGCTCGCGCAGCACCACACCGGTGCGGTCGTACAGATCGCGCACGTCGGGGCCACCGACGCGCGAACCGTAGGGCGGGTTGCTCACCAGCCAGCCCTTGGCGGTCGGCAGCGCCAGCTGCGACACGGCGTGCTGCTCGACCGCGACGTTCGCCCCCACGTGCGCATTGCCGGCGTTGACAGCGGTCGCCTCCACGGCGCCGGCATCGCGATCGCTGCCGACGATGGGCGGGCAGCGGTCCAGCACGTCGGCGTCGGCACCCTTCAGCAGTCGCTGCCAGGCCGCGTCGTCGAACGACGGCCACTGCATGAACTGGAACGACCGCCGGCGCCCAGGCGCCATCCGCCGGGCCAGCATCGCCGCCTCGACGAGGATGGTGCCCGAGCCGCAGAACGGATCCACCAACGGTTTGCGCACGTCCCAGCCCGAGGCCAGCAGCAGCGCGGCCGCAAGCGTCTCGCGCATCGGTGCCTTGGCGGCCGGGCCGCGGTAGCCGCGCTTGTGCAGCGCCGGCCCGGTGGCGTCGATGCTGACGGTCACCACGTCGCGGTGCACTCGCACCAACACTTCCTGCGTGCCCTCACCGCGGCCGATCTGCTCGGCCACGCGGTCCTCGATGGCGCCCGTGTGGAACAGCCCCGACGCCTTGTCGGCGGTGGCGCTGACGGTGACACCACCCGCCGGCAGCCACTCGTCCCAGTCGGTGCGCGCCAGACCGGCGCGCAAGGTGTCGAACCCGTCGGCCTTGAAGCGGGCCAGGCGGACGAGCACGCGCGTGGCGACGCGCGACTTCAGGTGCACCGACCACAACTGCGCCCAGGTGAGCGAGCAGTTCACCCCGCCGTGCGTGACGTTGGCGGGCCGCACGCCGAGCCGGACGAGCTCCTCCTGCACCAGCTGCTCGAGCCCGGGTGCTGCGACGACGAATGCCTCGAGTCGATGACTCATGCGAGGAACTGCAGCCGCATGTTCGGGTACGCACCGGCGTCGAGCGACGTCGGACCGTCGCTGCGCAGACGGTGCCACCCGGCCGCAGCGATCATCGCCGCGTTGTCGGTGCACATCTCGCGACTGGGGAGGAACCCGTGGATGCCGGTGTCGGTGCACACCGACAGGAACCGTTCCCGCAGCAGCGAGTTCGCGGCCACGCCGCCGCCCAGCACCAGACCCTTCGCGCCCACCTGCTCGGCGGCGCGTCGCGCCTTGTGCACCAGCACGTCGACGACCGCCGCCTGAAACGACGCCGCGACGTCGGCGGTGG
>JBMOGW010000277.1:0-4371 GCA_049318165.1 Ilumatobacteraceae bacterium
GAGTGGAAGCGGTAGAACGCACGCTTCTCGGCGTCCATCGTGTCGTGGTTCTCCCACGCCTCGGGGATCATCATCAGCATCGCGTGCGGCAGGCTGCGGCCGCCCAGGTGCAGCAGCTCGAGCACCTCGTCGAAGCTGGCCGAGTCGCTGCCGCCCGGCGTGCAGATCGGGAACGCCCGCTCGAGGCCGGGGATCAGGTCGCTGGCCAGCAGGCTCTCACGGGTGCGCATCCAGTTGCGGTTGCCCTGCACCGTGTTGATCTCGCCGTTGTGGGCGATGAAGCGGTACGGGTGGGCCAACGGCCAGCTGGGGAACGTGTTGGTGCTGAACCGGCTGTGCACCAGCGCCAGCGCGCTCTCCACGCGTTCGTCGGCGAGGTCGGGGAAGAACAGGGCCAGCTGCGGCGTGGTGAACATGCCCTTGTAGATGAGGGTGCGGCTGGACAGCGACGGGAAGTACGTGCGCTGCTCCTCCGGCAGTTCGTGCTCGATGCGCTTGCGCACCACGAACAGCTTGCGGTCCAGGTCGATCCCGGCGGCGCCGGCGGGGTCGGCGATGAACAGGTGGCGGAAGCTCGGCATGACCGCGCGAGCCGTCGTGCCCAGGCAGTCCGGGTTCACCGGCACTTCGCGCCAGCCGAGCACCGTCAGGCCCTCGTCGGTGACGATCGACTCGATCGAGCTGACCGCCTTCTCGGCGTCATTGGCATCGGCGGGCAGGAAGCCCATGCCCACCGCGTAGGCACCGACGGACGGCAGTTCGAACCCGGCCGCGGCACGGAGGAAACGGTCGGGCACCTGGATCAAGATGCCGGCGCCGTCACCGGAGTCGGCCTCGGCACCGGTGGCGCCTCGGTGTTCCATGTTGCAGAGCGCGCCGATGCCCATGGCCACGATCGAACGGGTGGCGCGGCCCTTCACGTCGGCGACGAACGAGACGCCGCACGCGTCGTGCTCGAACCGGGGGTCGTACAGGCCGGTGGGCGCGGGGTAACCCGCGGGGAAAGAGGTGTGCATCGAGTTCTGCTTCCACGAAGTCGGTTGACGGCTGGGTGGCGCACGGGACGACGCTGGCCCGAACGGTGAACGACATGTTACGGGTTCGCACACCGGACGCGCCAGGCCATTGCCGACATCGCCGTGGTGGCCGCGCCACCAGGCTCCGCGCCGTGTGCGTCGGGGCGGACCTATGCTCGGCAGCGATGGACGACCGCCTCGAGCACCTCAAGGAGTCGGTCGCCGGTCGTTACGAGCGCCTCGAGGAATCCAAGCAGCTCGGCCCCCTCGTCGCGACTGGCAAGCGCTTCTTCCAGATCGAGGGTCTCGACCTGGCCGGCCTGCTGGCGCTCGAGCTTTTCACCACGATCATCCCGTTGGTGCTGCTCGGCTACAGCTTCGCCAGCGACTTCAACGAGAACCTGAGCTTCGCCGACTTCATGATCAAGTGGATGGACCTGCACGGCGACAGCGCCACGGCCGTCCAAGGGCTGTTCGGCGATGCGGGCGACCTGCGCAGCACGTGGACGTTCCTCGGCATCGCCGGCTTCCTGTTCTGGGGCATCCCGATGTCGGCGCAGGTGGCGAAGACGTTCGCCCGTGCGTTCCAGCGCGAGCGCTGGTCGTTCGGCACCGAAGTGTGGCGCGGGTGCATCTGGTTCGCCGTGCTGCTGGCCAGTCAGATCCTCACGGTGATGCTCACCCGCGGCATCGGCTGGACGGGGCCGCTGAACGTGCTCGCATGGATCCCCAGCTTCATCCTGTGGTCCGTGTCGCCGCTGATCCTCGTCCGCAACGGCACAGTCGGCTGGCGACACATGGCGTGGTGCGGGCTGGCCGGCCTCGCGCTCGACCTCTTCGGTGTGCGCGTCACGCTTCGTTGGGTGTTCCCCAAGCTGCTGGAGGGCTGGACCAGTTTCGGTCCGATCGGCGTCGCGATGGCCTTGATGACGACGTGCACGGTGATCGCCACCCTGTGGGTGGTCACCGCCTGCCTCGGCGCCGTGCTGTGGGAGCGCAACGCCCCCAGCGACACGGTGGTGCAGTCGCAGATCACCACCCCCGCCGCGGCATAACATCGGCGCATGTCCACTCCGCCGCCTCCCCCGCCCCCGCCGCCCGGCGGTCCCTACGGTCAGCAGCCCTACGGCCAGCAGCCCTACGGCCAGCAGCAGTACGGCTACGGCTCGATGATGGAGCATCCGCAGGGCACCACGATCCTGGTGCTCGGCATCCTGTCGCTGGTGGTGTGCGGCGTCCTCGGCCCGTTCGCGTGGTCGATGGGCAACAAGGCACTGCGCGAGATCGACGCCAACCCGCAGGTGAGCTACACCAACCGCGGCAACGTCAGCGCTGGCCGGATCTGCGGGATGATCAGCAGCATCCTCCTCATCGTCGGCGTCGCGTTCATCATCCTGGTCGTGATCGCCGGCGGCATCGCGTCGAACAGCGGCTGACCCACACGCCGCAGCACCGACCGCGGAATACATTGCGTCCGCAAGGAGTTCCACGGACATGACCACCGCCACCACCATCCGCCTCATCAGGGCGCAACACGCCGTCGAGGGCGACGGCTTCGTCGTGCGCCGCCCCTTCCCCACCCAGGCCCTGTCGCACCTCGACCCGTTCCTGCTGTTCGATCACATGGGTCCGATCGAGTTCGAGCCGGGCAAGGGCGTCGGCACGCCATGGCACCCGCACCGCGGCTTCGAGACCGTCACCTACCTGCTCGAGGGCGAGTCGGAGCACCGCGACTCGATGGGCAACCACGGGTACCTGCGCGCGGGGGACACCCAGTGGATGACCGCGGCGTCGGGCGTCCTGCACAAGGAGGGCCCGAGCGCCGAGTCGCAGGCGGCCGGCGGCCGGATGCACGGCCTGCAACTGTGGGTGAACCTGCCCGCCGCGGAGAAGATGGGCACGCCGGGGTACCAGGACCTGCGCGCCGCAGCGAACGCGCGCCGCGACGAGCCCGGCGCCGTGATCCGCGTCATCGCCGGCACGCTGTTCGGCCTCACCGGCCCCGGTGCCACACGGACACCGATCTCGTACGCCCACCTGACGCTCGACAACGACGCGTCGGCGCGCACCGACCTGCCCGCTGGCCACGTCGTGCTCGTCTATCCCATGACGGGCGCAGTGCGCATCGGCGACACGCAGGTCGACGAAGGCATCCTCGCGGTGGTCGACGGCGACGACCTGACCATCCACGGCGTGGCCGGATCGAGCGAGGTGATCCTGCTGACCGGCGAGCCGATCGGCGAGCCCGTCGCCCGCTACGGCCCGTTCGTGATGAACACCGAAGCCGAACTGCGCCAGGCGTTCCTCGACTTCGAGCACGGCACGTTCGGCGTCCCCCAGGACTGACCGGGACCCCGACCCGCGAGCGTGGTGACCGATAACGAGTGTTTCGTGCGCCACGGGGCGCACGAAACACTCGTTATCGCCCGAGTCCGGACGGGCTAGGGCTCGGTGACCTGCCAGCCGCGGCGGCGCAGTTCGTCGGCCAACCAGTCGGCGGGCATGCCACGCAGCAGGTCGGCCTGCGCCGGCGTGGCTTCCTTCACCAGCGCGGCCTCGCGGTCGTTGTCGCGGTCGTGCTCGCCGTTCAACAGACGGTCGATCAACTCCGACGCCTCCTGCTTGCTGAACTTGCCGTTCGACTGGCGCTGCGTCAGCCCGTACGGGTGACGGGCCTCGCGCAACGAGTCGTACCCCGCCGCCTTCAACAACGCCTCGATGTAGCTGACCTGCTTCGCCGTGGCCGGCGGTCCGGACTGTCCCAACGCCATCTCAGACCCCCAGTTCGCCGTTGCGGTAGTGCGTGCGGCAGAGCAGTTCATAGCGCACCACGTCACCGAACAGCGGTTGGGCGTCGTCGCTGTCGGAGGTGTCGCCCACCACCACGGTCTCTCCCTCGTAGGCGATCTCGCCGTTCACCACTCGCGCGTTGTGCGTGGCACGCGCGCCGCACCAGCAACGCGCCTCCACCTGCATCGGTACCCGCTCGTCGGCGATCTCCAACAGCCGTTTGGTGCCCTCGAACAACAGCCCCCGGAAGTCGGTGATCAGCCCGAAGGCGAACACGTCGACACCGAGGTCGTCGACCACCCGACCGAGCTGATCGCATTGCTCCGCCGAGTAGAACTGGGCCTCGTCACAGATCAGGTAGTGCAGCGGCCAGTGATCGACGGCCAACTTGTACAGGTCGAGCTCCGGGGTGACCTCGATGGCGTCCGCGGCGACGCCGAGACGGCTGGTCACCTGCGCCCCTTCGCGGTCGAGCATCGTCAGCAGCAGGCCGTACAGGTCGCGGCTGGTCAGGTTGTGATGGATCTGCAACGCCATCGTGCTCTTGCCCGAGCCCATCGTGCCG
>JBMOGW010000278.1:0-4364 GCA_049318165.1 Ilumatobacteraceae bacterium
AAGTTCTGCGAGCCGGGTCCCCCACCGAACTTAAGTTCTGCGAGCCGGGTCCGGGGTGTCGTCGCCCTCGGCCTTGTCGACGCCGTCCGTGCGACCGGGGAACTCGTAGTCGGCAGGCAACTGCGGCAGGGCGGTCAGCCACTCCCACAGGCGGTCGATCTGCGGACCGAGCGCATCGAGATCGCCGGAGTTGTCGACCACGAAACCGGCGAGCTCCAGGCGTTGCTGCCGGGTGGCCTGCTTGCGGATGCGCGCCATCGCATCGGCCTCGTCGAACCCGCGGTACCGCACCAGACGCTCCACCTGGGTGTCGACCGGCACATCCACGACGACGACGCCCTGCAACCCTTCACGCGGGTTCTCGGCGAGCAGCGGGATGTCCATCACCACGACGTGATCCGTCGCCCGTTCGGCCAGGACGCGGCGGTTCATCTCCGCCCCAACAGCCGGGTGCACGATGGCGTTCAGCGCCTTCAGCGCCTCGGGATCGGAGAACGCGATGTTGGCCACCGCCGCACGATCGAGCGACCCGTCGGCGGCGATCACGCCCTCGCCGAACCGTTCCGCCAACTGCACCAGCACGGGCGAACCCGGCTGCTGCACGTCGCGCACGATGGCGTCGGCGTCGACGATCACCGCGCCGCGTTCGGCGAGCGCGGCGCTCACCGTCGACTTGCCCGAACCGATACCACCCGTCAGTCCCACGAGGATCATGATGCAAACGTAACCGCCGAGGTCCGATCCCACCCCGTCCGGCATCAGTAGCATCGCCACCGTGCCAGAGGAGTTCCAGGAGCGGCGTGCCACGCCGCGCGAAGGGTCGCCCGCCGATCACCACGGCGTGAGCTGGCCGCTGGTCGAGCGTCGCCAGTCCGAGAAGCCGCCTCCGGGTGGCGTGGACCGCCGCGGTGACCACCCCTACGAGCCGATCCCGCTCAACCCGACGCTGAACGCGGCACCACTGTGGCCGTTCCGCATCGCCGCGCTGGCCGGAGCGATGGTGCGGGCGATGCCCGACATCCTCGACCGCGACTGGAAGATGATCGCGATCACGGCGTGCGCCATCGCCTTCACCGTGCTCGCGTGCCTGCGGCCGGCGCCGTACCGCAACGACGTCGGGGTGCGGCGGCGCATCGTCGTCGAGCAGACGCTGAACACGGCCGCAGTGCTGCTGACCGGCGCATGGGCCTCGCCGTTCGTCCTGTTCTTCGTTCCCACCGGCATGCTGGCCGGCTTCGCCGCCGGCGCGATGTACAGCACCTACGTCGCGGCGATCGCGGTGGTGGTCACCACCGTGCAGTACATCGGCGACGTCGGCGGTCGCACGGGCATCCAGGACGGCGCCCTGTGGGCCGGCCTGTTGGCGCTCGTCGCGTTCACCAGCGGCCTCGCGCACCGTGCGGCCTACGAGGCCGCCCGCCAGCAGCAGGCGGCGATGGACCGCGTCAGTCGGCTGGCCGAGGCCAACTCGCTGTTGTTCGCACTGCAACGCGTCGCGCAGACGCTGCCCGCGTCGCTCGACCTCGACGAGGTGCTGGATTCCACGCTCGGGCGGCTGCGTTCGATGGTCGCGCACGACGTGCTCGTGCTGTACCTGCTCGACGCCACCACCCAACGGATGGTGCCGACCCGCATGATCGGTATCAGCAACGCGCCGTCGTATCCCCTGTACCAGCTGCCGAAGGGCTTGCAGCAGGCGATCGACTCGCCGAAGACCGTCCGCATCGACGAACTGCACGACGGCCAGTCCGTCGCACCCGGCAGCCGCTCGGGTCTGTACGCCGCGCTGCGCACTCGGGGCTCCCTGGTCGGCATGATCGCCGTCGAGTCGGAGACCCCGGCCTCGTTCGGCCAGCAGCAGGCAGAGGTGGTGCACGGCCTCAACGAGCCGTTCGGCATCGCGATCGACAACGCACGCATGT
This sequence comes from Ilumatobacteraceae bacterium, assembly GCA_049318165.1. Taxonomy (GTDB): domain Bacteria; phylum Actinomycetota; class Acidimicrobiia; order Acidimicrobiales; family Ilumatobacteraceae; genus UBA668. The sequence goes on from JBMOGW010000278.1 coordinate 1,923, forward strand.
TCCTGCGCATCGGCACCCTGGCCGCGGACGAGGAACGCAAGCGCATCGCCCGCGACCTGCACGACCACGTGGGCTCGTCCCTGGCGATGATCGGCTTCGAGGTGGACCGGGCGATCTCGATGGCGGCCAACGACGAACAGGTCGAGCCGGTGCTGCGCGAACTGCGCCAGCAGGTGTCGGCCGTGGTCACCGACGTGCGCGACACGCTGTACGACCTGCGCACCGACGTCAGCGACACACGCGACCTGTCGGGCACGGTCCGCGAGTTCGTCTCGCGGGTGCAGCAGCGCAGCGGCATCGAGTGCACCGCCGACCTGCATCTCGGCGAGCGGTTGCCGCTGATCCTCGAGCGCGAGCTGTGGCAGATCATCCGCGAGGCGATCGTCAATGCCGAGCGCCACTCCAAGGCCAAGCGCCTGATCGTCAGCGCGGCCCGGTCCGGCGACCGGATCACCATCGCCGTGCGCGACGATGGTGTCGGCCTCGAGGCGACCAACGCACGGCCGGACAGCTACGGGCTGGTGGGCATGCGCGAGCGTGCCCATCGTCTCGACGCCGAGCTGAGTGTGCGTACGCTGCCCACAGGCGGAACCGAAATGCGAATCGAACTGACCGAAGGATCCCCACGCTGATGACCACCGTCGTCCTGATCGATGACCACACGATGCTCCGTCAAGGCCTGCGCCGCGCCCTCGAGGGCGAGGGCGTGAAGGTGGTCGGCGAGGCCGCCGACGGCGAGGAGGGCGTGAAGGTCGCGCTCGCCACCAAGCCCGACGTCGTGCTGATGGACGTGTCCATGCCCGGCACCGACGGCATCGACGCCACCAAGAAGCTGGTCGGCGCCGACAACCGCATGCGGGTCGTGATGCTGACGATGCACATCGACCGCGAAGTGATCGACCGGGCCATCAAGGCCGGCGCGGTGGGCTACCTCACCAAGGACGCCTCGGTCAGCGAGGTGCTCGAGGCCATCCGCCTGGCAGCGAACGGCGATCGTCCGATGTCGCCCCGACTGGCCGCGGCGATGCTCACCGAGGCGAAGAAAGAGGCCACGTCCTCCGATCCGATCATCTCCCAGCGCGAGGAGGAGGTGCTGCAGCTCGTCGCCGACGGGTTCGGCACCACCGAGATCGCCGAGAAGCTCTACATCAGCCAGAAGACGGTGAAGAACCACCTGGCGAGCATCTACGAGAAGCTCAACGCCCGTGACCGTACGCAGGCCGTGCTGATGGCCGTGAAGATGGGCATCGTCAAGCTCACCTAGTCGAGTAGCGCAGGTACAGCACACCGCCGACGAGCGGTCGCGACTCGATGAGCGACAGCGGCACCCGCTGCGCGTGCTGTGCGAAGAACGGCGAGCCGCCACCGAGCAGCACCGGGTGCACACGGATCAGGTACTCGTCGATCAGCCCGAGGTCGGCCGCCTGCGTGGCCAGATCGGCGCCGCCGACGGCGATGTCGCCCTCGCCCGGCTCGGCACGCAGCCGCTCGATCTCGTCGGCCAGGCTGCCGACGGCCAACCGCGCCGCGCCCTGCACCTCGGTGAGCGTGCGGGAGAACACCACCTTCGGCAGCGGGTTCCACAGCGACGCCCATTCCTGCTCGAGCGCGTCGAAATGCGGCTGCTGCTCGGGGTCCTCCCAATAGCGCATGGTCTCGTACAGCCGCCGGCCCATCAGGTGCACGCCGACGTGGCGGATCTCGTCGAGCGACAGGCGGAACACCTCCTCGGACGGCGCGGTCCAGTTGATCTCGCCGTTCGGGTCGGTGATGTACCCGTCGAGCGACATCGACATCGAGAAGGTCACGTTGCGCATGGCTCGTGTCTAGCCGCCAATGCGAAGGGGCCCGGACCGTGGTCCGAGCCCCTTCGTTCAGTTGCATGCATCGATGTCATCCGGATTCGACCGATTCGGTCGATCCCGTGTGACATCAGTGGAGGATCAGGCCTCTTCGGCGGGTGCCGCTTCGGCGGGCGCCTCTTCGGCAGCGGCGGCCGCAGCAGCAGCAGCCTCGGCGGCGGCCTCGGGGTTCGCCTCGTAGTACTCGGCCCACGCAGCCTCGCGCTCGGCGTCGTCCTGACCGGCGGCCCAGTTGCCGTGCTCGTCGATCTCGAAGTGCTGGCGGTACTCCTCGGCCAGTTCGCCACCCTCGGCGGCCTGCTTGATCGAGAGGCTGATGCGGCGACGGGCGAGGTCGAGATCGATGATCTTGACCCACAGCTCCTCGCCCGGCGTGACGACCTGCTCGGGAGCGTCGACGTGGTGCGTCGACATCTCCGAGATGTGCACGAGACCCTCGATGCCATCGCCCACCTGGACGAAGCCACCGAACGGCACGAGCTTGGTGACACGGCCGTAGACCAGCTGGCCGACCTCGTGGGTGGAGGCGAACTCCTGCCACGGATCCTGCTGGGTGGCCTTCAGCGACAGGCTGATGCGC
>JBMOGW010000279.1:0-4320 GCA_049318165.1 Ilumatobacteraceae bacterium
CCCTGGTAGTAGCCGCCCTCTTCGATCTGGTTGGTGCTGAGCAGCACCACGACGTAGCCGGAGAGCAGGAACAACGCCTTCATGATCAGGCTGAAGTTGTCGACGATGTAGCGGCCGTCGCCGAGTGCGTCGCGCACGTCGGAGCCCGTGACCGCGAGGGTGACCACCGGCAGCACCGCCGCGAGCATGATGAAGCCGGTGAGCGTGCCCGTGATCCACCGCCGGTGTTCGGCGACGAACAGGTCGACGAGCAGCACGACGCAGAGGCCGACCGCCAACACGATCTCGGGCGCGAGTGCGTGATAGTCGACCTTCGGGGCGACGAAGTCACCCACTTCGGCGAGGAGCGAGGCCAGCATCAGGTCACTTCCCGCCGAAGACCTTGACGAGCTCGGTCACACCGGGATCGAACACCTTGAACATCAGTTGGGGCAGGACGCCGAACACCACGATCGCGATGATCAGCGGCGTCCATGCGATCCACTCGAACGTGTTGACGTCGTGCAGCTGCTCGTGGTCGCCGTGGCCGTGGTCGTCGTGACCGGCGTGGGCGTCGGTCGCCACCGCATGGCCGTGCGCTGCGTCGTGGTCGTCGTGGCCGTCGGCGCCGAGACCGGCGAACTCGGCCGTGGGCTCACCGAACGCGGTGCGCTGGTACAGCCACAGCAGGTAGGCCGCAGCGAGCACCGTGCCGAGTGCGGCGATGACCGTCAGCCAGCGGAACAGGGTGACGCTGACCCCGCCGTACGGAAGGTCGGCACCGTTGAGCGGGTTCCACGAGGCGAGGAGCGCCGGGAACTCACCCCAGAAGCCGGCCAGGCCGGGAAGGCCGAGCGAGGCCATGGCACACATGCCGAGGATCCAGCCCAACTTCGGGACCTGCTTGAGCAGACCGCTGAGGCGCTTGATCTCGAGGGTGTGGTAACGCTCCTTCACCGAGCCGGCGAGGAAGAAGAGCATGCCGGTGATGAGGCCGTGGGCGACCATGCCGAACAGGGCCGCGTTGATGCCGAGCGAAGTCAGCGTGCTGATGCCGAGCATCACGAACCCCATGTGGGCCACCGACGAGAACGCGATCAGTCGCTTCATGTCGGTCTGCGCGAGACAGCCCAGCGAGCCGTAGATGATGCCGATGATGGCGAGGACGCCGATGACCGGCGCCCACTTCACCGCGGCCTGCGGCAGGAACGGGATGGCGATGCGCACGAAGCCGTAGGTACCGAGCTTCAGCAGAATCGCAGCCAGGATCACCGAACCTTGCGTCGGAGCCTGGGTGTGGGCATCGGGCAGCCAGGTGTGGAACGGGAACATCGGCACCTTCACCGCGAAGCCGATGAACATGCCGGCGAAGATCCAGATCGCCGTGTTGCGGCTGACGTCGGCACCGTTCTCGAGGAACCACTTGAAGCTGAAGTTCGCCGCGTCGGGATCGACCGCGTTGTTGCGGGTGACGATGAACAGTGCGATGAACGACACGAGCATCAGCGCCGAACCGAACATCGTGTAGAGGAAGAACTTCAACGAGGCGTACTGACGGTTCTCGCCACCCCACACGCCGATCATGAAGTACATCGGCAGCAGCACCACTTCGAAGAACACGAAGAACAGGATCAGGTCCTGCGCCACGAACGTGCCCGCCATGCCCGTCTGCAGGATCAGCATCAGGATGAAGAAGGCCTTCGGGTTGCCCGGTGACGGCACGTGGTCCCACGAGTAGATCATCACCAACAGCGTGATGATCATCGACAGGACGTACAGCGGGAGGCTGATGCCGTCGAGGCCGATCGTGTACGTCGCCTTGATCGGGTTGATCCACTTGTTCGAGGTGTAGAACTGCAGCGCGCCGGCCTTGCCCCAGTCGAACTGGATCATGGTGTAGATGCCCACCACCAGCGTCGCCGCTGCCGTGAAGATGCCCACACCCTTGACCGTCACTTCGTCGCGCTTGGGGATGAACAGCATCACCAGGACGCCGGCCAACGGCAGGAACGTGCCGAGGCTGAGCAGCCACTGTTGGTTCTGGATTACGTCGTGCATGGATCCCTCTAGCTGTTGACGAGAACGAGTACGAGCGCTGCCACGGAGGCGGCGCCGAACAGGAGCGCTCCGTACATGCTGACCTTGCCGGATTGCACCGGTTGCAGCGCGCCACCCGCGCCGCGTGCCGTTGCGCCACTTCCGTTGACCGCACCATCGACCACACGCTGGTCGACGTTGCGGTACACCCAGTCGCCGAGTCGGCGACCGCCGATGCCGACGTTGTTCACGACGCCATCGAGGATGTTCTGGTTGACCCAGTAGGCCGCCCGGGCGATCGGGTGGGCGATCGCGTGGACGATGACACCTTCGTACAGGGCATCCAGGTAGTACTTGTTGACGAGGAACGTGTGGCCTGCCCCGAGCACCTTGTTGCGCTTGGTGAGGCCCTTGAACGGCGACTCTTCCTCGCCGAACACCTTCGTGCAGAGGAACGCGCTGACCGCGATGCCGAGCGCGACGAGGATGATGCTCGGCGCAGCGGCGGCCCACGTGAAGACCGGCGGTTCGGGAATGGTGCCGGGGCCTTCACCGAACGGCAGGCCCATCGAGCTCTCGAGCCAGTGCTCGAAGTAGTGCAGGTCGAACGCCGGTGCGTTGAGGTAGCCCGAGAACACGGCGAGGAACGCGAGGATGATCAGCGGCACGGTGATCGGCCAGCCCGAATCGGTGGGCGCGAACGGCAGCGGCTTGGCGTGCTCGATGTGCACGTGGCCGTGGTCGTCGGCGTGGTCGTGCGTGTCGAGGCCGTCGAGGTCGTGGAGGATCTCGTCGTGCGCCCCGTCGTCGTGTGCGTCACCGTGGACGAAGTGCGCCGCACCACCCCGCGCCTTGCCGAAGAACGTGAGGTACGTCGCACGCGTCATGTACGCGGCCGTCATGAAGGCGCCGATCAGGCCGATGTAGCCGAACAGCGTGTAGTGGTTGTGCTTCGCCGAGTCGATGATCTCGTCCTTGGAGAAGAAGCCGCTGAAGAGCGGGATGCCGCACAGCGCCGCAGTGCTGAGGATCCATGCCCAGAACGTCACCGGCATCTTCTTGCGCAAGCCGCCCATGTCGGTCTTCATGTCGAAGCTGTGATGCGATCCGGTGTGCGCGATCGAGCCTGCGCAGAGGAACAGGCAGCACTTGAAGAAGGCGTGCGTGAAGATGTGGAACACGGCAGGCATCCAGGCGCCGACGCCGAGACCCATCATCATGTAGCCGAGCTGGCTGACGGTGGAGTACGCCAGCACCTTCTTGATGTCGTTCTGGACGAACGCCAGCGCGGCCGCGATGACGATGGTGATGCCACCGATCACCGCGATGAGGTTGAAGTGGTTGCCCTCGATGTTGATGTCGAGGCCGGTGTGGAACACCGGATAGAGCCGCGCCACCAGGAACACGCCGGCGACCACCATCGTGCTGGAGTGCAGCAGCGACGACACCGGCGTCGGGCCGGCCATGGCGTCGGGCAACCAGGTGTGCAGCGGGAACTGGCCGCTCTTGCCGATGCAGGCGATGAACAGCGCCACCGCCGTCCACATCAACATGCTGTGGCTGCCGGTGAAGTTGGCCGCGCTCTCGTTGATCTCCTTGATGTCGAGGTTGCCGAAGAGGAACAGCAGCATCGCGGTGCCGACGAGCAGCCCCATGTCGCCGGTGCGCACCGTGAAGAACGCCTTGAGCGCTGCACGGCTGTTCGCCTGCTCCTCCCACCAGTGACCGATGAGCATGAACGAGCAAAGGCCCATGATCTCCCAGCCGAGGATGAACTGCACCATGTTCGGTGCGAGCACCATGCTGAGCATGCCCGCCGAGAACAGGGTGAGGCTCGCGAAGAAGTGCGTGTAGCGACGGTCGCCCTTCACGTACTCGGTCGAGAAGATCTGGACGAGCGTGGAGATGAACGACACGAGCACCAGTGCCATCACGGCGAGGCCGTCGATGTGCTGGCCGATGGAGAACTCGAACGGGCCGCTCGACCACCACTTGACCGACTTGATGATCGGTTCCTCGCTGTGGTGCGACCACTGGATCCACTGGTAGGTGGCGCCGGCGGACAGCACGAGCGCGGCGACCATCGACAGGATGCCGATCTCGCTGCCGCCCCGCGGCATCTTCTTGCCGAAGAAGATGATGAGGAAGAACGCGACGGCAGGGATGACCGGGATCAGCCAGGCGTGCTCGAGGAACCAGCCAGCGGCGTGGACGGCTTCGCCTGCAGCTTCTTCTGCGAACATGCGGTCAGCCCTTCATTTCCGACAGGTCGTCGAGCGAGATGCTCTTGCGGTTGCGGTAGAT
>JBMOGW010000280.1:0-4304 GCA_049318165.1 Ilumatobacteraceae bacterium
CGGCCAGGTAGTTGACGTCCTTCAGACCCTGACGGACCTGCGTGACGCTCTCGAAGCGGTGAGCCATGTCGGGCACCCTACCGGCCCCCTTGACCGCACGGTCAATTGGAATGACGGCAGAGCCAGGCCCCCTGGGCGAACGAGACGTGACCCGTGTCTGAACATCCTTCCGGTCCCGTTGACGCACCACCGGCACCGGGCTTGAGTGGTGAGCGCGACACGATCGCCCGTCGGGGCGGTCGTGCCCGAACGGGGAGTCCGAATGCACCGCAATGTCGTCTCGATCGCCGCCCTGGTGGCCGGCGTCATGGTGGCCAGCACGGTCGTCGGCGCGTCGTCGCCCGGTCCGGGGGACCGCACCAACGCAGCAGTGCCGCCGCCTCCCGGGCTCGATCTCATGGGCACCGGACGCTCCGTCGACGACTTCGACGCCAGCAGGTCGTTGGCGATGCTCGATCCAGACCGGGTCGTGCAGGCGATCGTGCTGGTCGATGCACCGTCGGTGGCCGACACGAAACAGCAGCACGACGACGACCACAGCACGTTCGATGAACACGATGCCCGCCGTGACGCGATCGAAGCGCGCACGACGTCGCTCACGACACTCGAGCGGCGCGGCGTGCACGTCGAGGCGACGCTCGACACCGTGTTGAACGGGGCGGTGGTGCGGGCCCGCGTCCGCGACCTCCGCGCAGCCGCCACCACTGCAGGCATTCGCGCCGTCACGCTCACGCAGCCGATCCGCCCCACCAACTTCAACAGCGGGATCGCGACCGGCACGTTCGACGCGTGGACGAGCTTCGGCTTCACCGGTAAGGGCATCACCATCGGCATCGTCGACACGGGCATCGACTACTTCCACGCCGACTTCGGCGGGAGCGGCGACCCCGCCGACTTCGTCACCGACGACCCCGTCGTCGCCGAACCCGGCTCGTTCCCGACGGCGAAGGTGGTCGGTGGCCACGACTTCGTGGGCGACGAATCGGTCGAAGCGCCCGGATCGACCGCCGCCCCGGACGAGGACCCGAGCGATTGCAACGGTCACGGCACGTTCGTGGCCGGCACGGCTGCAGGCATGGGTGTGCTCGCCGACGGATCGACCTATCGCGGTCCGTACACCAGCGAGGCGATCGATCGGCAGTCGTGGCTGGTGCACCCGGGTGCAGCACCGGAAGCATCACTGCGGATGTATCGGGCGTTCGCATGCGACGGCTCCACCACCGACGCCCTGCTCATCCAAGCCATCGACCGTGCGGCCGCCGACCACGTCGACGTGCTGAGCCTGTCGTTCGGCACACCCGCCGGCACGGGCAGTGATCTCGTGGAACGCGCCGTCGACAACGCCACACGGCTCGGGGTGCTGACCGTTGCCGCGGCCGGCAACGATGGCCACATCCCCTATGCCGTGAGCTCGCCGAGCACGGCAGGCACCGCCCTCTCCGTGGCAGCAGCCGACCTGATGCCGCAGGCGATCGTCGACATTCCGGGCCGCGTGGTGATCAGTGGCGACATCACGCTGAACACCGCCAACACGAACTGGTATCCGTTCCCGACCGGGCCCGTCACGGGCACGCTGCGCAGCATCGGGGACGCCTGTGCGCCGGGCGCCATCGAGTCGGCGCGCGAGTGGGTCGGCGTCGGCACCTTCGACCAGCACCGCTGCGACCTCGGCGAGTTCTTCCGTCGGGTGGACTTCGCCGGGCCGAGGGCCCTGGTACTGATCGACGACGAACTGGCCGATCAGGAGTGGTTCCCCTTCGGCCAGTACCCGGTTCTCATCGTCAGCTCGGCGATCGGCGCGCAATTCACCGCGGGCAAGGTGATCACGATGCGCAAGCTGCCCGACACCATCGGACACGAGCCGAACGCGGACTACGGCAACATCGCCTCGTTCACCTCGGCCGGCCTGCGCAGCGACAGCGCCCCCAAGCCGGACGTCGCCGCCAACGGCATGGGCGTCGAGTCGGCCGGCATGGGGAGTGGAACTCGACCCGCGCGCGGGTCAGGGACCAGTTCGTCGGCTGCGCACGTCGCGGGGATCGCCGCGCTGGTGCGCCAGGCGCACCCGGACTGGTCACCGCTCGACGTGAAGGGCGTGATCGCGTCGACGGCCGACCCCACGGCCGTCCGTGCTCCCGATGTCGCGCTGATCGGCACGGGTCTGGTGCGAGCATCCGCGGCGCTCGCTTCGCCCGCGCACTTCGCGACGCGAGACGGACTCGGCAGCCTGGCGTTCGGCTTCGCTGAGCTGCTCGACCCCGCGCGCCTCACTCGGCGCATCCGCCTCGTCAACCACGGGTCCACTCCACTCGTCTACGACCTCTCGACCGAGACCGGAACGATCGCCGGGATGGAAGGACTGTCGGTCGACGTGTCGCCCCGCACCGTCCGCGTGGGTGCCGGCTCTTCGGCGGCGATCGACGTCACGGTCCGGATCAGGGATCCGTGGAACCTTCCCTCCGGGAAGGTTGACGAGCGGCAGGACTGCAGCGCATGCGCATGGGTCCGCGGGGCGCTGGTGGCAACGCCCCGCGCGCCGGGGATGGCGATGCTGCGTGCCGCGCTGGTACTCGTGCCGCGTGGTGTCAGCGACGTCACGCCGATGCTCCGCGATGTTGACGAGGGCGAGACGCCCCGCATCCGCCTCGTCAACCGCGGCAGGCACGCCGCCACCGTCGACGTCTTGGAGCGATTGATCGGCGACCGCACGGGCGACACGGTGGACAGCGCGGTGCCGGACATCCGCGACGTCGGCGTGGACCGCATCGTGTCGCCGCTCGGTGAACCGTCGCTCGAGTTCACCATCGCCACCCAGCAGCGAATGGTCACCCAATGGTCGTCCGAGTACGACGTGTGGTTCGACGTGGACCTCGACGGCGACGACGACATCGTGCTGATCATCGTCAACGACGTCGCCGCCGCGATCGAACCCGGCCGCCGACCGATCCTGGCGTTCAGCCCCAACCGATGGATGCTCAACCATTCCCTCGTGTCGGGGTCGATCCCGATCCAGGTGCTCGAGGACGCTGGCGCCGCCGGTCCTGTGTCGATCCGCGTGACGGCCGAGGCCGCCGGGTCGCTGTCGATCGACGAAGCAGGACCTGTGGTGTTCGACACCCGCCGCACGACGGTGGGAACGGTCCGTGGCGTGCAACTCGCCGGAGGACAGCGACTGACCGTCACACCGCAACTCGCCGCTGGGGTCGCCCGGGCGCAGGGCACGCTCGGCTGGTTGGTCGTGAGTGACGATGACGCCGCCGGCCCAGCGAGCGCGGATCGCGTGCCGCTGCGCCCGACGCGTTGAGCACCCCCGGCCGACGCGTCTGCCCTGCTGACGGAGGGTGCGGCGACTACCCTTGAGCCGGTGGCCAGCCTGCTGAAGTCGAACGTCGCGGTGGCCACCGGGACCGCAGTCTCCCGCGTCACCGGTGTCGTGCGTGTCGCCGTGCTCGGTGCAGTGCTCGGCACGCCGAGCGCCGTCGCCGACGCGTACGACCTGGCCAACGGCACCCCGAACATGATCTACGAGCTGCTCATCGGCGGCGTGCTGAGCAGCAGCCTGGTGCCGTTGTTCACCCGGCTCCGCGACGAGGAGGACGAGGAGGGTCAATCAGCAGTCCTCACCGTGTCGATCATCGTGATCTCGCTGGTCACCCTGGTCGCGGTGGCGTTGGCGCCGCTGATCTTCCGCCTCTATTCGCTGCTCACGTCGGCCGATGTCGACGCCGACCAATACCGCGCGGTCGGCACCGCGCTGGCACGCATCTTCCTCATCCAGATCTTCTTCTACGGGCTCAACGCGCTCGCCACGGCGTTGCTCAACGCCCGCAGGCGGTTCTTCGCCGCGGCGTGGGTGCCCGTGCTGTCGAACGTGGTGATCATCGTGTCGTTGCTCGTGGTGCCGAAGGTGACGGACGGCGTGGTGCCGACGATGCAGGACGTGCTCGACGACTCGACGCTGCGCTGGGTGCTGGGCGGCGGTGCCACCGTCGGCATCGCGGTGATGGCCGTGGCGCTGCTGCCTGCGCTCGCCCGCGCCGGTGTACGGATGCGGTTCGTCCCCCAGTTCCGCCACCCGGCGGTGCAGACGTTGAAGACGTTGTCGGGTTGGGCGCTCGGCTACGTGGTCGCGAACCAGGTGGCCGTGGTGGTGATCCGCAACCTGCTGCGCGGTGGCGACGGATCGGTGTTCGCCTATTCGCGCGCCTACCTGTGGTTCGTGCTCCCCCACGGCCTGCTCGCCGTGTCGATCGCCACCACGTTCCTGCCCGAGATGAGCAGCGCCATCAACCGCAAGGACAAGG
>JBMOGW010000281.1:0-4281 GCA_049318165.1 Ilumatobacteraceae bacterium
CTGCGCGCCGACGCGAAGAAGCGGATCTCGTCGACCGGGAAGTTCCGCTCTTCGAGAATGGCACGCATGACCGTGCCGACCTGACCTGTGGCTCCGACAACACCTACTCGCATGCCGAAAAGGCTAACGGTGCGGCACAGCGAAGGAGCCGGAAATAACGGTCCGTGACCGGCGCCGCACGGTGCGACCGTTTCAGCGGACGGTGCCGACGAGCCACCAGTGGCTGCGGTGGATGCCCTCGAACGTGTCGTCGCGGGTGCCGCCGATGGCGAACGGACGACGCTTCGGCGAGCGGAAGATCACCACGTCCTCCAACGCGGCCGACACTGCGGGCAGCACGTCGTTCGGCGACAGTCGGTTGGCCTGCCAGCCGAGGCGGGCGGGCAGCCGCATCTGGGCGATCTTCGGCCCGACCCGCGGCAGGTGCCAGGTGGCCCGGGTGACCTTGCCGGCCGGCCACAGCACCACGTCCTGGGGCACCCAGGTGCGGAAGTTGAGCGCCACCGTGCCACCCGGGCGGGCGACACGCACGGCCTCCTTCACCAACGCGACGCCGTCGTCGTGATGGCAGTGCTGCAACGTGATGTAGCTGAACACCAGGTCGACCGAGTCGTCCGGCAGCGCCAGCGTGCGGCCGTCGGCGACGTGGCTGGTCTGCAGACGCTCGGGGTGGCCGAACTGCGCCACCGTCTCACGGCAACGCTCGAGGAAGGCGGCATCGAGATCGCAGGCGATCACCTTGCGGAAGATGCGCGAGAAGCTGGCCGTCATGCGGCCGATGCCGCTGCCGATCTCCACCATCGACTTCGTCGCCAACGTGCCGTCCATCAGGTGGAATGCGGTCAGGTAGGCGAGCGTCTCGTGGTCGCCGGTCTCGACGAACTCGGCGAGGCTCAACTCCTCGCCGGTGACGTTGTTGAAGACCCATCCGGTCTCGCGCACGACGTCGTCGGCGCTGTGTTCGTTCTCGGAGGCCGATCCGGCGGCCTTCCAGGGCACGTGTTGGCGACGGGTCATGACAGGTCCAGTGTGGCAGGCGCGTGAGCCGCGCCGCTCACTTCCGCTCGGGCAGAGGGGCCGAGTACGCCTGGCCGGAGTCGAGCCCGAACGCAGTGTGCAGGGCGCGAGAAGCCTTCTCGAGGTCGGCCGCGCCGACGACCACACTGATGCGGATGGTCGACGTGCTGATCATCTGGATGTTGACGCCTTCGTCGGCCAGGACGCGGAACATCTTCGCGGCGATGCCGGGGCTGGTCTTCATGCCGGCGCCGACGAGGCTGACCTTGGCGATGTCGGCGTCGTGCTCGATGCCCTCGGCACCCACCTCGGCCGCAACGCGCTGCACGATCGTCTCGGCGGTGGCCACGTCGGCCTTCGGCATCGTGAAGCTGATGTCGGTGGCACCGTCGTGGCTGGTGTTCTGCACGATCATGTCGACGTTCACGTTCGCCGCGGCGAGCGGCTCGAACAGCGCCGCCGAGATGCCGGGACGGTCGGGCACGGCGACGACCGTGACCTTGGCCTCGCTCGTGTCGGTGACGACGCCGGAGATGATGGGGTCTTCCATGTTGGGCTCCTGTGAGGTGACCCACGTGCCGTGCTCCCAGGTGAAGCTGGAACGAACGTGGAGAGGAACGTTGTGGTTGCGGGCGAACTCGACGCTGCGCAGCGCCAGCACCTTGCTGCCGGCGCCGGCCATCTCGAGCATCTCGTCGAAGTTGACGTGCTGGAGCTTGCGGGCCTGGGGCACGATGCGCGGGTCGGCGGTGAACACGCCCGTGACATCGGTGTAGATCTCGCAGCTGTCGGCGTCGAGCGCCGCGGCGAGCGCGACGGCTGTCGTGTCGGAGCCACCGCGGCCGAGCGTGGTGATCTCCTTCGCGGTGCTGATGCCCTGGAAGCCGGCGACGACGCACACCTTGCCCTGGCTCAGCGCCTCGCGGGCACGATCGCCCTTCACCTCGAGGATCTTCGCCTTGGTGTGCACGGTGTCGGTGATGATGCCCACCTGGCTACCGGTGAAGCTCATGGCCTCCACGCCGAGGTCGGCGAGGGCCATGCACAGCACCGCCATGCTGATGCGCTCGCCGGTGGTGAGCAGCATGTCCATCTCGCGGCCGGGCTGCGTGCGGGACACGTCGTTGGCCAGCTTGATGAGGTTGTCCGTCGTCTTGCCCATCGCGCTCACGACGACGACGACGTCGTTGCCGTGCCGTTTCGTGAAGGCGACATGCTCGGCGACGGCGCGGATGCGGTCGGGGTCGGCGACGGAAGTGCCGCCGTATTTCTGCACGATCAGGGCCACGATCGATAGAGGCTAGCGACGGGCCGCCGCGAACGCCCGTCGGATCGCCGCCGCGCCAGTATCGTCGAGTGCCGTGCTGCAGCGAGCCCTCGACGAGACGTACCCCGCGGAGGTGCGGCGGCACATCACCGGGCTGACGCTCGCGCGCACCACCGCCAACGCCTGCTTCCGATTCACCCCGGCGTTCCTGGCCACGATCGCGGCCGGTCAGGGCGTGTCGCTGGACCGCATCGGCATCGCCGTCGCGATCAGCGAGTTGTCGGGCCTCGTCTCGCCCGCCATGGGCATCGTGGCCGAACGTCTGCACCGGCGGACCGCGATGTGGGCCGGCCTGCTCGGCGTCGGCCTGGGCACCGGCCTGGCGGCCGTCAGCACGAATCTGGTGGTGTTCGCCATCGCCCTGGTGACGATCGCGCAGAGCAAGGTGCTGTTCGACCTCGGTCTCGCCGCATGGCTGTCGGACCGGGTGCCGTTCGACCGGCGCGGCCGGGTGATCGGCCTCACCGAGACCTCGTGGGCGTTGGGACTGCTGCTCGGTGTGACCACCATGGGGCTCGTCACCGCAGCCACCAACTGGCGCGTCGGCTACGCGGTCGGCGCAGTGGCCGTGGTGGCCTTGGCCGCCTACGTGTCGCGGGTGGTGGAGGACGACCCCGCCGGCCAGGGGCACGCCGACCGGCGCGCCGCCGGGAGCGGCCGGATGAGCCGGCGCGGCTGGGTGGTGATGGCCGGCACGTTCTGCCTGATGTCGGCCAGCCAGGCGCTGTTCGTCACGTTCAGCAGCTGGTTGAAGGACCACTTCGGGTTCACCGACACGGGTATCAGCGTGGTGGCGTTCTGCCTGGGGTTCGGCGAGCTGGCCGCATCGCTGTCGGCCGCGAAGTTCTCCGACCGGTGGGGCAAGGAGCGCTCTGCCGCGGGTGGGGCCGCGGTGATGGTGCCTGCTGCATTGTTGCTGGTGGTGCTGCACGACCACGTCGCCCTCGGGTTGCCGTTGCTGCTGCTCGCGATCGTGGCGTTCGAGTTCGCGATCGTGAGCGTCATCCCGGTGGCCACCGAGACCGTGCCGGGCTCGCCGGCGAAGGGCATGGCGTTCAGCCTCGGTGCGGGCACGGTGGGACGCGCCACGATGAGCGGCGTGGCCACCCGCGTGTACGTGGACCACGGCATGGCGTGGCCGGCCGCACTGTGTGCAGTGTTCGCCACCGGCACCATCGTGGCGATGTGGCGAGCCGACGTGCACCACTTTCGAGGGTTTCCGCCTCGGCAGGCGGCAGGGCCAGCCTCGGAAACAGTGCCGCACGGAGGAGCGGCATGACCGAGGAGACGATGCCCACCGGCGGCGAATGGGTGCCGGTCACATTCGACCGCTGCGGCCACGTCACTGGGCCGTTCTTCCACGGCACGAAGCACGCAGTGGCGATCGGCACCGAGCTGGTGCCGGGCCGGGGCTCGAACTTCCAGCCGGGCCGGGTCTCCAACAACATCTACTTCTCGGCACTCGTCGAGACCGCAGTGTGGGGCGCCGAGCTGGCCGTGTCGCTCGATGAGGAGCTCGCTGGTTCCGACGAGCGTGGCCACGTCTACGTCGTCGAGCCCTCCGGGCCGTTCGAGGACGATCCGAATGTCACCAACAAGCGCTTCCCCGGCAACGTCACCCAGTCGTACCGCAGCCGCGACGCGCTGCGTGTGATCGCCGAGGTGCACGACTGGCAGGGGCACCCGCCGGAGGTGTTGCAGGGCATGCTCGCCAACATCGCCCGCCTGCGCGAGCAAGGCCTCGACGTCATCGAGGACTGAGCGCACCGCGTGGGGATGCTCGGCGCGCGTCGCCGGAGGTTGTCGCCATCGAACGCAGATCGACAGTTCCGGGCTCGCGGCCTGGCCGCCGCACATCGGATGCTGCGTTGCTCTGGAAGTGGGTGGTGGTTGGGCGCGTTCGGCGACATTCGTGTCGCTTCCCGGACCCATGGGTG
>JBMOGW010000282.1:0-4265 GCA_049318165.1 Ilumatobacteraceae bacterium
CGCAGCTCGAGGCCGAACGCCACGTTGTCCAGCAGCGTGCGGTGCGGCAGCAGGCCGAAGTGCTGGAACACCATGCTCACCTTGTGGCGGCGGATCTGCAGCAGTTGGTCGGCGTTGGCCTTGGTGACGTCCTCGCCCTCGATCAGCACGCTGCCCGCGGTGGGCTCGATCAGACGCGTGAGGCAGCGGATCAGCGTGCTCTTCCCGCTGCCCGAGAGGCCCATCACCACGAACACCTCGCCGGGCTGTACGTCGAGGCTCACCTCGCGCATGGCCACCACGTTGCCGTGCACGGCCTCCAGTTCGGCGCGGGGAAGGTCGGCCTCGGGCGACCCGACGATGCGCTCGGCTCGCGGTCCGTAGACCTTCCAGAGGTCGCGAACCGAGATCATGGATTCCACTGTGACGCTGTCCCCCTTGACGCGTGCTGAACGGCGGGCAGCTTAGACCGGCACACTTCGGGGCCAAAACAAGTGTTCCGTCAACTCCTGGTCACGAGTCGGTGCGCACGTCGCTCAGCAGGGGCAATGCGCGAACGGCTGCCGCAACGTCGTCCACGTGGGGCCGGTCCTCGCGCCCCGACGGCAGGTCGGCGCAGGCGGCGAGCGCTCGCCGCGCGTGAGGCGTCAGCTCGTCCTGGGGCAGCAGGCGCAGCGTCCGGACCGCCGCGAGCAGTTCGCAGGCGATCACGACTCGGCCGGCATCGACCATCTCGCGCAACGCCAGCGCACCGCGGGTGGCGAACGACGCATGGTCCTCCGTGCCGATCGAGATCGTCGTCGTGTGGCGGCTGGAGGGGTCGGCCAGCTGGCGCACCGTCTCCAACGCGGACCCGGCGGTGTATTCGAGCACCATCGTGCCCGAACTGCCCGACGGGCCGTCGGCGAGGAAGTTCATCCCACCGGTGTACTGCGGGTCGTGCAACTTCACGAGGCGTGCCAGCGACGTGGAGGCCCACTGCACCAGCCCGAGTCGGGCGGCATCCAGCCGCAGCCCGAGGCTGGTGAGCATGAACGCTCCGTGATGCCACACGGCCCCATCGGCGAACCGCGGGTTCTCGGCCTGCGCGGCGATGCAGCGATCCACCTCCGTCGACAGCTCGCCGGCGACATCGAGCGCCGGGCCGGCGACGAACGGAATGCAGCGGAACGACAGCGGGTCCTGTGTGCGTGCGGGCGTGCCGTCCGTCCCTGCCACCGACCGGAGCACCTCCGCGACGCAGCCGACGCCATCAGACGGCCGGGTGCCGGCGGCAACGGACGACCACTGCTGCGGGTTGCCACGCACCGCGGCAGCGGACAACCCTGCGACCACGATCGACTCGTGCAAGAGCCGGGACAACCCGGTGGCACCCATCGCCGCGACCGCCAGGGTGGGCGCGCTCGAACTCATGAACGACAGCGCGCCGCTGGCGTCGAGCGACCGCAGGTACGCGGCTCGTTCACCGTCGCGCCACGGCCGCTCCCCCAGCAGGCACAGCGCCAGCTCGGCCAGCGACGTGATGTCGCCGGTGCCCATGCCGCCGAACTCGCGGACCACGAACGTGCGGTCGGCGTTCGCGGCGTCGACGAGCGCGTCCACCACGGCCGGCGGGATGCCCGAGCCGGGCTGGGCCAGCTGGTGGGCGCGGATCAGCATCGAGGCCCGCGCCACCTCCGGGCCCAGGTCGCGTCCGGCTCCGGTGGCGTGCGAGCGCACCAGACGCAGCCCGTGGCCGCCATCGGCGTCGTCGGCGGACTGGTTGCGGTTGGCACCGACGCCGGTGGTACGCCCGTACGCGACGTGCTGCTGCGCAGCGGCCACGGCTTCGTCGGCAGCGATCTGCAGCGCCGATCGCGTCGCGTCGTCGAGCAGCCACGCACGCGGCGCCGACGCGTCGTCGACCACCGTCGCCGACGTCACGGCACCGCCGACCTGGATGGTGTCCCCGTTCATCGCACGACGACGATATCCGCGGGCCGCAGCGTGCGCCGGAGGGCTGCGCCCGGGTCGCGATCGGTCACCACCACGTCGCCGTCACGCAACGGCGGCAGCGCCACCAGACCGCGGGAGCCGAACTTGGCGGCGTCCACGGCGAACACTCGTCGGTCGGCCGCCTCGCCCATTGCGGCCGACATCTCCGCCTCGGCGTGCTCCTGCACCATCAACCCTCGCCGCTCGTCGATCGACGAGGCGGACAGGATCGCCAGCCGGGTCGCCATCGACCGCACCACCGCGAACGCCGAGGCGTCGAACGATGCACCGTCGTGGTTGCGCAACTCCACGCCGGCCATCAGCACGCGGTTGCCGGGGATGGTGGCCAGCGTGGTGGCGATGAACGTCGAGTTCGTCACCACGGTCAAGCCTCGGTGCTGGCGCAGCGCCTGCGCCACGAATCCGGTGGTGCTGCCGGTGTCGAGCGCGATCGTGTCGCCGTCCTCCACCAATGCCGCCACGGCGCCGGCGATCGCCACTTTCTCGCGCTGGTGCACCGCCATGCGCGCCAGGAACGGCGCATCGCCGGGACGGCTGCGCCCCACCACCGCGCCGTGCACCTTCTCGACCGCGCCGCGCTCGACGAGCGGCTTCACCACCCGGCGCACGGTCTGCTCGCTCACGCTCAGCAGCGTCGCCAGTTCCTTCACGCTGATCGTGCCGCGCAGGGCGACGGCGTTCAGCACCTCTTGTTCGTACAAGGCCATGTCGCTCCTTCAGCCGTCCAACACCGAGCCGGCGGCCACCTGGCCGGCATCGAAGAACGCGACGAACTCCTTGGTCGAACCGGTGGCGTAGCGGCGCTCGTTCGGGCTCATCCGGTCGTCGAGCCGCGTCGCCGCCAATGCGCCGTCGCGCACGGCGTACACGTCGAACGCGGGCCAGGTGCCATTGATGTCCAGTTGCATGCCCGTGCGGCACCCGACGGCCACCATCACGTCCGCGAACTGTTGCGCGTCGACGGGCGCGGCCAGCACGTAGGCCAGCAGGCCGTCGCGCAGTTCGCACAGACCCGACCGACTGACGTACACCTGACGACCGTGGTCGGCGCCCCACCACACGCCGCGGGTGCTGGCGTCCAGCACCATCGAGCGACCGTCGTCGACCATCAACCGCAGGTTCTGCCGCAGGCTCACCCAGGTGCCGTCGTCGGTCAGGTCGCGCCCGTACTGCCCCACCATCACGCGTCCGTCACGGTCGATGGCCAACGTCGCGTCGCCGTCCGCCAGCGGGCGCACCGTGCGCCCCTCGGTGACGTAGCCGCCACGGATGTGCTCGAAGCGGAAGCCACCGTTCATCGCCCCACGCCACGCTGGCCACAACTCCTGCGGCACCCGGTCGCCGCGCCGCCAGGTGCCGCCGGGCAGCTCCGAGCCGTTGAACAGCGCAGCACGCAGGTGCGTCTGGTCGACCGCGACGACGGTGGCCACGACGCCGCCGACCGCTGGAAGCGGGCGGATGCCCGTCACCCAGATCGCGTCGGTGCCGCCCGCCTGCGACACGGCACGCCACTGCCCTTCGCCGGCCAGGGCCGGCGCGACGACCGGCGCCAATGCGGACGGCGGACCGCTGGCTGTCGCAGGATCGGCGTCCTCGCTCCTGGCGGACGTGGTCGTGGACGAGTTGGTGGACACGGTGGTGGACGATTCGCCGCCCGGTGCCGGGACGGGCATCGTGGTCGACGTGGTGACCGGTGACGGGGCCGCGGTCGACGGCACCGACGCGACCGAGAGGCCGGCGGCCGGCGCTGCCGATGGCGGCTCGTCGTACACCCACGCCTCCATGCGATCCACGACGTCGCCGAAGCCGTGGTCGCGCGCCCACGTCGCTGCGCGCGCCGACGTGGTCTCACCGTTGTCCGCGGCCACGTACCGCACGAACGAGGTGCCGCACCACAGCACGGCGACTGCCGCCACCGCAGCGCAGGCCACGCCGTACGAGCGGCGGAACGACCAGGTCGCGCTGCCGGCAGCCAGCACCACCGCCGTGGCGCCCACGCCGCCGGCGGTCCACGCGAACCACACCGCCACGACTGCGCTGGTCGTCGCCACGACACGCACTGCCGTTGCCGTCCCGGTCCGTCGTGTCGCGCCGCCACGTTCCACGTGAGCATTCCAACACAAAACAACACTTCTGTCGACGTTCCGCCGCGATGCGCGATGATCGCCGCGTGACCGAACTTCCCTCCTCCGCACGCGTCGTCGTCATCGGCGGCGGCATCGTCGGCTGCTCGACCGCGTACCACCTCGCCAAGCTCGGCTGGACCGACACGGTGCTCGTCGAGAAGCACA
>JBMOGW010000283.1:0-4219 GCA_049318165.1 Ilumatobacteraceae bacterium
CTCGGGGTGGAACTGGTCGGTCTCGCCGTCGAGGAAGCCGTAGAAGCGGTCGAAGCCGCGGCCGAGCGGCCACTGGTCGTACGGGCCGGCGGCCGAGCACTCCTCCATCGGGGCGAGGTGCCACTTGCCGATCATGAACGTCGTGTAGCCCTGGTCGCGCAGCACTTCGGCCATCGTCGCGGTCTTGTTGCTGACGTGGCCGAGCATGTGCGGGAAGCCGGTGCGGAAGTTGCTGACGGACCGCATGCCGGCGCGGTGCTGCGACCGGCCCGTCATCAGCGCGGCCCGCGTGGGGGAGCACAGCGGCGTGACGTGGAAGTTGGTGAACTGCAGGCCGCCCGCGGCGAGCGCGTCGATGTTCGGCGTGTCGATCTCCGAGCCGAAGCACCCGAGCTGCGCGAAGCCGGTGTCGTCGAGCAGCATCACGACGATGTTGGGGGCCTCCTCGCCGGGGTGCGGGAGCTCCTCGAACCACGGCTCGCTGTCGGCGACAGTGCGGCCGATCTTCCCTTCGAAACGTTCTGCACGCATGGGCGAACCGTAACCGTTGACAGTATGACTGACAACAGTTGGGCCGTGCCCTGCGGTCAAGGGACTAGGTTCGCCGTGATGGCTGGATCGATCCTCGGCACGCGCGTCACGCGCACGGAAGACCCCGAACTGTTGCTCGGCGAGGCGCGCTACGTCGCCGACCTCGAACTGGAGGGGGCGCTGCACGCGGTGTTCGTGCGCAGCGAACTGGCGCACGCCCACATCGCGGGTGTCGACACCGCAGATGCGGCGGGCATGCCCGGTGTGGTGGCGGTGCTCACCGCTGACGACCTCGCACTGCGCGCCTACCACGGCATGGCCAAGGTGCACGATCACTTCGCCCGGCCGCCGCTCGCCGTCGGCACGGTGCGCTTCGTCGGTGAGGCGATCGCGGTCGTACTGGCCGACACCGCGGTGCATGCCCGTGATGCCGCCGACGCGGTGGTGGTGGACTACGAGCCGCTGCCGGTGGTGGTGGACCCGGAGGTCGCACTGGCCGACGGCTCGCCCGTGTTGTTCCCCGAGCACGGTGACAACATCGCGGTGTCGACCACCGACGAAGTGCAGCCCGGCATCTTCGGCGACGCCGACCTGGTGGTGCGTGGCCGCTACGTGAACCAGCGCATTGCCGTCGCGCCCATGGAGCCGCACGGCTGCGCGGCGACGGTGGACGAACACGGTCGCCTCGTGGTGTACGGCAGCACGCAGATGCCGCACCTGTTGCACGGCTTGCTGCAGCGCTCGCTGCGCCTCGGCGCCGACGAGGTGCGCGTCATCACACCGCACGTCGGCGGCGGCTTCGGCGGCAAGGCCGGCATGTACCCCGAGCAACTGGTGGTGGCCGCAGCGGCCAAGCGCCTGCAGCGCCCGGTGACGTGGATGAACACGCGCAGCGAGGACATGCTGGCGCTGGCGCACAGCCGCGCCCAGGTGCAGTACGTCGAACTCGGCGTGCGCAACGACGGCACGTTCACCGGCCTGCGCGTGCGGCTCGTCGGCGATGGCGGCGCCTACCCGGGCCTCGGGTCGTTCCTGCCGGCTGGGACGCGGCGCATGTCGAACGGCACCTATGCGTTCACCGGCATCCAGTTCGACATCGCGGTCGCCGCCACCAACACCACGCCCACCGGCGCCTACCGCGGTGCGGGACGACCGGAGGCGACGGCGCTGCTCGAGCGCGTCGTGGACCAAGCGGCGCTGACGCTCGGCATCGACCCGATCGAGATCCGCCATCGCAACCTGCTGGGCGACGACGTGTTCCCGTTCCGCACCATCACGGGCGTCACGTACGACACGGGCGCCTACCGCACGCCGCTCGACGAGGCCGCCCGCCTGGTCGGCTACGACGCGCTCCGCGCCGAGCAGGCCAGCCGGCGCGCACGCGGCGACCGCACGCTGCTGGGCATCGGCGTGGCTGCGTACGTGGAGATCACCGCCGGGGGCGGCAGCAGCGAGTACGGCTCGTTGCAGGTGCACCCGGACGGCAGCGCCACGGTGCTGGCCGGTACCTCGGCGCACGGCCAGGGCCACCAGACGGCGTTCGCGATGATCGTGAGCGCGCAGACCGGCATCCCGGTGGACCGCATCCGTCTGGCCGCCGTCGACACCGACCTCGTTCGCACGGGTGGTGGCACGGGCGGCTCCCGGTCGCTGCAGCTCGGCGGCTCGGCCGTGCACAAGGCGACCGAGGCCGTGGTCAGCAAGGCACGCGCGCTGGCCGCACGGCTGTTGGAGGCCGACCAGGCCGACATCGTCGTCGACATCGACGCCGCGACGGTCGGCGTCGCCGGCGTGCCCGCGAGCGCCTTCACGTGGGCCGAACTCGCTGCCGCGGCCGAGCGCGAGCCCGACACCGTCGACCACGAGGACGGCACGCTCGGCCTCGCCGCACAACTCGACTTCGACCAGGGTGAGGCGACGTTCCCGTTCGGTGCCCACATCGCCGTGGTGGAAGTGGACCGTGACACCGGCGAGGTGACGTTGATCGAGCACGTCGCGGTGGACGACTGCGGCACGGTGCTGAACCCGTTGCTCGTCGAGGGCCAGCAGCACGGCGGCGTGGCCGCGGGCGTGGGCCAGGCGCTGTACGAGCAGGTTCGGTACGACGACGACGGCAACCCGCTGACGGGCAACTTCATGGACTACGGCATCCCGTCGGCCGCGGAGATGCCGAGCTTCTCGGTGCACAGCACCGAGACGCCGACGCCGCTGAACCCGCTCGGGGCGAAGGGCATCGGCGAAGCGAGCACCATCGGCAGCACCCCGGCGGTGCAGAACGCGGTCATCGATGCGGTCGCACATCTGGGTGTGCGGCACCTCGACATGCCGTGCACGTCCGAGCGGGTGTGGCGGGCGATCCGTGATGCCGAGGCCGGCTCGCCGCCCGAGCCCTGGTCCGAACCGCCCGCGCTGTTCGCCCGATTGGCCGCCGGCCAAGCGGTCGACGCCGCCGGCCTGGAGGCCGCAGAAGGCATCTGACCGCGGCCGACCGTGCTCATCGCCGCGGCCGCAGCGAGCAAATTCGTGACCACTCACTGAGGCATTGGCTGAGAATCTTCACAGTGTGCAGAATGTTCACTCAAGGAACTGTGCGAGCGTTCCGAAGCAACTGTCGTGCATTCGCTCGCCCCTCGTCCCTCCAACGAACCTCACAGGCCAACGGCAGGTTTCTGTCTGGTTCGTGGCAGCGCGATGCGACATGACGCCCAGCAACCCGACTCCCGTGAGATGGCCTGCGCGGCCATCCGCAACGAGTTGGGGGCGCTGCCACACGGATGGCAAGCGCGGCATGGCGTGCGTCTGGGTGGCATGCACATCGATCATCTCGTGACCGGCCCCGTCGGCGTCGTCGCGATCACCACCAAGTTCCATCCCCGGGCGCGTGTCGCGACGGACGGTCGCCAGATGCAGGTGAACGGCGTGAGTGTCGACCACCTCCTTCAGGCCCGCATCGTCACGCGCCGGCTCGGTCAGCAACTCTCCGCGTGCTCGATGGATCACGCCCCGCTCACGCCGGGACTGGTCTTCGCCGGTCTCTCCGAGTGCCGCATCGTCGGCCGGCCGTCGGCCGCGGTCGTCACGGTCGCTGGGCAGCTCGTTCGAACGTTGCAGCAACTTCCGCCGCTGCTGGGCGGAGCGGAGACCGCCCTGCTGGCGCAGGCGGTCGAAGGTCTCACCGAACGCTGAGCGGCGACAGAGCGTCGAGGGTCAGGGACACCGTGGTGATCCCTGACCCCCGATCGAACTGTCACCTCACCGTGATGGTGAAACTGGTGGTCGACGCGAGCAGCGTGGACGAACCGCTGTACGAGAGCGTCACGGTGTGCGCTCCCTTGGCGAGCGTGGTCGGCATCACGAACGTCGCCTCCACCGAGGTGGCGCCGCGACGCGGGGTGTAGGCGAACTCGCTCACCGTCACGCCATCGACGGCGACGGCCACGGTGCCCGCAATGGCGAGCGGTGCGCGCACCGCCGCCTTCACCTCGTACCGGGCGCCGGCGCGAGCCGTGCGGGCGATGTCGCGCGCCGCGATGGTGCTCGGTGCCTTCAGGAACACCGGCTGCGTGGCCGTGGTGCCGGTGGGGGTGGTGATGATCAGGTTCTGCTGGCCGTAGACCGAACCGGGGACCTGTGCCACCAGCGTGGCGCGTCCCACTTCGTCGGTGGTGTCGACGATCGTGGGATCGAT
>JBMOGW010000284.1:0-4215 GCA_049318165.1 Ilumatobacteraceae bacterium
GCACGGCGCCGTCGGCGATCTCGCCGGTGAGCTCCATCATCTGCATGCCGGTGGCGCCGATGTAGATCGGCACGTCCTTGGGCCGGCGCTCCTGGTACACGTAATCCAGTTCGACGCCGTCGAGGTGCACGTAGGTGCCGTCGAAGGTGACGGTCTCGTTGTGCAGCAGGGCGCGGACCGCGGTGACGATCTCGCGCATGACGGTGAGCGGGCGGGCACGGTCGATGCCGACCTTCTTCGCCAGCGGGTCCCACCATGCGCCGATGCCGAGGATGACGCGGCCGGGGGCCAGGTCGTCGAGCGTGCTGAAGGTGGCGGCGAGGCGGGCAGGGTTGCGGCTCCAGCAGTCGACGACGCCCGAGCCGACCTTGATGGTGTCGGTGACGCTGGCGAAGGCAGCCATCGGCACGGTGGCCTCGCGCACCAGGCGGCTCTCGGCCTGCCAGACGGCGTGGAAGCCCTTCGCCTCTGCGTAGCGGGCGATCTCCATCCCCTCACGGATCGGGTGTGCGTCCTGCAGGTAGAGGGCAACGGGCGTGTCCATGGCCGGTCACAGTAGTCCGTTGACATTTTGTACACCGCGAACCCGTGTGACCAGCGGGTGAACGACCCGTGAACGCACGAAGTGGCAGGTCGGGTCGACGCGGGACAAGATGATGTGCCAAAAGTCGCACCACGGTGGGACCGATGGTGTTGAATAGGGCGTACAGCTCCACAACAGCTGGATCCGGGTCGGGGTGAACTCCCGTCACACCCCGGTCCGATGACACGACGCACCGGCTCTCCCGTCGCCGGTGCGTCGTTCTTTTTCTGGTCAGCCGACGGGCGTGAGCAGCACGAGCGGGATCTCCCGTTCGGTCTTCGTCTGGTAGCCGGCGTAGTTCGTGTGCCGGTCGGCGATCACCGGCCACAGGCGGGCCCGCTCGTCCACGGTGGCGGTGCGCGCCGTCATCGTCACCTTCGGCGCGCCCTTCCACACCACTTGCACCTCGGGGTTCGCCACCAGGTTCAGGTACCAGGCCGGGTGATGATCGTCGCCACCGCGCGAGGCGACGACGACGATGGTGTCGCCCTCCTGCAGCGGCGACGTGAGCATCACCGCGCGCGGCTGACCGCTCGTGCGGCCGGTGGTGGTGAGCTCGAGCACCGCCATGCCACCGGCGTCCCACCCGAGCTTGCCGAAGCTGACGGCAAGGAGGCCGCGGTGGACGAGGTTCATTCCCTTGAGCACGATGTCGCTGGGCATGCCCGCAACCCTAGAGGCAGCGGTGCGTCAGAGGCGCTGGAACAGCCGGGCCGCCTGCTCGGCGGCCTTGGCGCGCACTTCGTCGAGGTCCACGCGCGTGGGGCGACCGTTGCGCAGCACCTGCTCCCCCGTCGCCAGCGTGACGTCGACGGCACGCACGCCCGGCGTGAACGCGACGTGCCAGGCGCTGTCGGCGTGGTCGTAGTTCCACGTCACGCGGTCCTCGCGCACCTCGGGAAACAGCGCGGAACCGTTCTCGAGCCAGCCCCACACCACGTCGGGCGACGCCATCACGTCGTCCTCGCGCAGGCGCACGTACGCCAACCGTGCCTCCTCCAACATGTCGGCACCGATGCCGTCGGTGCCGAGCACGACGCGGTTCGGGCGGGCGGCGGGCCGGGCGTAGCCGACCGAGTTGTTCATGTTGCTGCGCGGGTTGTGGGCGATGGTGCCGGGCAGGTCGCGGTCGAGGAACACACAGTGCACCAGCCACCAGTCGTCTCGGGCGAGGCCCTGCAGACGTTCGCCGGCGGCAATGTCGTCGCGGCCCTCGGCGACGTGGATGTGCACCCCCACGCCGAGGTCCGCGGCCAGGCCGGCAGCGGCGGCGAGCGTGTCGTCGCCGCACGTGAACGCGGCGTGCACGCCCACCATGCCGCGGCCGCCGGCGCGGAGGAAGCGCTCGTTCTCGGCCAGTCCGCGGCGGGCTCCGTCGGCGCCGTGGCGGTCGGTGACCCCGTACGCCAGGTTGGTGCGCACGCCCACCTCGGCGCAGGCGTCGGCGATCACCGACAGACTGCCCTCGATCGCCGACGGCGACTCGTGGTGGTCGACGATCGCCGTCGTGCCGCATTGCAGCGCCTCGACGGCACCGAGCATCGCCGACCAGCGGATCATCTCCTCGTCGAGCGCCACGTCGAGCCGCCACCACACCTGCTCGAGGATCTCGAGGAAGCTGGTCGGCTGCTGCGGCGGCGCCGGCATGCCACGGGCGAGCGCCGAGTAGAGATGGTGGTGGGCGCACACGAGGCCCGGCGTGGTGGCGCTCATCGAGGTCTCACTCCGCGTCGGCGGCCGCCGCGGCAGCGGACGGTCGCATCGGCAGCGTGTTGCGCCACTCGCCGTCCACCATGTGCAGCGCCGCAGCGACCGCGCCGCTGGTGGGCACGAGGCCGATCTCGCCGACGCCCTTGATGCCGTAGGCCGACTTCGGCTGTGGCACTTCCACCAGTTCCACCTCGATCGGCGGCACGTCCTTCGGCCGCAGAATGCCCAACTGGCGCAGCGTGGTGAACGTCGGGAAGCCGCGCTCGTCGCTCGGGAAGTCCTCCGTCAGCGCGTAGCCGAGGCCCATGTGCACCGAGCCCTCGATCTGGCCTTCGCACAACCGCGGGTTGACCGCCTTTCCGACGTCGTGGATGGCGACGACCTTCTCGATCGCGCCGGTGACCTTGTCGGCCACCACCACCTGCGCGGCGTAGCCGAACGCGGCGTGGATGGTGGGGTTCGGCACGGCCGGGTCGCCGAGCTTCTGCGTCCAGTCGACGACGTGCTCGGCGTAGTGGTCGACGTCGGGCGCGCAGTCGTGTTCCAGGGCAACTCGACATGCCTTCTGCACGCTCGCGGCCACCATCAGGGTGCCGCGGCTGCCGGTGGTCTGGCCGAAGCCGAGCTGGCGGGTGGTGTCGACGATCACCTCGATGCGCGCCGGGTCGATGCCCAGTTCGGTGACGGCGGTCTGCATCGCCACCGTGTGGACGCCCTGACCCATCTCGGTGAACCCGTGGCGCACCTCCACCTTGCCGACCGTCTCGCCCGGCGCAGGCGACCGGAAGTGGACCACCGCGGCGCACACCTCGCGCAGGCCGTTGCCGAGGCCGGAGTTCTTCAGGCCGAGGCCGATGCCGACGGCCTTGCCCGCGGCCAGCGCAGCGTCGATGTGCGGCTTGGCGCGGTCGAGGCATTCCTCGGCGCCGCCGCAGCCGTCGTCCATGATCTGGCCCGGACCCCACACCTGGCCGGGCTTGATGACGTTGCGCTTGCGCATCTCCCAGCCGCTGATGCCGGCCTGTTCGGCCAGGCGGTCCATCACGCCCTCCATGGCGAACTGGGCCTGGTTGGCGCCGAAGCCACGAAACGCACCGCACACCGGGTTGTTGGTGCGCACCGCGGTGCACTCCACGTCGATGCTCGGCACCCGGTACGGGCCGCTGGCATGGCCGGCCGCACGCTCGAGCACCTTCATGCCGACACTGGCGTACGAGCCCGAGTCGCCGATGCCGCGCACCTTCAGCGCGGTGAGCGTCCCGTCGGCGTCGCAGCCGGCCCAGTACTCGAGGCGGATCGGGTGGCGCTTGGCGTGGATGAGGAAGCTCTCCTCGCGTGACAGCGTGCACTTCACCGGACGGTCGAGCAGCCACGCGGCCAGTGCGGTCTGGCCCTGGTTGCTCATGTCCTCCTTGCCGCCGAAGGCGCCGCCGTTGGACACCAGCTCGACGGTCACCGCGTCGGTCGACAACCCGAGCATCGACGCGATCTGGTCGCGGTCGTCCCACACGCCCTGGCCGCCCGAGTACACCATCAGGTGGCGCGAGCCGTCCTCACGCTGCGATGGCACGGCCAGCGTGCTCTCCGGCTCGAGGAACGCGTGCTCGATGCGCTGCGTCTGGAACACCTCGTGCACCGTGTGCGCACTGGCGGCGAGCGCCGCATCCACGTCGCCGCGCTGATACGCGCTGACGGACAGGACGTTGTTCGTGGTGCCCCACACGGCGATCTCGGGGTCGTCGATGGCGGCGACCGGGTCGGTGATCGGGCGCAGCACGCCGTACTCCACCTCGACCAGCGT
The DNA here is from genome assembly GCA_049318165.1 of Ilumatobacteraceae bacterium. Taxonomy (GTDB): domain Bacteria; phylum Actinomycetota; class Acidimicrobiia; order Acidimicrobiales; family Ilumatobacteraceae; genus UBA668. The sequence goes on from JBMOGW010000284.1 coordinate 4,095, forward strand.
CGCGGCCTCGCGTGCCTGCTGCTTGGTCTCGGCCACCACGATCGCCAGCACGTCGCCGGCGTAGCTGGTGCGCTGGCCCTCGCCGATGAACACCGGCCAGTCCTTGTAGATGATGCCGACG
>JBMOGW010000285.1:0-4204 GCA_049318165.1 Ilumatobacteraceae bacterium
ATGCGCCGACGACGACCGCCGCGCCGACGACGGTGCCGCCGACCGATGCGCCGACGACGACCGCCGCGCCGACGACGGTGCCGCCGACCGATGCGCCGACCTCGACCACCACCCCGGACCCGGGTCCGACGCCGCCCCCAACCGATGCGCCGACCACCTCGGTGGGCAGCGACGGCCCGACCACCACGGCAGCGGTCACCAGCACCACGGAGGACACCAGCTCGTCGGTGGACGTCGGCGGCCCGACCACCACGGCGCAGCAGCAGTCGGGTGGCCCGACCACGACCGTGCCGGGCCTGCCCCGCACCGGTGGCGACTCGGGCATGCTCCTCGCCCTCGGCCTGACCATGGTCATGGGTGGCGGCATCTTCATGGTGCTCGGCCGCCGCAACCGCAACGCCTGATCACGCACTGATCACATCCAGAAGTTGCCACGGCCGCCCGGCCCCGCCGGGCGGCCGTGGCGCGCACCGGAGCCGGCTGGCAGTCGAGGTCGTCGGTCGGACGTCCGCGCACAGTCGTGGCCGCACAGCCGCAATGAGTAGCGAAAATGTGGCACTTCGGCCCTCGAACTTCGGCGGTTCGATCGTGAAATCTGAGTATTCGGGACCCAGGGTCGGTTCTTTGACGAAATCCAGACGAAACTTCGAATAGGGCGCACGGCCTATGTCACTCAGCGTAAGGCGCACGTACCATGACGTCGTGCTGCTTCGAGTGGGGGAGACCCAGTGATCAACCGTGCGATGTACGGAATCGCCACGGCCGCTGCCGGCCCGGAGCCGGGCCTGCCCCGCACTGGTGCCAGTCAGAACGCCCTGATCGTGCTCGGTCTGGTCATGATCCTCGGCGGTCTCATCTTCATCGCCCTCACCCGTCGCCACGACGAGGTCTGAGGAGTCACAAGGTCGGCGGACCCAGCAGGAGCTGGCGGGGGATCATTCCCCACGAGCTCCGCACTGAAAAGGATCGGCCATCCGGGAAACCGGGTGGCCGATCCTGCACACCCCCTCGGATCAGGGGTACCGTCGGCGGGTCATGAGTGAGGGATCTGCTTCCCCGGCCCGCAAGGGCGCGCTCGTGGTCGGCGCCCTCGGCGTCGTCTACGGCGACATCGGCACCAGCCCCCTCTACGCGCTCCAGGAGGCCTTCACCGAGGAGGCCCACACCTTGGCCGTCGACGAGATCAACGTCTACGGCATCTGCTCGCTGGCGTTCTGGTCGCTGATCATCATCATCTCGGTCAAGTACCTGACCTTCGTGATGCGTGCCGACAACGCCGGCGAGGGCGGCATCCTGGCGCTCACCAGCCTGGTGATGACGAAGCGGGTGCCCGGCCAGGCGGCGAAGGCCGGCCTGCTGGTCAGCCTCGGCGTCTTCGGCACCGCCCTGCTCTACGGCGACGGCATCATCACGCCGTCCATCTCGGTGCTGGCGGCAGTGGGTGGCCTCGAGCAGGTGTCGCCGTCCTTCACCGACTGGGTGGTGCCGATCTCCATCGTCATCCTGCTCGGCCTGTTCTCCGTGCAGCGCCGCGGCACCGGCGCCGTCGGCAAGGTGTTCGGGCCGATCATGATCGTCTGGTTCATCACCCTGGCCGTGCTCGGTCTGCGCCAGATCATCGGGCACTGGGAGATCCTCGAGTCCGTCAACCCGATCTGGATCTGGCGCTACTTCGGCCACGACACGAAGAACGCCTTCCTGGCGCTGGGCTCGATCTTCCTCGTCGTCACCGGCGGCGAGGCCCTGTACGCCGACATGGGCCACTTCGGGCGCCAGCCGATCCTGCGCGGGTGGTACATGCTGGTGTTCCCGTCGCTCGTCCTCAGCTACTGGGGCCAGGGTGCGCTGCTGCTGCGCGACCCGGAGGCGATCGAGGGCATGTTGTTCAACCTCGTGCCCAAGGCGCTCCTGCTGCCGTTCATCATCCTGGCGACGATGGCGACGATCATCGCCTCGCAGGCGCTCATCAGCGGTGTGTTCTCGCTCACCGCGCAGGCGGTGCAGTTGGACTACCTGCCGCGCATCCGCATCGACCACACGTCGCACCACCACGCCGGCCAGATCTACGTGCCACTGGTGAACTGGCTGCTGGCCGCCGCATGCATCGGCCTGGTGATCGGGTTCCAGACCTCCAGCAACCTGGCGGCCGCGTACGGCCTGGCCGTCACGATGACGATGGCCATCACCACGCTGATCTTCTTCCGCGTCTGCACCGACCGCTGGAACTGGTCGCGGACGAAGGCGTTCGCCGTCTGCGTTCCGATGCTGATCGTCGAACTGGGCTTCCTCGGTGCCAACCTGCCGAAGATCCCCCACGGCGGCTGGTTCGCGCTGGTCGTCGCGATCTTCCTGATGGTGCAGATGCAGACCTGGCGTCGCGGACGGCAGCTGGTCGCCTCGCGCATTCAACGTGGCGAGCGGCCGATCGCGGCCGTGCTCGACGAGCACACGTCGGTGAAGCGGGTGCCCGGCACGGGGGTGTTCCTGTTCAAGGACCTCGGTAAGGCGCCACCGGCGCTGGTGAACAACCTCGAGCACAACAAGGTGCTGCACCGCACCACGCTCATCGTCGCCATCGAGACGGTGGAGGAGCCGCGCGTCGACCTCGATGGCCGTGCCCATGTGACCAAGGTGGAACCCGGCGTGTTCCAGGTGCTGCTGCGCTATGGCTTCATGGAGGAGCCCGACGTGCCGGCCGCGCTCGCCGAGATCGAGGCCCGCGGCCTGGAGTTCGATCCGGACGACGTCACCTACTTCATCGGCCGGGAGTCGATCATCTCCGGCAAGGCGCCGGGCATGCACCCTGCGTTCGAGCACCTGTTCGTCTGGCTCAATCGCGGCGCCGACAGTGCCGTGCGCTTCTTCAACCTGCCGCCGGACCGGGTGTTCGAAGTCGGTTCGCGCGTCGAGATCTGACCGGCGTCGCGCGGCCCCTTCGACGTCCGCGGCACTGCGCTAACTTCGCGGCCCGGGGGTAGCCACGAACATGACCGAGGAACACGACACCATCGACGCTCTGCTCGACGAGCAGCGCCACTTCCCGCCGAGCGCGGCGTTCAAGGAGCAGGCACTCGCCGTCGACACCAGCCTCTACGACCAGGGCAACGCCGACTTCCAGGGCTTCTGGGCTCGACAGGCGGCCGAACTGATCGACTGGTCGACCGAATGGTCCACCATCTGCGAGTGGGAGTTGCCGTTCTCGAAGTGGTTCGTGGGCGGCGAACTGAACGTCAGCCACAACTGCCTCGACCGCCACGTGTTGGCCGGCAAGGGCGACAAGGTGGCGTTCCACTGGGAGGGCGAGCCCGGCGACACGCGCACCATCACCTACGCAGACCTCCTCACCGAGGTGCAGCAGTTCGCCAACGTGCTGAAGGGTCTCGGCGTCCAGAAGGGCGACCGCGTCAACATCTACCTGCCGATGATCCCCGAGGCCGCCGTCGCCATGCTCGCCTGTGCGCGCATCGGTGCGGCGCACAGCGTGGTGTTCGGCGGGTTCTCGGCGCAGAGCCTCACCGATCGCATCAACGACGCCGAGGCCAAGGTGCTCGTCACCGCCGACGGCGGCTGGCGCCGCGGCGAGGTGTTCCCGCTGAAGGCGGCCGCCGACGAAGCGCTGGAGGGCACCCCGACCATCGAGCACGTGGTCGTCGTTCGCCGCGGCAACAACGACGTGACGATGGTGGACGGACGCGACCACTGGTACCACGACCTGATGGCCGGCGCGTCCGCCGACTGCCCGGCCGAACCGATGTCGAGCGAGCAGCTGCTGTTCCTGCTGTACACCTCGGGCACGACCGGCAAGCCGAAGGGCATCATGCACACGTCCGGCGGCTACCTCACCCAGGCGGCGTTCACCCACAAGTACGTGTTCGACCTCCACGAGGACGACGTGTACTGGTGCACCGCCGACGTCGGCTGGATCACCGGTCACAGCTACATCGTGTACGGCCCGCTGGCCAACGGCGCCACCCAGGTGATGTACGAGGGCGTCCCGAACTTCCCGGGCAACGACCGCTTCTGGGAGATCGTCGAGCGTTACCGCGTCACGAAGTTCTACACCGCACCCACCGCCATCCGGACCTTCATGAAGTGGGGTCCGGAGGAGCCGGCCAAGCACGATCTGTCCTCGCTGCAGTTGCTCGGCTCGGTCGGCGAGCCGATCAACCCCGAGGCGTGGATGTGGTACCACGAGCACATCGGC
>JBMOGW010000286.1:0-4157 GCA_049318165.1 Ilumatobacteraceae bacterium
GTCCCACGTGCGGTTCAGGAGGTCGAGCTCCATCTCGTACCGCTCGCGGATGTTCGCGATCTCCTTCTCGGCAGCCGTCTTCAGCTTGCGGGCATCGGCGCCCTCGGCCTCGCTGCGGCCAGCCTCGTCCTCGAGCTCCTTGTAGCGGCGATCGATCGCCAGCTCGAGTTCCTTCTTGATGGCCTCGATCTCCTCGCGGAACTCCACCTCGAGGTTCGGGAGGTCGGCGTGACGCTTCTCCTCGTCCACCCACGTCACCAGGTTGGCGGCGAAGTAGATGACCTTCTCGAGCTGCTTGGCCTTCAGCTCTTCCTTCGGCTCCAGGCCGGCCAGCAGGTATGCCAGCCAGCTACGGGTGCCGCGGAGGTACCAGATGTGGACGACGGGCGCCGACAGCTCGATGTGGCCCATCCGCTCGCGGCGGACCTTCGAACGGGTGACTTCCACGCCGCAGCGCTCGCAGACGATGCCCTTGAAGCGGACGCGCTTGTACTTGCCGCAGTAGCACTCCCAGTCACGGGTCGGCCCGAAGATCTTCTCGCAGAAGAGGCCGTCCTTCTCGGGACGCAGGGTGCGGTAGTTGATCGTCTCCGGCTTCTTGACCTCGCCGTGCGACCACAGACGGATCTGGTCGGCGGTGGCCAGACCGATCTTCAACTGGTCGAACATGTTCACATCGAGCATGGCGTTCTTCTCTCGTTCGCTTCGTCTGTCAGTCGTTCTCAGTAGCCGCTCGTCCGCGATGCCCGACGGGCCTCGCGCTCACGGTCGTCCTCGTCGGTGCCGCGCTCGTTGCGGCTGATGTCGATGCCGAGCTCCTCGGCGGTGCGGAACACGTCCTCGTCCATCTCGCGCATCTCGATCTCCGAGCCGTCGCTGGCGAGCACCTCGACGTTGAGGCACAGTGCCTGCATCTCCTTCATGAGCACCTTGAAGCTCTCGGGGATGCCCGGCTCGGGGATGTTCTCGCCCTTGACGATGGCCTCGTACACCTTCACGCGGCCGAGCACGTCGTCGGACTTGATGGTGAGCAGCTCCTGCAGGCAGTAGGCCGCGCCGTAGGCCTCGAGGGCCCACACTTCCATCTCACCGAAACGCTGACCACCGAACTGCGCCTTACCACCGAGCGGCTGCTGGGTGATCATGCTGTACGGGCCGGTCGAACGGGCGTGGATCTTGTCGTCCACCAGGTGGGCGAGCTTCAGGATGTACATGTAGCCGACGGTGACCGGGTTGTCGTACGGCAGGCCGGTGCGGCCGTTGTACAGGGTGGTCTTGCCGTCGTGCTGGATCAGACGGATGCCGTCCGAGCTCTCCGGGTTGAGGTTCTCGAAGATGCTCTGGATGGTCGGGTGCTTGCCCGCGGCCTCGTCCTCGTCCCAGTGCGCACCGTCGAACACCGGCGTCGCGATGAACGTGCTCGGCTTGGTGGTGGGGCGGGTCTTGGCCTCGGTGCCGCGGATCGGCTCGTCGCCGACCTTGGTGTGGTTCTTGACGTCGGTCCAACCCCAACGGGCGGCGTAGCCGAGGTGCGCTTCGAGCACCTGGCCGACGTTCATACGGCTCGGCACGCCGAGCGGGTTGAGGATGATGTCGACCGCGGAACCGTCGGCGGTGTAGGGCATGTCCTCGATCGGGAGGATCTTGGAGATGACACCCTTGTTGCCGTGACGGCCGGCGAGCTTGTCGCCGACGCTGATCTTGCGCTTCTGGGCGACGTACACGCGGACGAGCTGGTTGACGCCCGGGGGCAGCTCGTGGCCGTCCTCGCGGGTGAACACCTTCACGTCGATGACCTTGCCGCTCTCACCGTGCGGGACCTTCAGCGAGGTGTCGCGCACCTCACGGGCCTTCTCACCGAAGATGGCGCGCAGCAGGCGCTCCTCCGGGGTCAGCTCGGTCTCGCCCTTCGGGGTGACCTTGCCGACGAGCACGTCGCCAGGGCCGACCTCGGCGCCGACGCGGATGATGCCGCGGTCGTCGAGGTCGCGCAGGATGTCGTCCGAGAGGTTCGGGATGTCGCGGGAGATCTCTTCCGGCCCGAGCTTGGTGTCACGGGCGTCGACCTCGTGCTCGTGGATGTGGATCGACGTGAGCACGTCGTCCTTCACCAGGCGCTCGCTGAGGATGATGGCGTCCTCGAAGTTGTAGCCCTCCCACGGCATCAGCGCCACGAGCAGGTTCTTGCCGAGCGCCAGCTCGCCCATGTCGGTGCTGGGACCGTCGGCGATGATGGTGCCCTTGACGACCTTGTCGCCCTCCTTCACCCGGGCACGGTGGTTGATGCACGTGTCCTGGTTCGAGCGGCGGAACTTGCTCAGCGGGTAGATCTTCTTGCCACCCTCCTTGTACTGGATGGCGATCGAGGCGCCACTCACCTCGATGACCTCACCCTCGCCGGTGGCCTGGATCAGGTCGGCGGCGTCACGGGCGGCGCGGTCCTCGATGCCGGTGCCGATGTACGGCGCCTCGGCGCGCAGCAGCGGCACGGCCTGGCGCTGCATGTTGGCGCCCATCAGCGCACGGTTGGCGTCGTCGTGCTCGAGGAACGGGATCAGCGCCGTCGCGACCGAGACGATCTGCTTCGGGCTGACGTCCATCAGCTGCACTTCCTCCGGCGGCACCGACGCGATGTCGGTGGTGGCGCCGAAGAAGCTCTCCGCTTCCAGCATCTTGCGCAGGTCCTCGAGGCTCGCGGCCTGCGGGCTGCGGCGCACGAGCACTCGCGCGTCCTTGAAGGTGCCGTCGGCGTTGATCGGCGTGTTGGCCTGGGCGACGACGTAGTTCTCTTCCTCGTCGGCGGCCATGTACTTGATCTCGCCGGTGACCTTGCCGTTCTTCACCACGCGGTAGGGCGTCTCGATGAAGCCGTACGGGTTCACGCGGGCGAACGTCGACAGAGCACCGATCAGACCGATGTTCGGGCCTTCCGGCGTCTCGATCGGGCACATGCGGCCGTAGTGGCTGAAGTGCACGTCGCGGACTTCGAAGCCGGCGCGCTCACGGCTGAGGCCGCCCGGGCCGAGGGCCGACAGACGACGACGGTGGGTGAGGCCCGACAGCGGGTTCACCTGGTCCATGAACTGCGACAGCTGCGACGTGCCGAAGAACTCCTTGATGGCCGCGACCACCGGGCGGATGTTCACCAGCGTGGTGGGCGTGATGGCCTCCACGTCCTGGGTGGTCATGCGCTCGCGCACCACGCGCTCCATACGGCTGAGGCCGATGCGAACCTGGTTCTGGATCAGCTCGCCGACGCTGCGGATGCGACGGTTGGCGAAGTGGTCCTGGTCGTCGAGGCGGTAGCCCGGCTCCTGCTTCACGAGGTGGAGCATGTAGCTGATGGCGGCGAGCACCTCGTTCGGGCGCAACACGTGGTCGTCGTCCGGGTCGCTCGAGACGCCACGCTTGTTCGGGTCGTCGTTGTCGGCCTGGAAGAACGAGCCGAGGTCACGGGTGCCCTTGCCGAACAGCGCGTCCAGCTTGCTGATCTCGTCGCCGAGCTTGCGGTCGAGCTTGTAGCGGCCGACGCGGCTGAGGTCGTAACGACGGTTCTCGAAGAACGCGTTGCGGAAGTAGGCCTTGGCCGACTCGACCGTGGGCGGCTCGCCCGGACGGGCACGCTTGTAGATCTCGACGAGCGCCTCGTTCTGGGTGGGCGCCAGGTGGCGCTCCTTCTCCCACTGGCCCTCGAGGAAGTCGAAGTGGCCGACGAAGCGGTCGATGAAGCCGGGCGCGTGCTCTTCGTCGTAGCCGAGCGCGCGCAGCAGGGTGAAGATGCCCATGCGGCGCTTGCGGGCCACGCGGGTGCCGGCGGTGACGTCCTTGCCGGGCTTCTGCTCGACGTCGAACTCGAGCCACTCACCGCGGTACGGGTGGATGGTGCCCTTGACGAGCTGGTGCTTGCTGAGGTTACGGAGGCGGAAACGCTCACCGGGCTCGAAGATCACGCCGGGCGAACGGACGAGCTGCGACACGACGACGCGCTCGGTGCCGTTGATGATGAAGGTGCCCTTCTCGGTCATCATGGGGAAGTCACCCATGAACACCGTCTGCTCCTTGATCTCACCGGTGTTGCGGTTCATGAACCGGGCGCGCACGAAGATCGGCGCGCTGTAGGTCATGTCCTTTTCCTTGCACTCGTCGACCGTGAACTT
>JBMOGW010000287.1:0-4088 GCA_049318165.1 Ilumatobacteraceae bacterium
CACGGTAAGTTGGGCTTCGACGAAGGGGGCGTGCAATGACCGAGCAAGAGGTACTTCTCCCCGCTGAAGCCGCACAACGGCTGGGCGTCGCCACCCGTGTCGTCGTTCAGGCGATGTACGAGAAGCGGCTGCCCCGCGTGAGGCTCGAAGACGGAACGCTCGGCATCCCCGCCGATGCGCTGGACTCCTTCCACGTCCCGACCGCGTAGCGCCGAGAATCCGCGCTGGGCGGCGCACTCAGCGGGACGGTGATGTGCCCGGCTGATTGCGCTGGACATCCGGCTGAGCACGATCAACGTCGTGGAGCCTCAGGCTTCCAACGAGAATCTGTAGACGTTCGTCCACTTCCTGTCGTTCGAAACCGCGCCGTTGCCCTGCGCACATATCAACCACCCAGAAGTACTTGCCAAGAGCGCCCCTACCGGGCAATCTGCACCCTCTCTTCAAACTGGAGGCATTCGTGCGCCACTGGGTGGCACGGATACCTCCAGTTCGGGCTGGCCAGGGACGTCGATATGTGCGGGTTGATGACGGCCGACGGCCAGCCCCGCACCGTCACGCAGAACTTAAGTTCTGCGTGACTCATTCAGGCTTCGAGCGAGTAGCGGTAGACGTTCGTCTCGCGGGGTTCGAAGCCGATGCGCTGGTACAGGCGGTTGGCGGCTTCGCGGGATGGGCGCGAGGTGAGGTCGACGGTCTTGGCGCCCTTCTGCTCGGCCAGGTCGAGCGCGAAGCGGTTGAGCGCGTCACCGACGCCGTGACCGCGTGCGGCGTCGTCGACCACCACGTCCTCGATCCACGCCCGCACACCGGTGGGAATGCGGAACGTGACGAGCGTCAGCGTGCCGGCGATGCGGCCGTCGACCCGGGCGATCAGCACGTCGGACGCGTCGCCGCGGATCATCGCCGCCAGCTCGTCGGCAGTGGGCGGCGGTGAACTCTTCGACAGCTGCGGGATGAGCCGGGCGAAGGCCTCCACCAGCTCGTCGGACACGTCGGTGGCGATCTCGATGGTCGTGGTCACGGGCCCCACGCTACGACACGTCCTGGCCGCGACCACCCGCCTATCGTGCGCCCGCATGGAGCCTTCACGCGCACTCGCTGCCGCACTCGAGCCGGTCATCGGGCAGGTGTACTTCTCGCCCGAGTGCCACGCCAACTACGTCGCCCTCGGGTTCGCGCCCAGTCGCGGCGAGACGAACGGCGTCGCACTCCCCGACGGCCCGGCGTACTTCACCAGCCGTGGCTCGCTGATGGGGCAGGTGCCGGGCGAGCTGGTGGCCGCTGCGTTCGCGGTGTTCAGCCCCGCCGCCGTCGTGCCGTCCGTGACCTTCGGCTGGACGCTCACCGACGCGGCGACCATCTGCGCCGCCCGCGACGCCGGCGCGATCGCGCAGCTGGTGCGCATCCTCGGTGAGTCGCCCGACGGCGCCGCCCGGGCGCGTGCACTGCTCGAGCGTGCCGCCGCGCCGCTGCGCCCCGAGGGTCGGCCGCTCTATGCCGGCGCGCTGGCGCAGCCGATGCCCGACACCGACCTCGGTGCCATCTGGCGTCTGGGCGACATGCTGCGCGAGTTCCGCGGCGACAGCCACACCGCAGCCTGGATCGGCCAGGGCATCGACGCCACCGAGATCGGCCTGATGAGCGAGCTGTACTGGGGCCTCCCGATGCGCAGCTACAGCCGCACCCGAGCATGGACCGACGCAGAGTTCGATCAGGCCCACGAGCGGCTGAAGGCGCTGGGTCTGGTGGACGAGACGGCGCTGACGCCGCACGGTCACGAGATCCGCGAGCGCATCGAGATCGAGACCGACCGTCAGATGGATCGCTCGATGGAGGCGCTCGGCGACGGCCTCGACGAGCTGCTGTCCATCCTGCTGCCCTGGGGCGCCGCCATCCGCGCCGCCAAGGGCTACCCCGCCAGCGGCCCCCACGACCTGGCCGACTCGGTCGCCCGCCGCTGAGGACTACGGTGCACCCATGATTCTCACGTCACTCGACGGGGTGTCCCCCGATCAGTTCGCCGAGCACACCGGCTGGGCCCCGAAGCCCGAGGGCCTGTGCCGTGGCGAGATCTGCGTCCCCGCACCGGGCTCGCTGCGCGCCGACGGCACCGTCGACGTCGATGCGGCCGCCACCCGGCTGGGCATGCCGATCGTCCACGACGACGGCCACGGGGTGTGGGCCGTCGGCTCGGCGACCCTGGGCGGCAAGGCACTCGCCACTGCGACGGCCGCTGACCCGGAGCTGATCACCCGCGACGGCAACCCGTTCAAGCTCAGCGCGCTGCACGGCCGAAAGGTGCTGCTGGTCGCCTGGGCGAGTTATTGAGGCTGCCGCACCAGCCTGCCCGGGTGGCAGGCGCTCCACGCAGAACTCGAGTCGCTCGGCCTGACGGTGGTGACCGTCGCCCTCGACGTCGAGCCGCAGCACACCTACAAGTGGATCGATGCCGCGTCGCCGACGCACCCGTCGCTGATCGACACGATGCACGTCACCGACGACCTGTTCGGCTTCGTCAACATCCCGATGGCCGTGTGGATCGACGAGACCGGCACGATCGTGCGGCCGGCGGAGGGCGCGTCGATCGAACGCAGCCCGCTGCGCGACATGGACATCCCGGACGGTCTGCCCGAGCGACTGGACCGCACGTTCCGTGAGGTGAAGGCGATCCCCGACGTGAGCGACGAGTACCGCGCCGCGATCGTCGACTGGGCACGCAACGGCGCCGACTCGCCGTACGTCCTGTCGCCCGACGAGGTGATCGCCCGGTCGTTGCCGCGTGGCGACGACGAGGCGCGAGCCGCCGCATGCTTCGAGCTCGGCGAGCACCTGCGCCGCACGGTGGGCGCCGAAGCTGCCGTCCCGTGGTGGCGCGAGGCACATCGCCTGTACCCGTCGAACTGGACCTACAAGCGGCAGGCCTGGACGCTGGTCACCACACCCGAGGGCGCCGACGAGAACGACCTGTTGCAGGGCCCGAACGACGTGTACGAGGGCAACTGGCTGGACGACGTCATCGCCGGTGGCGGTGGCGAGGCCTACACGGTGGTCCCGCAACTCTGACCCAACCGGCTCGGTGACACGGGACATGGCCGAGGCCGCCCGTGCCACCACCCAGCACGGACGACCTCGAGAACGTGTCGCTCAGCTCGCTTTGCGATGCGGCGTGGGATCCGAGTCCTGGACCACGCCGTCACCACCGCTCGCTGCTCGCAGCGCCTGCTCGCGCAGGTAGCCGTCGAGGAACGCGGCTTCAGCCGCCATCGTTCGCTCCACGTCGCCACCGACCCAGGCGGCCACGCGGCCACCGATGATCGGCATCGGGCAGTTCACCTCGCCGGTGATCTCCACCACCGTGCCCGTGCCGTCGGCCGTCGGACCCAGCCGCAGCTGGCCGCCGGTCGTCACCGGTACACCGCGGGCGCTGACCTGCCAGATGCCCCAATGGGAGCCATCGGGCATCGGCGGGTCCCACTCGTCGTGCTGGTCCACGACGGTGACCGGGTCGAAGAATCGGCGCGCGAACCCCGGGGGGTCGACGGGAACGGCACGCCGCGAACGAACGGACGTGATACCCGCGCACTGCGTGTGCTCGATGATCTTCACGTCCAGGTGACCGAGCGCCACGTACTTGGCGACCATCACCTCGGGGGACGACATGGCCGCGTACACGACGTCCGGCGGTGCCGAATAGACGTGGGTGGACGCGACCTTCATGTGGTCATGGTGCTCCCCTCGGGGGCCCTCGCTCAGGGCCCTTGGTCCCCTCGCGCGGGTGCTTTCCGGCAGCACTCGTATGGGTGACGGCGGTCCAGGGGCGGGGTGAGCAGCGGTAGGTTGTGCGGTGATGGAACACGTCCGCTGGCTGGCCCGCCCCACACTGCGCCGTCCTGTGCTCATCGCGGCCTTCACCGGCTGGAACGACGCCGGCGACGCGGCCAGCAACAGTGTCCGCCACCTGGTCGAGGCCTGGCAGGCACAGCCGCTCGCCGAGATCGACCCGGAGGAGTTCACCGACTTCGCCACCGTCCGCCCGCACGTGCGCCTGAACGCCGATCGCACCCGCGCCATCGTGTGGCCCACCG
>JBMOGW010000288.1:0-4081 GCA_049318165.1 Ilumatobacteraceae bacterium
GACGCCACCCGCCCAGTTTCCTGCGTCACACACTTCCCAGGAAGTGCACATACCGGGCACTCGGCGCTCCCCGTGGCGAGATTGCTTGCTCTCGAAGGAAGCGATCGGCCTTCGCCGCGTTCTCGGTATCACAACCCGTCTGTGTCACATCGCTGACCGCGTACGCACCGCTCACGGATGCGACACAGAGGCCTTGTGACACAGAACAGCGTCGCCGCGTTCCACTTCCAGAGCAGAGCAGCCTCCGATGTGCACCCGCCAGGTCGCGAGGTCAGCACCGCCGCTCTGTGCGGTGTCGGATGTCGTTTCCCGGGCCCATGGGTCCGCCGCACCCCCAGATACGACGTGTCTCGCGCCCGTGGTCGCGGAATGCGACACGAATGTCGCCGAACGCGCCCGACCCCTGTGTGTGCGGCGCGTCAGGTGCGGCGGCGGTGGGCGTGGTCGTCGAGGCGCTCGTGCAGCGCCTCGACGGGCAAGCGCTCGGCGAGGGCGGCGAGCACGATGTCGGCCTGTGACGGCGGGGCAAGGCCACCGAGGGGCGGGTCGCGGTCGAGGTTCGTGGGAAACGGGTAACCCTCCGCGCTTGCGGCCACCACACGGCGCACGTCGCCCATGTCGGTGCCGCGCTGCACCCAGTCCAGCAGTACGGGGTACAGGGCCCGGCTCATGCGGTCGCGGTCGACGGACTCCATCGCCCGGCCCATGGCGGACGAGATCTGCAACAGGTTGGCCATTCGCCGCACGTCGGCGGTGCGGTTGGTGCCGGCGGCGTGGAACAGCGCCGGGTTGAAGAACACGGCGTCGCCCGTGCGCAGCGGCAGCTGCACGTGATGCTCGGCGAACCACGCCGCGAATTCCGGCCTGCGCCAGGCCAGATAGCCGAGCGGGTACCGATGCGTGTTCGGCAGGTACATCGTCGGCCCGGTCTCGACGGGCATGTCGCAGTGGGCCACGGCACCCTGCAGCGTCAGCGCGGCCGACAGCTGGTGCGCGTGCGGCGGGAACCTCGACGCGTCCTCGTCGGTCTGGAAGCCGAGGTGGTAGTCGCGGTGCGGCGCCTGCGCCTGCCCGCCCGGGTTCACCACGTTCACCTGCGAGGTGATCTGGTACCACGGCCCCAGCCAGGCCGCGCTCACCAGCTCGACGACCGGATTGGCGTAGTAGTCGGCGAACACGTCGGGGGCGGCGACGGCGAGCTTCTCGAGTGCGTTCCACACGCGGTCGTTCGCACCGGGTGCGGCGAAGTGGTCGCCGGACGCGACACCGGCTCGATGCTGGTCGTCGATCAGCGCGCGGAACACGTCGCTGGCACGATCCACCACCGACCCTTCGAAGGCACCGGCGAACACGGCGATGCCGGGCCCCTCGTCGCCGAACGCCTCGGCCAACTCGGCGAGCACCTCGGCACGGCCGTCCGGCGTGCCAGCGCGCGTCACCAGCGCCGCGGCGTCGTAGACGAGGGCGCCGTGGTCCAGGCGCAGCGCCAACGGGAAGTGCGCCATGTCGACGCCGCGGTCCACGAGCGCGACGAGGTCGTCGAGCCGGCAGTCCTCCACCCGGTGCCAGGGCCCTGCGGCCACGTGAATCAGCCGATCTCGTCGCAGCGCACGACGCGGCCCTCGCGGACGCTGCGCCACGCGGCGAGGCCGATGACGAGCGGCGCCCGGCCGGCCGCAGCGTCCACCGGCGACGGGCCGCCCTCGGTGAGGTACTGCACGAACGACTTCCACTCGTCGACGTAGCTGGGGATGTACCGGTCGAGGAAGAAGTACGGGATCGTCGTGCCGAACGTGCCGTCCGCCGTGCGGCGCATACCGGTGTGGGCGGGCGGGTTCTCACTGGCCGCCATGCCGCCAGAGCCGAACGCCTCCACACGCTGGTCGTAGCCGTACACGGCCTGGCGGCTGTTGTCGATCGTGGTGATCGCCCCGTTCTCGTGCAGCAGCGTGACCACGGCGGTGTCGACATCGCCCGCTTCGCCGATCGCGGGGTCCACCCGCACGGCGGCACGCGCATACACCTCGACCACGTCGCTGCCGGTGACGTACCGGGCCATGTCGAAGTCGTGGATCATCATGTCGAGGAACAGGCCGCCACTGACCTTCACGTACGCGATGGGCGGCGGTGCAGGGTCGCGCGACGTGATGCGCACGATGTGCACGTCGCCGACGGCGCCGGACGCCACCGCGTCGCGCACCGAGCGGTGAGCCGGGTCGAAGCGACGGTTGAAGCCGATCTGGATCGGCACACCGGCCGCGGCCACGACGGCCAGCGCTTCATCGACCTTCGCCAGATCGAGCGACACCGGCTTCTCGCAGAAGATCGCCTTGCCGGCGTTCGCCGCGGCGATCAGCAGCGGCACGTGCGTGTCGGTGCTGCTGCAGATCGCGACCGCATCGACGTCGGGGTTCGCGAACACCGCGTCCGCGTCGGTGGTGTGTGGCACGCCGAGTTCGGCGCCGACGGCCGCCGCCGCCTCGCCGTTGACGTCCTGCACCATGGCGAGCGTCGCGCCGGGCACCTGGCGGGCGATCAGTTCGGCGTGCATCTTGCCGATGCGGCCGACTCCGAGGACGGCGATGCGGACGGTTCGAGCGGTCATTGGGGGGTCTCCTGGACTGAAGGCTTCGGTGCGTCACCCGCACCCTGGACGGATTGGTCGTAGTCGATGATGTTGCCGGTCATCATCCCGCTGCGGTCGGACAACAGGAAGACGATCAGTTCGGCCACCTCGGGCGGCTTGATCAGGCGGCCGGTCGGCTGGCCGGCCTCGGCGGCGTCCAGCCAGCCGTCGGTGGCGCCGTGGAAGCGACGCTGGACGGCATCCTCGGCTGCGGTGTCCATCCAACCGGGGTTCACCTGGTTGACGCGGATGCCGTGGCGCATGAGCGAGTACGAGACGTTCTTGGTCATCGTCGCCAACGCACCCTTCGAGACGCAGTACGACAGGATGAACGGTTGGCCGCCATGGCCGCTGACCGAGCCGATGTTGACCGCCGAACCCCGCACGCCGGCACCGCGCATCAACTCGGCGAGGCCCTGCAGCAGGAAGAACGGGGCGCGCACGTTGACGGCCATCATCGTGTCCCACCCGTCGGGCTCGGCGGTCCAGACGTTGTCGCGGAAGGTGGACGCGGCGACGTTCACCAGCCCGTGGGCGACACCGAACTCGCGACCCACGACCTCGACGATGCGGCCGGGTGTGTCGACGTCGGCCATGTCGGCGGCCACGTACACCGCCCGGGCGGACGACGACGTCAGCTCGGTGGCGAGTTGCTCGCCCTTCGCCGCGTCGCGTCCGACGATCACCACGCCCGAGGCACCCTCGCGGACGACGGCGCGCACGGTGGCCTCGCCGAGGCCCTGGGTGCCGCCGCTGACGACGACCACCTTGCCGTCGAGCATGCCCATCAGAGCCTCCTCTGTTGCTGCTTGCCGACCTGCATCGCGGCATGGGCCGCCTGCACCGTCGGACGGTCGCTCACCTCGGGCACGCCGACCTCCCAGAAGGCGCCGCCCTCGGTCCACGAATAGGCGTCGGTGCGCAGGGCGATCACGGTGGTGCGGTCGGCGGCGCGGGCACGCTCGAGTGCGGCGTCCAGCTCGGCGACCGTGGTGACGTCCTCCGCCAGGCAGCCCATCGAGCGGGCGTGCGCGGCGAAGTCGACGTACACCAGCCGCTCGTGACGGGTGTCGGCCAGCTGGTTGTTGAACGGCTCGCCGCCCTGGTTCACCTGCAGGCGGTTGATGACGGCGAAACCGCCGTTGTCGCAGACGATCACGATCAGCTTGTGGCCGCTGAGCACCGACGAGTACAGGTCGCTGTTCATCATCAGGTACGAGCCGTCGCCGACGAACACGATCACCTCGCCGTCGGGGCGGGCCATCTTGGCGCCCCACGCACCACTCAGTTCGTACCCCATGCACGAGAAGCCGTACTCACAGTCGAAGCTGTTCAGGTGC
The DNA here is from genome assembly GCA_049318165.1 of Ilumatobacteraceae bacterium. GTDB lineage: Bacteria > Actinomycetota > Acidimicrobiia > Acidimicrobiales > Ilumatobacteraceae > UBA668. The sequence goes on from JBMOGW010000288.1 coordinate 3,967, forward strand.
TGGGCGCGCCAGCCGTTGTTCAGTTCGCCGGGAAACCCGCCGGCTGCGGTGACCGCGTAGTCGCCGGGCTGCTGCGCCCGGTCGGCCACGCCGACCACCTGCGCGTACGTGGGCA
>JBMOGW010000289.1:0-4065 GCA_049318165.1 Ilumatobacteraceae bacterium
TGGTTCTGGGCGCCCACTTGAAGCACCTGCAACCGTGAAGCCCCCTCGGTCGAGGAGGCCAGCAAGCAGTACGCCGGGAAGGTGCAGTTCATCGGAGTCGCCTGGTACGGCGACGACGAGTCGTTCCAGGGCTTCATCAGCAAGCACGGGCTGACGTTCCCGCAGGTGGCCGACGACCCGGGTGACGTGTTCGCCCGGTTCGGCGTGCCGTCGCAGCCGGCGCTGGCGGTGGTGAGGCCCGACGGTTCGGTCGAGCAGTATCTCGGCGCGGTCGAGCCGGATCAGCTCGCCGAACTCTTCGCGAACGCATGACGGACTGACGCAACCCGGTACAGTTTCACCACATGCAGCGCGAATCTTCCCACGCATCGCGGCGCGTGCGGCGACGCACGCTCGTGTCAACGCTCCTCGGCACCGCGATCGCCGCGACGACCCTCGCCGTGACCCCGGCACCCGCCGCGCAGGCGGCCGCCGCGCCCCCGGTGTACCAGGTGACGATGGTGGCTCGCTGGTGCGACGCGTACACCGACATCTTCGGCAACCGCGCCCGCAACGACATCATGGAGTCGCTGCGCGACCTCGGTCCGAACACGCCGTACAACCCGTTCGTCTCGGTCCAGCCCGCCGTGGAAGACGGGCGTGCGCCGCAGTCGACGTGCCACCCGCTCCCGGGCTGGACGTTCAGTTTCGGCACCGGCTACAGCCGCCCCGTGCCGGGCACCAACCTCAGCTACGTGCGCAACCCGGCACAGGTGAACAACCGCCGCGTGACCACCACCGCGGCGACGGCACTGCTCGACGACCAGGGCAACCCGACGGGCGTCGACATCCCCGGTGCCGTGACCTTCGATCTCACCGCGAACGAGGCCAGCCTCGCATCGCAGAAGAACAAGTTCTGGGTCATGGGCGGCACCCCCACCGAGCCGTTGAACGCCCAGGAGGGCACCTACGGCTTCGGCGCGCTGCGCTGCGCGAAGGACAACCTGAACGGCGACAACGTGGAGTGGATCGGCTTCCCGAGCGGCGCCACCCACGTGTTCTGCTACGCGTTCTACGTGAAGCCGCCGCCCGAGGCAGGCATCATCAACATCCGCAAGCAGCTCGCCAACGGCCGCACCCTGCCCGCCGACATCTCGTTCCCGTTCGACGGCAACCTCTCGTTCAACCCTGGTGGCGACTTCTCGGTGGAAGTCCCTGCCAACACCAATGCCAGCGCGTCGAAGGAGTTCGTGCGCGGTGCCGGGGGCGCGCCGTGGGTGGCCAACGAGATCGTGCCGGACGGGTTCGTCTTCGTGTCGGTCACCTGCGTCAGCGCGAACGACACCTCCACCTGGACACCCAGCGGGACATCGGTGAGCATCGAACTCGGCGCCGGCGACACCATCACCTGCACGTTCCTCAACGACCTCGCGCCACCACCGGTCGGTTCGGGCCTGCTGTTGAAGCAGACGTTCGGCGACCCCTACGGCGTACCGCTCGAGGCCCTTCCGGCGACGTGGGCGTTCGACGTCGTCGGGCCGTCGGTGAACACCACCGTGTCGATCCCGGTCGATCCCGCCGACGGCGTCGGCAACAGCGGACCGATCGCCAACCTCACCGCCGGCACCTGGACCGTCACCGAGCAGATTCCGGCTGCGACCGCTGCTGTCCGGTGGGACTTCGTCGGGGCGTACTGCGTCGCCGTCGACTCGACGCCCACGGTGACCGTCAACTCCGTCGAAGCCCCGAACCCGCCGAGCATCCAGGTGGTCGTGCCGGCCGGCGGCCGCGCCGCGTGCAGCTTCGTCAACCAGATGGTGCCGCTCAGCAAGCTGTCGATCCGCCTCACCACCCTGGGCGGCACCGGCACGTTCGGCTTCGACGTGCAGGGCAACGGCGACCTCAACGTCGGCGGCAGCAACGCAGGTGTGCTGCTCCAACAGTCCGCCACCACCACCGCAGCCGGCACGCGTGTGACGGCCACTGGCGACAGCACCGATCCGCTGTACGGCTCGTGGTTCATCACGCCCGTGGCGCCGAAGGCCACCGCGGCAGGGCGCTGGCAGATCGCGGCGACGCCGACGTGCAACGTGAGCGCCGCGGCCACCAACGTGGGCGCCGAGTTGCTCGACGTCCGTGTCGGGGCCGACGCACCGGACCTGGTGTGCGACTACGTGTACCGCTTCGTCGCGCCCAGCACGCTCGACGTGGTGAAGGTGTTCGGCCCCGAACGCGCCGGCCAGCAGGCGCCGGTGATCATCGACATCAGCTGCGAGGACGGCACGACCGCTCGTCTGACAGTTCCTGTCGGCAGCGGCCCGAAGCGTCTGCCCGCTCCCCTCGCGTTCGTCTTCCCCACGCTGTGCACCATCGTCGAGACCGATGACGGCGGCGGGGGCAACGTGGTGGAGCGCACCGTCACGGTCACGGTCGACGGCGTGGCCTCGCAGCAACCGCCCGAGGAACTGCAGATCGGCACCGACACCGACGCGCAGGACGTGGTGGTGCAGTTCCGCAACAACTTCGCCGACGTCAGTTCGGGCGGTGGCACGGTGCCCGTCACACTGCCCGCCACGGGCGGGTTGAAGGGCGCGCCGACGATCGGTGGTATCGCCATGGCCCTGGTCGCCCTCGGGTCGGCGTTGCTGCTCCTTCGCCGGCGCAGGGGCGCGCAGGCGTAGCCTGGGGCCCATGGGCCTGCGTGACCTCAAGAAGCGACTGACGGCATCGGTCGAACAACTGGACGACGAGCGGTTGCAGGACCGGTTCGCCGGCCTCCAACTCACCCCGCTCGGCGAGCTCGAGGCCAGGGTGCCCGCGCGCGTCGGTGGCGAGATCACCCGCACGCGCATTGCACCGCGGCAGGGCGTCGCCGCCTTCGAGATCACGGTGTCCGACGGCTCGGGCACCGCTGTGGCCGTGTTCACCGGGCGTCGTTACGTGGCCGGCCTCGAGCACAGTCGGGCGGTGTTGATCGAAGGCGTGGCGCGCACCGAGCGCGGTCGCCTGGTGATGCTCAACCCCGCCTACACGATCCTGCCCTAGCCCACCAACAGGGCGCGGACGGCGTCCTCGCTCTCGGTGGTGACCAGCACGAGCACCTCGTCGCCGACGCGGAGGATCGTGTCGCCGCGAGGCACGACCACCTTCTCGTCGCGCAGGATGGCGACGACCGTGGTGTCACGCGGGAACCCGAGCTCGACGATCTCCTTGTCGGCGGCCGGCGAACCCTCGGCGAGGGTCACCTCGGCCAGCTTCGCCTTGCCACCCTCGAACGAGAGCAGGCGAACGAACGAGCCCACGCTGACCGCCTCTTGCACCAGGCCGGTGATGAGGTGAGGGGTGCTGACGGACACGTCGACGCCCCAGGTCTCGTTGAACATCCACTCGTTGTTCGGGTTGTTCACGCGAGCCACGACGCGCGGCACGGCGAACTCCTGCTTGGCCAGCAGCGAGACCACGAGGTTGTCCTCGTCGTCGCCGGTGACCGACGCCACCACGTCGGCGCGCTCGAGGCCTGCGGCCTTCAGCACACTGATGTCGCACGCGTCACCGCGCACCCAGATGGCCTCGGGGATGGTGCTGTCGTGACGGCCGACCACGTCGACGTCGTTGTCGACGATGGTGACCTGGTGGCCGCTGCCGACCAACTGCTCGGCGATGAAACGGCCGACGCTGCCGCCGCCTGCGATGACGATGTTCATGTCGGCTCCTAGTGACCGTGGCCGGCACTCGGGCCGGCGGTCAGCTCGTCGAGGTGGGACAGCGCGTCGTGAGCGACGGCGAGGTACAGCACGTCGCCCTCCTGGGCGACGAGTTGGTCGTTCGGCAGGATCGCAGAGCCGAGGCGGCTGACGGCCACGACACGGACACCGGCGCTCTCGACCTCGAGCACCTTGTGACCTGCCCAGGCACGGGCGAGTGAGCGCTCGACGAGCGACACCTTCGCGCTCGGGTCCACCCACTCGACGGCGGCGGCCTCGGGCACCAGGCGACGCAGCACGCGCTCGGTGGTCCACAGTGCCGGTGCGACGGTGGCGATGCCGAGGCGCTGGTAGATGGCGGCACGACGGGGGTCGTAGATGC
>JBMOGW010000290.1:0-4062 GCA_049318165.1 Ilumatobacteraceae bacterium
CGGCCTGAGCGCATCGCTGGGGCGGATACCTGGCCGTATCGGCCGGATTTCGGTACCAGCGATCGGATGCCGCCGCCACTCCGGTCGATGCTCGCCGCTACGGGATCGTGACGGTGGTCTTGATCAGCGCCGACTCGGATTCGGTGACGGCGACGATCAGCTCGAGCGTCCACTCACCCGACTCGGGGAACGTGATGTTGCCGCTGAAGTGGTTCGCGCCCTCGGCCGTGAACTCGATCGGCGAGTTGGGGATGCCCTGCGCCGGGAGCGACACGCGCCCGGTGAGGCCCGACACCGGCGTGATCGACCCGCCGGGCGGCGTGATGAGCACGTGGATCTCGTTGCTGCCGACACCGCCCGGGCTGATGCTGACCGCGGCCAGCACACCGTTGGACGACACCGTGGCGTTGAACGGGATCGCCGGCACCGACGGGCGCGGCGGCTGGGCCACCATGCCGGCGGCGAGCCCGATGACCACGATGCCGATGACGGCCTCCACCAGCACCGTGCGTCGCAGCGAACCGGGACCGTCGTGGTGCAGCAGCCAGCGCGACACGCCGCCGATGGCGACCATCACGATGACGAGCATCACCTTGGCGAGCAGCATTCGGCCCCAGGTGGTGGCGGTGACGTCGTCGAGGCCACCGGCGAGCTTCAGCGTCTGCGCCACACCGGTGGCGACGATCACCGGGACGGCGACGAACGCGGTCGCCGAGTAGCGGCGCACGGGGCGAACGGCCTCGGGTTCGCTCAGCCACGCCCTGCCGGCGAGTGCCAGCGCGGTCAGACCGCCGACCCAGGCCGTGATGGCCAACAGGTGTGCCGTGTCGATGGCGATCCACAACAGGCGCGGGGTCAGCGAGTTGGGGTGGCCGGACTTCGAGAACGTGATCAGCGTAAGCAGCGAGGCCGAGCCGGCGACGAGCTGCCACCAGGTCGCCCCGTGCTTCGCCCACATGCGCAGGACCACGCCGAGCACGACCGCCAGCACGATGCGGGCCAGGAGCGCCCGACCGGTGTCGGTGCCGGCGATGTCGCCCCACGTCGATGGCGAGAACGCGTCGCTCACCGTGCCGCCCTTGGCCTGCGCGCCGAACATCCCGAACGCGCCGAGCGCGCCGGCGAACAGCGCGACCCAGCCGATCCACATCGCGGCGCGGATGCGGCCGATCGAGCCGAGCTGCGGTCGGCCCTGCACCGACCAGATGCCGACGCCGATGAGGACGATCGCTCCGGCGAGCGCAAGGAACCGGGCGATGCCGTACGCCCACTTCAGACCGGCGTCCACCTGGCCGCCGCCGCTGACGTCGGCGATGAGATCGTCGCCGCTCCCGGTCGAGCCGGTGCCGACCTGGAAGCTGAACGCGCCGTCGATCACGTGACCGTCGGCGGAAGTGACGCGCCACACCACGGCGTACAGGCCGTCGTCGAGCGGGGGCAGCGACGCCGTGACGATGGTGCTGTCGTCGCCGGCAGCCGGGGCGCCGACCTCGACCGGCTTCCGGTCGGCGTCGAACACCCCGATGCTGGCGAGGGGGGCCTCGATGTCCTCGTCGTAGTCGAGGACGATGGCGGGCGGGCTCTGCTCGACGACGCTGTTGGCCGACGGCACGCTGCGCTCGAGCGCGGCGTGCGCCGAGGCGGGGGCGACCCAGAGACCGAGCACTGCAGCGGCAGCAAGGGCTCCCGCGAGCGCGCGACGGACGGCGCGGCTCATCCCAGCAACCCCGCGGCAGGGAGGCCGGCGATCTCGGCACGACCGAGCAGCCAGGCGAGGCGGGTGCGCTCGTCGACGTCGAACGCTTCGGGCGGCAGGCCGGTGAGGCCCATCGGGCGGCGGCTGTCCCACAGCATCGTCAGCACGCGCAATTCGCTGCGCACGTAGTCGGCGGGCCACTCGCGCGGGCCGTAACCGAGGCCGAGGTCGGCGTGGTGCACCTCCACCTCGCGCCAGCGGCGGCCGGGCAGGTCGTCGATCGGTGCCGGGCCGAACACGGTGATGCCCTCGCGCGACCATGCGTCGGCAGGCAGGCCGTCGAACGCCAACTCCAGCCGCGCGGCCGACACGCGCACGTCGTCGACGAGCGCCTCGGCAGTGCGGCCGGCGCCGGCTTCGATGTCGGCGTTGCGAGCGTCGAACCCGCCCGGGTACATCTCGGCCACCTCGCCGCGGGCGGCACCCTCCACCATCCGGCGCAGGCCGTCGGCGTTGCGGGCGATGTGGGTGAGCACGTGCCCGACGGTCCAGCCCGGCAGCAGCGAAGGCTGCCGAGCCTGGTCGTCGGTGACGCCCTGCAGGCGTTGCTCGAGGGTGCGGTGGGCGGCAGTGACTCCCTGCAACGCCCGGTCCCGATCGGTCATGGCCCGCGACGCTATCGGCCGCGGACGTGGCAACCTGTGCCCATGCAGATCGCCATGGTCGGATTGGGGCGCATGGGCGCCAACATGGTCCGCCGCCTGATGCGCGGCGGACACGAGTGCATCGCATACGACGTCAGTGCCGACGCCGTCGCTGCGATGGAGGCCGAGGGCGCGCGCGGTGCGCGCACCCCGCAGGAGGTGGTCGACCTGCTCGCACCGCCGCGGCACATCTGGTTGATGGTGCCCGCCGCGTACGTGGCGTCCACGATCGCCGCGTTCGAGCCGCTGCTCGAGCCGGGCGACACGCTCATCGACGGCGGCAACTCGTGGTACCGCGACGACGTCGACCGTGCGGCACAACTGGCGCCCACCGGCATCCACTACATGGACGTCGGCACCAGCGGTGGCGTGTTCGGCCTCGAACGCGGCTACTGCCTGATGGTGGGCGGGCCGGACGAGGTGGTGCAGCAGATGACGTCGGTGTTCGACACCCTGGCGCCGGGTATCGCCGCCGCCCCGCGCACCGACGGTCGCGAGGGTGCGGAGGGCACCGAGGAGCACGGCTGGCTGCACTGCGGGCCGAGCGGCGCCGGGCACTTCGTGAAGATGGTCCACAACGGCATCGAGTACGGGATGATGGCCGCCTACGCAGAGGGCCTGAACGTGCTCGCCAACGCGAACATCGGCAGTGCGACCCGCCAGCAGGACGCCGAGACCGCGCCGCTCACCCACCCCGAGTACTACCGCTACGACCTCGACCTGGCGGCGATCACCGAGGTGTGGCGTCGCGGCAGCGTGGTGAGCAGTTGGCTGCTCGACCTGACCGCCGCCGCGTTCCACGCCGACCCCGGGCTCGGCGGGTTCGAGGGCACCGTCAGCGACTCGGGTGAGGGTCGCTGGACGTTGCACGCCGCGATCGACGAGGGTGTGCCGGTACCGACGCTGGCCGCGTCGCTGTTCGACCGCTTCTATTCGCGTGACCGCGGCGAGGTGGCGCACAAGGTCCTGTCGGCGATGCGCGCGGGCTTCGGCGGGCACCACGAAGTGAAGGCGACGAACGTATGAGCACCGCCACCCAGCCCACCGCCGACGCGCTCGTCCTGTTCGGTGCCACCGGGGACCTGTCGAAACGCAAGCTGTTCCCGGCGCTGTACCACATGGAGGCGCACGGCCGGCTGAACGTGCCGGTCATCGGCGTGGCGCGCAGCGACTGGAACGACCAGGCGTTCTGCCAGCACGCGCACGACTCGATCCTCGCGGCGATCCCCGATGCGAAGGCGTCCGTCGTCGATGCACTGCTCGCCCGCCTCGACCTGATCCAGGGCGACTATGCGGAGGAGGCCACCTGGACGTCGTTGCGTGACGTCCTCGACCAGCATCACAGCTGCCATGCCGTGTACTACATGGCCATCCCGCCGACGATGTTCCCCACCGTGGCGCAGGCACTCGCCTCGGTCGAGCTGAACAGCCGCGGCCGCATCGTGGTGGAGAAGCCGTTCGGGCGCGACCTGCACAGCGCGACCGAGCTGAACGGTCTGCTGCACTCGGTGTTCCCGGAAGAACGCATCTTCCGCATCGACCATTACCTCGGCAAGGAGAGCGTGGAGGACCTGCTGGTGTTCCGCTTCTCCAACACGTTGCTCGAGCCGGTGTGGAACCGCAACTACGTGCGCAGCGTGCAGATCACGATGAGCGAGACCA
>JBMOGW010000291.1:0-4054 GCA_049318165.1 Ilumatobacteraceae bacterium
TACGGCCACGACATCGAGAGCCGCCTCACCGGCGCCCACGAGACCGCCCCGTACAACAAGTTCAGCTACGGCGTGTCGAACCGCGCGGCGAGCATTCGCATCCCGTGGCAGGTCGAGCGCGACGGCAAGGGCTACGCGGAGGACCGCCGCCCGAACGCCAACTGCGACCCGTACACGGTCACCCGTCTCATCCTCGAGACGGTCTGCAGCGCCGCCGGCTGAGCGACGCCGCAACACGACTGGAATGGGGGCCGGCTCGCCGGCCCCCATTCGTCGTTTCTGGACAGAGATCGACACACTGGCAGCGATTCCGCCGGTCTCGTACTCTGCGCAGCAGCCGGACCGAGGGAGACGAGTTGCCGCGCAGAATGATCCTCGCCGTGATCGCCGCGCTGGCGGTGACGCTGGTCGTACCCATCACGCCCGCCGGCAGCGCATCCGCGGCGAACCCCGATCTGTTCACGTTGAGCAGCGACGCCGACGACTTCCTGCTGCGCGGCGCCTCGTATTCGTTCCCGGACTTCACCGTCACCGGCAACCGGTCCTCGGTGCAGATCACGCACACCGACGGCGTCGGCACGATGTGGCGGGTCACGATGGGTGCCCAACCCGGCGGCACCCTGACCGCCGGCTTCTACGAGGACGCGATCCGGTCACCGTTCCCGTCGGTCGACGCGCCGACGCTGAAGTTCACCTTCGCCACACGCGACTGCAGCACGAGCTCGGGCCGGTTCGTGATCGACGAGATCACGTTCCTCCCCGACGACGCGGTGGCATCACTGGTGGCGCACTGGGAGCAGCACTGCGAAGGCCTTCCGGCGGCCAGCTTCGGCACCGTGAGTTGGAACGGCACGACGGCGCTGAGCCCCATGGACGCGGTGGCGCCCGGCACGTTTGCCGATCGCTCGATCGACACGGTGTCGGCGTCCAAGCCACAGGTGCTCAGCAATCCGGGCGGTACACCCGTCGCGGTCACGAGCGTGCAGGTCACCGGACGGGACGCTGCTCAGTTCGTCATCACCGATGATCCGTGCAGCGGCACGAGCATCCCGGCAGGCGGCACGTGCACGGTGCAGCTCGCGTTCGCGCCCATCCAGGTGGGTATGTCGCTGGCTTCGTTGACCGTCGTCGACGACCTCCACCCGTCCGGCACCTCCACACCGTTGCGAGGGCGGTCATCGGTGCGTGTCGGCACGGTGTGGAACCAGAGTGAGGCAAGCCAGTTCGGGACCCCCGATCCGTACCTGCACTCGGCGGTCACCTCGGTGGCCGGCACGCCGACGAGCGGCGTGGTGAACGTCACGTCGGCCGACAGCAGCACCACCATGGCCGCTGCGGACGGCGCACCGCTGGTGGCCGGGAGCTACGAGGGCGCGGTGCGCTACCCGTTCGCCGTGGCCGGCACGCCGATGTTCGACCAGACGATCAAGTCCAGTGGCTGCAACACCCTGAGCGCGCGATTCGTCGTGCAGGAGATCGCGTGGGGGACGAATGGCACGCTCGCCCGCCTGGTGGCCCACTGGGAGACGCATTGCGACGGCGGGCCGGTCGGCACGTTCGGTGGCGTGAACTACAACGGTACGGTGCCGTTCGTCGAGCGGTACGTCGATCCGTTCGCGCAGGACTTCGGTGTCGTCACGGTCGGCACCGCGATCAGCCGCACCCTCACCGTGCGCAACGTCGGCCCGGCACCGCTGCACGTGTCGAACGCGTCGATCACCGGCACCAACCGGGGCCAGTTCGCCATCACCGCCAATGGGTGCACCGGCGTGGCAGTCGCGGCCGGTGCCGCGTGCGCCATCACCGTGCGCTATCGGCCGACGACGGCCGGCACACACGTCGCCCAACTGACCGTCGTCGACGAGGTCGCGCAGAAGGTCGGCATCGGAACCGGGCAGGACATCCTGCTGACCGCCATCGCCGAGCGAGGACCCGTCGCCTTCCTGGAGGGCGAGGACGACGACAGCATGGTCGGCGGGGACCACGACCCGCTGATCCGCGTCCAGGTGGTCGGGAACCGCCAGTCGATCGTCATCAACGGCAACGACGGCGTGGACGGATGGTCGGTGATCATCGAGCCGAGGCGGGGCACCACGTTCGCCGGTGGCGCAGCCGTGTGGCCCACCAAGCGGTACGCCCAGCAGGACGCCACCCATGCCGGCCTCTCGCTGCTGCGCAACGAACGCCTGTGCGTCACCGCCACCGGTGTGCTCTCCGTCGAGCAGATGACGTTCAACGCCAACAACACCCTGAAGACGCTCGTCGCGCGTTGGGAGTATCACTGCAACGGCGAAGAGGCAGCCAGCTTCGGTGGCATCCGCTTCGGCGTCACGTCGCCCTTCGCGGTGACGGAACTGACGGACCACACGCACTGGGGACAGGTGGTCACCAACACGCTGTCCACCCCGGCACCCGTGGTGTTCACCAACAACGGCTCGGGCCCCGCCGCTGTGGGCCAGTTGGCGATCCGCGGTACGGAAGCCGCCCAGTTCCAGGTCGTGACGGACGGGTGCAGCAACCGCACGATCGCCGCCGGCGGCTCGTGCACGACGACGGTTCGCTTCCGCCCGAGCGGCTCGATCGGCGGGAAGGTGGCCGAACTCGTGGTGCCCCACACCGGGGCGCTGCTCGGAAAGGGCGGCCACGGGCAGGTGGTCCAACTGCGCGGCTCGAGCACCGTCGCCGCGTCCTCCAACTTCGGTGAGCTGACGACCGTCGCGCCGGCACGACTGCTCGACACGGCCTCCGGCGTCGGCGCGGCGAGGGCACCGCTCGGCCCGCAGAGATCGGTCGTCGTCCAGGTGACGGGCAGGGGTGGCGTGCCCACCACCGGGGTCAATGCCGTACTGGTCAACATCACCACCCGGCGCAGCACGAGCAACGCCAGCGCGCTCACGGTGTGGGCAGCGGGGCGCCCCCGGCCCGGCACCTCGAACGTGCTCCCGCGAGTCGGCGCAACGGTGACGAACTTCGCCACGGTGACGCTCGGCACGGGCGGCGGCATCCAGGTCTTCAACCAGGCGGGCAACACCGACGTGGCGGTCGACGTCATCGGTTGGTACTCCAGCAGCACCGGCCCGAACGGGGCGCGCTACCACACGCTGTCACCGAAGCGGATCGTCAGCACGACCCAAGGGTTGGCCGTCCCGAAGCAGCCGCTCGCGGCGCGCACCTCCGTCGGCGTCGACCTTCGCGGCAAGGGTGGAATCCCGGCCGCAGGCGCCGTCGCCATCGCAATCAACGTCACGGCGTCGAGCGCCACCGCGGCGGGCACGGTCACGGCGTACGCCGGCGACGGGAAACTCCCGCCGCTGCCCACCGTCGCGTTCGGCGCGGGAGCGCCGGGCACCAACCTCGCCGTGGTCCGCATGCCCGCCACCGGCGTGATCCGATTCTTCAGCACTGCGGCGAGCACCAACCTCACGATCGACGTCGTCGGGTACTGGACCGCCGCGGCCGACGGCAACACCGGGCGCTACGTCCCCGTGACGCCGGCACGGCAATTCGACACCCGCAAGGGAATCGGTGCCCAACCCGCAGGGTCCCAGTACGTGTACCAACTCGGCGGCAGCAACGGCATGGCGTTCGACGCAGGCGCCGCCGTGATGAACGTGGTGGCCGTGCAGCCGACTGCGGCGGGCCATCTGCGCATCTACTCCGATCAGCTCTGCGCGATACCGGCCGCCACGAGCGTCAGCTTCACGGCGGGCCGGTCGGTCGCAGGCGGCGCGATCTCGTCGTTGTCCGGCAACCGACCCTGCGCGGTGCTGCCCGCATCGATCGACGTGTACAACAGTGCCGGCAACACCCACCTGCTGATCGAAGTGTCGGGCTACTTCACGCCATGATCCCGTTTCACACGCCGTTCACACTCCACACGGGACCGAAACGTCCCTGACATGGCACACTTTTCCGGTCCCTTGAGCCCCTGAGGGAGCCACCATGCTCGAGCAACAACGCGACTACGTCCTGCGCACCGTGGAGGAGCGCGGCGTGCGCCTCATCCGGCTGTGGTTCACCGACGTCCTCGGCAACCTGAAGAGCTTCGCCATCA
>JBMOGW010000292.1:0-3921 GCA_049318165.1 Ilumatobacteraceae bacterium
CGGCCGGCGAATCCATACCCCCATCATCACGAAGGGGTGTGACAGGGTTCGCCCGCGAGGCGGAAAGGGCTACTTCTTCTTGCGGAAGAAACGCTTCCAGCCGGACTGCTGCTGGCGGCGACGCTCCTCCTCCACCTCGGCACGCACCTGCGCACCGACCGAGTTGAGGATCTCCTCGGCCTCGTCGAGCAGCTTCGCCGCCGTGCCGTCGTCGAGACCCGGCGGCTCCTCGGGTGTCCTCGGGCTCACCATCGACCCGTACGTCCAGCCCGCGTCCAACCGCGGCTCGAACTTCGGGCAATCGGCCGGGCAGCGCCACGGCGCCTCCGGGGCGAGGTCGAGGTTGCACTTCCGCACCGTGTCCCCGTTGGGATAGGTGCGGCTCTCGAACTGTCGGCAGTCCATGCGCATCGGCATGGCGCACATTCTGCCGGGTCGACGCCGAATCAGGGCTTCACGGCGCGGAAGTGTCCGGCGCCCAGTTCGCCCGAGTCGGTCACCACGCACAGGGCTCGCCACACCTCGAGTTCGTGCTCGAGGAACTCGTGCCCCACTTCCGCCGTCAGCCGATCGCGCAGCGGGCCGTCCAACTCGTGCAACTCGTCGCGGGTCTTCGCCGCCAGCCATGCGGTGCGGTCGGTGTAGTGGATGCGCTGGAACCCGGCCGCCCGCAACGCGGCGAAGTAGACGTCGGGCGACGCCAGGCCGAAGCCGAGCCCTTCGAGCGCCTCGTAGTGCAGCAGTGCGGCCGACTTCGGCAGGTCGTCGCCCTTCATCCAGTCGCTGCACACGAAGATGCCGCCGGGCGCGAGGACACGGCCGATCTCCGCGGCCAGCGAGTGCTTGTCGTCGATGTGGACGATCGAGTCCTTGCTGAACACGATGTCGAAGCTTCCGTCGGCGAACGGCAGCGGACCCGGCTCGACGGCGACGAACCGCACGGTGTCCGACACGCCGCGGTCGGCCGCCGCCGCGTTGGCCTTCTCGACCACGCCGGGCTCCACGTCGATGCCGGTGACGCTCGCCGGGCCGCGCCGGTGGATGTGGAACGCACAGCCGCCGGTGCCGCTGCCGATGTCGAGCACCCGCGCACCGTGCAGGTCGACACCCTCCAGCACCAGGTCGGTCTCGGCGTCGCCGCCGGGCGACAGGTAGCCGTCACCCCACAGCGCTTCCAACAGCGCCACGAGCTTGTCGTCGTACTCCTGCGTCTGGTCCATCGGCGCCCCCGGGGCACAGTGTGCCACGCCAGAAAACGTCGGTGGCCCCGGCGTAGTGACAGCTACCCGGGGCCTGACCGCAACCCTTTGTGGAAGGGCATTGGTGGGGTCAGGGTAGCCGTTCGAGCATGTCGAGCAGCTTGGTGGTGGTGTTCCAGTTGCGGATGGTCATCAACGCGTGCTCGCCATCGCCGTGCCGGCCTAGCCGACGCTGCCTTCCATCTGCAGTTCGATGAGGCGGCTCCACTCGACCGCGTACTCCATCGGCAACGTGCGGGTGATCGGCTCGATGAAGCCGTTGACCACCATGCCCATCGCCTGCTCCTGCGACAGGCCGCGGGACATCAGGTAGAAGAGCTGCTCGTCGGCGATCTTCGACACCGTCGCCTCGTGGCCGATCTGCGCGTCGCGCTCGCCGACCTCCATGTACGGGAAGGTCTTGCTGGTGCTCTCCTCGTCGAGGATGAGGGCGTCGCACTGCACGTGACTCTTGCACCCGTAGGCGCCTTCCTCGACGCGCACCAGACCGCGGTAGGTGGTGATGCCACCGTCCTTGCTGATGCTCTTCGAGACGATCTTCGACGTGGTCTCCGGAGCGGCGTGCACCATCTTGGCGCCGGCGTCCTGGTGCTGGCCCGGGCCGGCGTAGGCCACCGACAGCACCTCACCCGTGGCCTTCGGGCCCACCAGGTAGACGCTCGGGTACTTCATCGTCAGCTTCGAGCCGATGTTGCCGTCGATCCACTCCATGTGACCCTCGGCCTCGACCCGGGCCCGCTTGGTGACCAGGTTGTAGACGTTCGGCGACCAGTTCTGGATCGTGGTGTACGTGACACGGGCCGACGGCTTGACGACGATCTCGACGACGGCCGAGTGCAGCGAGTCGTTGGTGTACACCGGGGCCGAGCAGCCTTCGATGTAGTGCACCTGGCTGCCCTCGTCGGCGATGATCAGCGTGCGCTCGAACTGACCGGCGTTCTCGGAGTTGATGCGGAAGTAGGCCTGCAGCGGCATCTCGCACTTGACGCCCGGCGGGATGTAGATGAACGAGCCACCGCTCCACACGGCGCTGTTCAATGCGGCGAACTTGTTGTCACCGGGCGGGATGACCGTACCGAAGTACTGCTTCACCAGCTCGGGGTACTCCCGCAGCGCGGTGTCCATGTCGCAGAACAGGATGCCCTGCGCCTCGAGGTCCTCGCGGTTGCGGTGGAACACCACTTCGCTCTCGTACTGCGCGGTGACGCCGGCGAGGTACTTGCGCTCGGCCTCGGGGATGCCCAGCTTCTCGTAGGTGGCCTTCATCTGCTCGGGCAGGTCGTCCCACTCGCTCACCTGATCGGTGGCGGGGCGCAGGTAGTAGAAGATGTCCTGGAAGTCGATGTCGGGCATGTTGACGGCGAACCAGTCGGCCATCGGCTTGCGGTCGAACATCGTCAGGCTGCGCTGACGGAACTTCGTCATCCACGTCGGCTCGCCCTTCCACCAGCTGATCTGGTCGACGACGCCGTTGTTGAGACCCTTCTCGGGCTTGAAGGCGTACTCGACGTCGCTGTCGCTCCAGCCGAGGTCGTACTTGCTCAGATCGAGGTCGAAGGAGGTCATCGCTGCGTCCGTTCCGGTGCGGGGGGAATTTGCACTACCGACATAGTAACAATTCCCCGGGCGGGCGCCACTCCGGCCGCCGGACCGCGTCAGGCGACGCTGGTGGTGACCCGGCCGAGCTCGATGAAGATGCACTCGCCGGGGCAGGCCAGCGCAGCATCGATCACCGACTGCTGGTGCCGTGGGTCGACCTGCGCCAGGCTGCCCGAGCCGCCGGGGTCGTTGAGCGTGACGCCGTCCTCGGCGACGTACGCGATGCCGTCCTCCAACTGCACGAACACGTCGTGGCAGTGGTCGATGCACAGCCCGTCGCCGGTGCACAGATCCTGGTCGATCCACACCCGCATACGGCGGGACGCTACCGGCACTCCCTCGCCGCTGCTCGGTCGTGCCCGCCAACGGCCAGTACTCTCCCCCGGGTGCAACCGCCCATCGCCAAGCAGGTCCCACACACATGGCAGCGCCCCACCGGGCCCGCAGACGACCCGTGGGCCTGGCTGATCAACCGCGACGATCCCGACACCATCGCCTACCTCGACGCCGAGAACCGCTGGAGCGACGCCTGGTTCGCCGCACACAGCGACACGGTCGAGCAGGTCTTCGAGGAGATCCGCTCCCGCGTGCAGGAGACCGACTTGTCGGCACCGGTGCGCAAGGACGACTGGTGGTACGTCACCCGAACGGAGGAGGGCAGCAGCTACGGCATCCACTGCCGCGGCCGCAGCGCCGAGACCGCCACCGAGCAGGTGATCCTCGACGAGAACGTCGAAGCCGAGGGCCACGAGTACTTCTCGATCAACACCTTCGACATGAACGCCCAGCACACCGTGCTGGCGTGGAGCAGCGACGTGGACGGCAGCGAGCAGTACACCGTGCGCTTCCGCGACATGGCCACCGGCACCGACCTCGCCGACGAACTGGAGGGCTCCACCTGGGGCGGCAGTGCGTGGTCGACCGACGGCACCACGTTCTTCTACGTGACGGCAGACGAGCAGATGCGACCGTCGTGCGTCTGGCGCCACACGCTCGGCACGGCGCAGTCCGACGACGTGAAGGTGTTCGAGGAGGACGACGAGCGGTTCTACGTGTACGTCGA
>JBMOGW010000293.1:0-3896 GCA_049318165.1 Ilumatobacteraceae bacterium
ACCCTCGGCTACTTCCTCGGCGAGATCGATGTGGTGAAGAACAACATCGAGATCGCGGCGATCGTCATCGTGCTGCTCTCGGTGACGCCGATCGCGATCGAGTTCTTCAAGCACCGCAAGGAGCGCAAGGCGGAGATCGCCGCAGCGCTCGGCGAGACGCCGGCCGAGTAGGCCGTCCCGCGCGTCGCGGCGTCAGGCCTCGGCGACGAAATCGATCAGGCGCTCCACCGCGCCGACCAGTTCGGGTCGGAGGTCGGCGAACGTGTGCACCTTGTTGCGCAGCTGCGGCCAGAAGCGCGCCGGGTCGGTGCCGAGGGCTGCGCACATGCCCTCCTTCCACGGGCGGCCGCGGGGCACGTCGGGCCATTCGTTCAGCCCCATGACGCGCGGCCAGATGCCGGCCCACACGTCGACGAACGGGTGCCCGGTGACCAGCACGTGCGGGCCGGTCACCTGGCGAGCCAGCCGATCCTCCTTCGAGCCGCTGACGAGGTGGTCGACGAGGATGCCGAGTCGCCGCTGCGGCCCGGGCGAGAAGTCGGC
The DNA here is from genome assembly GCA_049318165.1 of Ilumatobacteraceae bacterium. Taxonomy (GTDB): domain Bacteria; phylum Actinomycetota; class Acidimicrobiia; order Acidimicrobiales; family Ilumatobacteraceae; genus UBA668. The sequence goes on from JBMOGW010000293.1 coordinate 544, forward strand.
GACCATCGCGACGACGTCGTCGAGCCCGTGCATCGGCTCGACCACGATGCCGAGTTCGCGCAGATCGTCACCCCACACGTGTTCCACCAGTTCGGCGTCGTGACGGCCCTCCACCCAGATGCGGCTGGCGGCGGCAACGCGTGCCGGTGCAGGCGTCGCGGCCTTCACCGAACCACTGTTGGTGCGCCCGGGCGTGGTGACCGGTCGCACGGCAGGACGCACGAGGGTGACGGGCTTGCCCTCGATCAGGAAGCCGCCGTCCTTGAGCACGAACTCGCGCCGGTTCCCCTTGCGGTCGCGGAGGGTCACCGCACGAGCGTCGACCGACACCACGTCGCCACAGAAGCCACTGGCGCGGTCCTCGACCAACAGCCCGGGCGCGGCGGGCACGCGCGGGTAGGCCGGAGCACGGCGCTGCTGGTCGAACTCGTCGAGGATGTCGCGGGTCATCGGGTGTCGACAGTACGCGCCATGAACCCGCCGCGGGTGAGCACCTGCAGCACCCCGCGGCCGTCGTGGCGGCGGTACGGGGCGAGCGGGACGCCGGGCCCGGTGGGCATCGCCAGGGTCGCAGGGATGTGGGGCACACCCCACACGTGCACCCGATGCGCGGGGCCTTCGAACGCCAGCACGCCCTCCAACAGTTCGACCTGCGCATCCACCTCGCCCACCTGCTCGTAGCCATGAGCGATCGGCTGCGGCTCGCCGGCGGCATACCACTCGACGTCGAACGTCACCGGCACGGGCAGCCCGTACGGTCGGCGCAGCGCATCGAGCGGCTCGTCGATCAGCACGCCGTGGGCCTCGTTGCCCACCGTCCACTGGCGGAACGGGTCATCACACTCGTGGCCCGCCCACATCTCCGGTGGCTTGATGTCCAGCCCGTCACGCAACCCCGTGCCGTCCAGTTCCTCCACGTACAGGTACGGGTGGTCGGGACGCACCAGACCAGCCCAGTAGTCGAATCGCCTGCCGCGCAGCTCGAACCCCACGAACAGACCGGTGTCCGCGTCCCGGTTCCAGCCCCACCACCACCATGCCTCCACCGCGACATCGTCGTGTCGCAGTTCGTCGGCATTCGTCAGCACGCGGGCCAGACTATGCGGGTGATCCGTTATCTCAGCCTCGAGTGGCTCGACGCGCTCACCGCCGACGTGGCGGCGAGCACCACCCTGCAAGAGCTGGCCCAGCAGCACACCATCGGCGTCACGCAAGTGGTGACCGACGGGCCGGAGGGCACGGTGATCTACCACTTGCAGGTGGGTGACGGCGTCGCGTCGTTCGGCGCCGGCCAGGCGTTCCCCGAGGACGTGCGCATGGAGCAGACCTGGGAGACCGCCACCGCGGTCGCCACTGGGGCGCTCAACGCGCAGGAGGCGTTCATCAAGGGCCGCATCCTGCTGACCGGCAACCAGCAGAAGCTGATGGACACGCAGCCGGTGTTCGGCGCCCTCGACGCCGTCTTCGCCCGGGTCCGCGAGCGCACCTCCTACGAATGACGTCGCGGCTCGGCCGCCATCGACGGCGGCCCGCCCGCGACATGAACGGTGGCGCGGCGAATAGTTTGGGCGCATGCCCGAGCTCCCGGAGATCCAGGCGCACGCCGAACGGCTGACCGACGCGTTCGCCGGTGCGGTGCTCACGAAGTTCGTGCCGTTCAACTTCACCGCACTGAAGACGGCAGTGCCCGCACCCCAGGACGCGTACGGGCAGACGCTGCGCGGTGTCGGCCGACGCGGCAAGTACCTGTTGCTCGACTTCGGCGACGTGCACTTCGTGGTGCACCTGATGCAGGGCGGACGATTACTCGTCGACAGCACGAAGTCGGCGAAGCCACGCAACGGCCAGGCACGCTTCGAGTTCGGCGACGACCGTCCTGCGTTGCTGCTCACCGAAGCGGGGAAGGAACGCCGAGCGGGCGTGTGGTGTGTGCACACCGATGCGCTCGACGGTCCGCCGCTGCACCGGCTCGGGCCCGACGCGCTGGCCTTCACGCCCGAGACACTGGGGCAGGCCTTCACCGCCGACAACATGCGCGTGCACGGCTGGCTGCGCGACCAGAAGCACATCGCGGGCATCGGCCGCATGTTGGCCAACGAGGTCTGCCACCGGGCCAAGGTGTCCCCGTTCGCGATGACGGCGAAGTTGCCCCAGCAGCAGGTGGCAGCCGTCTGGCAGGCGATCCAGGACGCCGTGGCCGACGGCCTCGACTACGAACGCACACGCACCGACATGAGCTCGTCCGCCGACCGGCCAGGCCGCGTGCACGGGCGTGTGGGCCAGGACTGCCCGGTGTGTGGCGACACGATCCGCTCGGTCAGCTACAGCGGGTACACGGTGGCGTACTGCCCCACCTGCCAGACCGGTGGCAAGGTGCTGGCCGACAACACCACCAGCAAGTTCCTCAAGTGACCTGACGCCCGGGTGCCGGCAGGGCAGGCACTGCCGAAGGTCCCTTCGGCGCGGCGGTCGCTGCCGCCTACAGTCGGGGACATGCCGATCCACATCCGCGCCGAAGCCTCCGACTACGCCCCTGCCGTCCTGGTGCCCGGCGACCCGCGCCGCGCCAAGTACATCGCCGACACGTTCTTCGACCCGGGCTATCGGCTGGTGAACGAAGAGCGTGGCGCGCTCGGGTTCACCGGCACGATCCAGGGCAAGCCGATCAGCGTGCAGTCGGTCGGCATGGGCTGCGCCAGCGCCGGCATCTACTACAACGAGCTGATCCAGCTCGGCGCGCAGCGGATCATCCGTGTCGGCACCGCCGGCGGCCTTGCGCCTCAGCTGCAGCTGGCCGACACGGTGGTCGCCGTCAGCGCCACGGCCGACGACCCCGTCGTGCTGCAGATGACCCAGGGCGAGGCCCACTCCCCCACGGCGTCGTGGTCGCTCGTCGAGAAGTCGGTCGTCCGAGCCCGCGAACTCGGCGCCCGCGTGCACGTCGGCCCGATCGTGTCGAGCGGCCTGTTCTACGACCCACGCCAGGGCATCATGCAGCGCTGGGCCGACCGCGGTCATCTGGCCGTGGAGATGGAAGCGGCGATGCTCTACACGTTGGGCGCACTGCACAAGATCGAGACCCTGTGCATCTGCACGATCAGCGACATCATCACGGATGAGAGCAATGCCGTGCGCATCAGCGACGAGGACATGAAGATCGGCGTCGACCGCATGATGCAGGTCGCCTGCGACATCGCGATCAGCTAGCCCGCAGAACTTAAGTTCTGCGGGACCCGGTTCGGCTCAGATGAGGCCGAGGTCCTTGACGGCGTCGCGCTCCTCGATCAGCTCGGCGACACTGGCATCGATCTTGCCGCGGCTGAACTCGTTGATCTCGAGGCCCTGGACGATCG
>JBMOGW010000294.1:0-3877 GCA_049318165.1 Ilumatobacteraceae bacterium
TCGCCGGCGACGGCCGCGCCAACGAGAACATCGGCCTCACGGCGGTGCACCACGTGTTCCACAGCGAGCACAACCGCCTCGCTGAGGAGATCCAGACGATGATCGAGACCGATCGCGCCTTCACGGCCGCCGAGCGGGCGGAGTGGCAGACCTTCAATGCGGCAAGCGGCTTCAGCTACACCGAGCGCCTGTTCCAGGCAGCGCGGCTGGTCACGGAGATGGAGTATCAGCACCTCGTGTTCGAGGAGTTCGCACGCAAGGTGCAGCCGGCAGTGAACCTGTTCGGTGAGGGTGGCACGGGCTACCAGACCGATCTCGACCCGCGCATCACCGCCGAGTTCGCGCACGCCGTGTACCGCTTCGGTCACTCGATGCTCACCGAGACGCTCGATCGCACGAACGGCGAGGGGGTGCAGGACAACATGCTCCTGCTCGACGCCTTCTTGAACCCGCCGCGCTTCTTCGACGGCGAGACGTCTGCGGCCGAGGCCGCGGGCAACATCATCCGCGGCATGACCCGCCAGTACGGCAACGAACTCGATGAGTTCGTCACCGAAGCCCTGCGCAACGACCTGGTGGGCCTGCCGCTCGACCTCGCTGCGCTGAACATCACCCGCGGCCGCGAGACCGGCATCCCGACGATGAACAACTTCCGTCGCGCGCTGTACGGCCGCACGCTGGACTTCGGGTTGGCCCCCTACAGCAACTGGCTCGACTTCGGTACCGCCATGCGCAACGAGTCGTCGCTGGTGAACTTCGTGGCCGCCTACGGCACGCATCCGACGATCGTCGGCACCACGGAGGTCGCCGGCAAGCGCGCCGCTGCTGCTGCGTTGTTCGCCCTCGCGTCGACGCCCGTCGCCGACCCCGGCGCCGACGGCACCGCAGAGGAAGTGGCAGCGTTCAACGCCTACGACGATGCGCTGAACTTCCTTCGATCCACTGGATCGTGGGCGAACATCGGCACCGCGAGCCGCACCGGCCTCGACGATGTCGACCTCTGGATGGGCGGCATGGCGGAGGCACCGATGGTGGGCGGCGGCCTGCTCGGCCCGACGTTCAACTACGTGTTCGAGGTCCAGATGGAGAGCCTCCAGGACGGCGACCGCTTCTACTACCTCTCCCGCATGGCCGGGCTCAACCTGCTCACCCAGCTCGAGGGCAACTCGTTCGCCGAGCTGATCATGCGGAACACCGACGTGCAGGGACTGCCCGCCGACACGTTCTCGACGCCCACCTACGTCTTCGACCTGGCGGCCCAGGAACTGGCAGGCCCGATCGTCGACGACCCCGCCACCGAGTGGGACGAACGCACACTCCTGACCCGCGAGCTCGACGGCACCATCCGCTACCGCGGCGAGGAGCACGTCTACTTCCACGGCGCCCCGCGAGCGGACGGCGTCCGCAGCGGACTCGGTGACGACACCGTGCGCGGCAATGATGGCAATGACCGCCTCGAGGGCGGCGACGGCAACGACCACATCCTTGGTGGCGTCGGCGACGACATCATCACCGACTTCTTCGGAGTGGAGATGATCAAGGGTGGCCCCGGCGACGACACGATCTCGTCGGGCCGCGGTGGCGGCGACCTCAACTTCGGTGGCGACGGCAACGACTTCATCATCGGCGGCAACGACGCCACCGAGTCCTTCGGCGGCCCGGGTAACGACTTCATCTTCGCCGGCGACGACCTCGACACCGTGTTCGGCGACGAGGGCAACGACTGGATCGAAGGCGGCCGCGGACCGTTCAACCTGTTGCAGGGCGACACCGGTGCACCGTTCCAGGACGACCCGGTCGACTCGGGCCACGACATCCTCTTCGGATGGGGTGGCGAGCAGGACTACGACGCCGAAGGTGGCGACGACATCATGTTCGTCGGCCCCGGCATCCAGCGTGCCGAGGGCATGATGGGCTTCGACTGGGCGACCCACCGCAGCGATCCCGTCGCCGCCGATTCGGACATGAGCATCGTCGGCGCACTGCCGCCCGCCGTGTTCACCAACCGAGACCGCTTCGACCTCGTCGAAGGCCTGTCCGGCTGGCAGTTCAACGACGTCCTGCGCGGCGACAACCGTGTTGCCGCTGACTTCCTGAACAACGTGCTGACCAACGCCGGCGCCAACCGGATCGCCGGCATCCAGCAGCTGGAGCAGGTGATCCCGGGGGGCATTCCGTTCAACGACGGCAACATCATCCTCGGCGGCGGCGGCAGCGACCTGATCGAAGGTCGCGGCGGCAACGACGTCATCGACGGTGACCGCTGGTTGAACGCCGTGCTGACGGCGCCCGACCTGTCGACGCCGGCGACGGGCGACCGCGTCGAGCACGACTTCCTCACGACCCTTCGCGCCGACATCCTGTCGGGCGCGATCGATCCGGGCTCCATCCAGATCGCTCGTCGCATCGAGACGGCCGCACCCGATGCATCCGTCGACACCGCGATGTTCTCGGACGTGCAGGCCAACTACGTGATCACGAAGAACACCAACACCGGCGTGGTCACCGTCCAGCACGTGGGTGCCCGGGCCACCGATGGCACCGACACGTTGCTCAACATGGAGCGGTTGCTGTTCGCCGACGGCGAGGTGCAACTCGCCGTACTGTTCAACACGGCGGCGACCGGTGACGTCACCATCGACAACCTCACACCGACCGAGAACGAGACGCTGACTGCGACCGCCACGGTCGAGGATGCAGAGGGCATCGGCCTCGGCGGCGTGGAGATCGTGTGGGAGATGCAGGTCGAGCCGGGTCTTTGGGAAGGCGTCGGCAGTGGCTCGACGCTCCTGCTGACCGACCTGCACGTGGGCAAGCAACTCCGTGCGATCGCCGTCTTCGAAGACGGCGTGGGCGTGCCGGAACAGGTGACCGGCACTGCGGTGACGGCACCGGTGATCAACGTCAACGACCTCCCCGTCGGGTTGCCCCGCCTCAGCGTCCTCGGCACCGTGTCGCCGGAGGCCGGTTCGCCGGTCAGCGTCGACCTCACGCCAGTGACGGACGAGGACGGGATTCCCAGCACCGTGACAGTGCAGTGGCAGCAGAACAACACGCTGGGGGCCGGCGCCTACGCCAACATCCCGGGGGCGACCGGCACCACCTTCACCCCGCTGCTGGGCCAGGAAGGCCGTCGACTGCGAGTGGTCTACACCTTCACCGATCTGCACGGTACGACCGAGTCGGTGGTGTCCAACCGCACCGGCCGGGTGATCGTGCTGGCTCGTCCCGAGCTGTCGGCTCCTGCGGTGACGGACTTCGGTCTGCGCGCCGTCGGCGCTGCGTTCCCGCAGCGCGTCCTCACCGTCACCAACGTCGGCACCGCGCCGCTCACGGTGACGGGCACGACGATCGGCGGTACCGACGCTGCGCTGTTCTCGGTCTTGCCGGGCGGATGCCCCGCTCCGGTCCTGCCGACCGAGTCGTGCACGATCACGGTCGTGTTCGCCACGGACGGTGCGGTCGGCGCCAAGTCGGCCACGCTGACGCTGACGAGCAACGACCTCCGCGGGCCGATCACCGTCGGACTCGCCGGCAGCCTGCGGGCGAACACGTTGCCCACCGGCATCCCGGTGGTGGACGACATCACCCCGATCGAGGCGCAGACGCTGAGTACGTCGACCGCTTCGATCGCCGACGTCGACGGACTCACGACCGCCAACTACACGTACCAGTGGCAGCAGTCGGCGGCGGGCGGCGCCGGTGTCATCAGCGACATCGCCGGCGCCACCGGCTCGACGCTCACGTTGACCCAAGCACAGGTGAACCGCCGTGTTCGGGTGGTCGTGACCTTCACCGATGACCTCGGTTCGTTGCAGTCGGTCGTGTCGGCCCTCACCGGCATCGTCGGCGATCAATTCCTCGGCACTGCCGCGGC
>JBMOGW010000295.1:0-3853 GCA_049318165.1 Ilumatobacteraceae bacterium
CGGTATGTGCACTTCCTGGGAAGTGTGTGACGCAGGAAACTGGGCGGGTGGCGTCTCGGCTTCCGAGACGATTCCCACCCAGAAGCGGATTTGGGAAGGATCCCGCCCAGAAGCCGCTGCGGTGACGACGTGGGTCAGTGGGGGACGTAGCTGGCCTGGCTGCGGCGGATCTCGTCCCAGGCGGCGTCCTTGCCGGCGATGCCGGCGGTGGACGACGTCTTGCCGGGTTCGAGCGCCTTGTACACCTCGAAGAAGTGCTGGATCTCGTTCACCAACTGCGGCGTGAGATCCGTCAGGTCGTGCACGTGCTCCCAGCGGGGCTCGTTCGGCGGCACGCAGATCAGCTTGGCGTCCTCGCCGGCCTCGTCATGCATGTACAGCACGCCGACCGGACGGGCCTGCACCCACACGCCCGGGTACACCGGGTCCTCCAGCAGCACCAGGGCGTCCAGCGGGTCGCCGTCGCCGCCCAGCGTGTTGGGCACGAAGCCGTAGTCGGCGGGGTACGTGGTCGCCGTGAACAGGCGGCGGTCGAGGAAGACGCGGCCCGTCTCGTGGTCGATCTCGTACTTGTTGCGGCTGCCACGCGGGATCTCGATCACCACGTGGATGCAGTCGGGAGGCAGTGCGTTCGACATGGCCGCAGCCTGCCACACGGACTGTCGCTCGCGTCACACCGCTGCGCTGGATGGTGCGACCGCTCCCGGGCGCGGCGACCATGACGGGGTGCACCCGGAACCGATCACCCCGCTCGCTCCGCGCGACGCGGGACGCACCGTGTTCACCCAGGACTGGATGGAGATCACCTTCGTCCACTGGGCCGTCGACCCGGACGCGGTGGCCCCGTTGCTCCCGCCCGGCGTCGTGCCCGACGTGCACGACGGCGCAACCTACGTGGGGTTGATTCCGTTCTCGATGCGGCGCATCGGCCTGCTCGGCGGTCCACCCGTGCCGTACTTCGGCTCGTTCCTCGAGACCAACGTGCGCCTGTACGGCGTCGACGAGCAGGGCCGCCGCGGGGTGGTGTTCTGCTCGCTGGAGGCCTCGCGGCTGGCCACTGTCGCCGTCACCCGCTGGACGGTGGGCCTGAACTACCTGTGGGCCCGCATGCGGCTGGACCGTGACGGCGACCGGCTCACCTACACGTCCGAACGCCGGTGGCCCGGCCCGCGAGGGGCGCGCAGCCGGATGGAGGTACAGGTCGGCGACGCGGTCGAGCCCACCGACCTCGACCTGTTCCTCACCGCCCGCTGGGGCCTGTTCCTGCCCGACCGGCGTGGTCGGGTCCGCTACTGGCCGAACGAGCACCCCACCTGGCCGCTACGCGCCGCCAACCTCGAGCACCTCGACGACGAACTGGTCGCGGTGGCCGGTCTGCCGGGCGTGACGACGACCGAACCGGTCAGCGTGCGGTTCAGTGAGGGTGTGCACACGAGGTTCGGTCCGCGACGCACCTGACCCTCAGGCACTTGAATGGCAGGGTGCGTGCACCGACCTCGTTCCGTGTGTTCCGCCACGGGTCGTTCGCAATCCTGTGGTCGGGCTCGCTGGTGTCGAACGTCGGCACGTGGATGGAGACGGTCGCGCTCGGTCGTTACGTGCAGGAACAGACCGGCGAGGCCAAGTGGGCCGGCCTGGTCGCCGCCGCCGGTTTCCTTCCCACGGCGGTCGTCGGCCTGCTCGGTGGTGCGCTCGCCGACCGGGTGTCCCGGCAGCGGCTGATCATCGTCGCCTCGCTCCTGCAGGCGACCTTCGCCGGCGTCCTGACCTGGATGGTGGCGGCCGGTACCGCCACACCCGGCTGGATCTCGCTGTTCGCGCTCCTCGGTGGATGTGGCGCCGCGATCGGGTTCCCGGCCTGGCAGACCGCCGTCCCCGACATGGTGCCCACCGACGAGGTGCCGGCGGCGATCGGCCTCAGTTCCGTGCAGTGGAACCTCGGCCGGGTGGTCGGTCCGGCGCTGGCGGGCATCGTGATGTCGGTGTGGGGCATCACGGCGGCGCTGCTCTGCAACGTGGTCAGCTTCTTCGCGGTCACCATCGCCGCAGCGGTCGTGCGCATCCCGCCGCGGGTGATGAACCGAGACGACTCCATTCTTCGGACCGTGGCCGACGGCTGGCGCCTCACGCGTCGCGTGCCGGCGCTGCGGGTGATGAGCGCGTCGATGTGGCTCAGCTACCTGCTGGCTGCGCCGTTCATCGCGCTGATCCCGGCGATGGTCGACCAGGTGCTGCAGGCAGGCCGCGGGGCGAACTCGGCGCTGGTCACCGCCCAGGGCATCGGCGCGGTGACGGCCGGGGTGCTGCTCGGGTCGATCGTCGCCCGCTGGGGGCTGCGGCACACGATGGTGCGCCTGATGTGCCTCCTCGCGCCCGCGTTGGTCGCCTACGGACTCGCACCGAACATCTGGTGGATGGCACCCGCCCTCGCCGTCGTCGGTGCCGCGTACATGGGCTGCCTCTCGACGTTCTCGACCATCGGGCAGACCCGAGCGCCCGACTCGGCTCGTGGGCGGGTGATGGCGATCAACAACGCCACACTCGGCGTGCTGTACCCGATCGGTGCGGTGGCCCAGGGTGCGCTGGGCGACCGCGTCGGCCTCCGCACGGTCACCGTCGGGGCCGGTGTGCTGATGCTGCTGGTGATGCTCGCGGTGCGTGTGATGCGGCCTGGATTCACTGCGCCGCTCGGCGTGCAGTTCACAGAGCCGTCATCAAACGGTGACGCTGTGCCCACGCAGCGTCAGTAGGTTGCCGCTCGTGGAGACCTACGTCGTCCGTGTCTGGCTGCCCGACCGTCCCGGTGCGCTCGGCCAGGTGGCCAGCCGCATCGGTGCCGTTCACGGCGACGTCGTCGGCATCGAGATCCTCGAACGCGGCGGGGGGAGCGCGATCGACGAACTCACGGTCACCATCGCCAGCCCCGACCTTGTGGACCTGCTGATCTCGGAGATCCGCCAGGTGGACGGCGTGGCGGTGGAGGACGTGCGCCCGGTGCGCGCCGACCGTCCCGGGGGCTCGATGGCGGCACTCGTGGCGGCCGAGTCGATCGTCGTCGTGCCGGCCGAGGAGCGGCTGCAGGTGGCGTGCTGCACGCTGCGCACGCTGGTGGACGGTGACTGGTCGGTGATCATGTCGGTGCCCGACGGCACCCCGGTCGCGACCTGCGGTGACGGCATCGATGTCGAGTGGCTGAGCGCCTTCCTCAGCGGGTCCGAGCACCTCGGCAACGGGGCCGAGCACACGCCCGGCGACCTGGTCTGGTCGCGCCTGCCGAGGCTGGGCATGGCCATCGCCAGCGGTCGTGGTGGACGGGTGTTCCACGCCCGCGAGCGCCAGGAGGTGCACGTCCTCGGACGCATCCTCGACGCCGTCGCTCGGCCCAGCGGTGCGTAAACCACCACAGTTCGGACCGTCTGCGGGCCTAGCATCAACCCTCTGTGAAGCCCATCTCGAAGTCCACCAAGCTGGCGAACGTCTGTTACGACATCAGAGGACCGGTGCTGGACCGAGCTCGCGAGATGGAGGAGGAGGGTCAGAAGATCCTCAAGCTGAACATCGGCAACCTCGCCGTGTTCGGTCTCGAGCCACCGGACGAGATCGTCCAGGACATGATCCGCAACCTCGCCAACGCTGCGGGATACACCGACTCCAAGGGTCTGTTCGCCCCGCGCAAGTCGATCGTGCACTACACCCAGGAGAAGCACATCGCCGGCGTCGCCGTCGATGACGTGTACCTCGGCAACGGTGCATCCGAGCTGATCACGATGAGCCTCAACGCGTTGCTCGACGACGGCGACGAGGTGCTCGTGCCGGCGCCCGACTACCCGTTGTGGACGGCGTCGGTGTCGCT
>JBMOGW010000296.1:0-3780 GCA_049318165.1 Ilumatobacteraceae bacterium
TGCAGCGCCAGTGCACCGGCCTGCAGCTCATCGCCAGCGAGAACTTCACCTCGCCGGCGGTGATGCGTGCGGTCGGTAGCGCGCTCACCAACAAGTACGCCGAGGGCTACCCCGGCAAGCGCTACTACGGCGGCAACGCGATCATCGACGACATCGAGAGCATCGCCATCGAGCGCGTGAAGGCGCTGTTCGGCGCCGACCACGCCAACGTGCAGCCGCACTCGGGCGCCAACGCCAACATGTGCGCCTACCAGGCGATCCTCGATGCGGGCGACACCGTGCTCGGCCTCAGCCTCGACCACGGCGGCCACCTCACTCACGGCTCGCCGGTCAACGCGAGCGGCAAGCTGTACCACTTCGTGCCGTACAAGGTGACGCCCGGAGACGAGCGCATCGACATGGACCAGGTGCGCGACCTGGCGCTCGAGCACCGCCCGAAGCTGATCGTCGCCGGCACCACCAGCTACCCGCGCCGGCTCGACCCGGCGGCGTTCAAGGCCATCGCCGACGAGGTGGGCGCACTGTTCCTGTTCGACGCCGCGCACCTGGCCGGCCTGATCGCCGGTGGCGTGTACCCCAACCCGGTGCCGTACGCCGACATCGTCACGTTCACCACGCACAAGACGCTGCGCGGCCCGCGTGGCGGCACCATCCTGTGCAAGCAGGACTTCGCGGCGGCGATCGACAAGGCCGTGTTCCCCGGCTGGCAGGGCGGACCGCTCGAGCACGTCATCGCCGGCAAGGCCGTGGCGTTCTTCGAGGCGAGCCAGCCGAGCTTCAAGGACTACGCGGCGCAGATCCTGAAGAACGCCGACGCACTCGCCGACGCGCTGGTGCAGCAGGGTTTCCGTCTCGTCAGCGGCGGCACCGACAGCCACTTGATGGTCGTCGACCTGCGCCCGTTCGATGCCGACCTCACCGGCAAGGAAGCGCAGACGGTGCTCGACGAGGGCGGCATCACGTTGAACAAGAACAACGTGCCCGACGACCCGCGCAGCCCGTTCGTCACCTCCGGCGTGCGCATCGGCACGCCGTCGGTCACCACCCAGGGCATGAAGGAGCCGCAGATGGCGCAGATCGCCGAGCTGATCGCGCGCATCCTCCGCCATCGCACCGACAGCGCTGCGGTCGCCGCCGCCAAGGCGGAGGTCGCCGCGCTGTGCGCCCAGTTCCCCGCGTACGCCTGAATAAGGTGGGCTGATGCCCGGCACCGGCGAATACCTCGTCATCGGTGCGATCGCCGCTCTCGTGACGTTCGCCGTCACCCCGCTCGTGATCCGGGTGGCGAAGAAGATGGGGTGGGTCGTCGCGCCCGATGAGCGCCGCGTGCACACCGTGGTGACACCCGACGTCGGTGGCATCGCGATGTTCGTCGGCTTCGTCGCCGCGTTCGCCGCGGCGCGCCTGTGGGACGCGTTCGACCCGCTGTTCGCGAGGAACTCCGAGCCGCGCGGCCTGCTCTATGCCGCGACGCTGATGTTCCTCATCGGGTTCTTCGACGACATCCGCGAGATCTCGGCACCGGCGAAGGTGTTCGGCACCGTGGTCGTGGGCGCGATCCTCGTGTACTTCGGCGTCACGATGTTCTACTTCCGCGTCCCCTTCGTCGACGTCTTCATCCTCAGCGATCAGTGGATCCCGCTCGTGACCGTGCTGTGGCTCCTCGGCATGACCACGGCGATCAACCTCATCGACGGGCTCGACGGTCTGGCAGCCGGCATCGTCGCCATCGGCGCCGGATCGTTCTTCCTCTACGCGCAGCGACTCGCCGACCCGAGCGTCGGACTGTTGCCGCAGCCGAACATCGGCCCGCTCGTCGCGATCCTCGCGGTCGGCATGTGCATGGGATTCCTGCCGCACAACTTCAACCCGGCGCGCATCTTCATGGGCGACGGTGGAGCGCTGCTGCTCGGCCTGCTGATGGCCGTCAGCACCAGCGTGGTCGGTGGCCGCGCCAACCCGGCGACCGACCAGTTCGTCGGCCAGACCTATTTCTTCCTCGCCCCGCTGTTCATCCCGCTCGTCATCCTCGGCGTGCCGATCCTCGACACGGCGTTCGCGATTCTCCGTCGCGCGACGAAGCGCCAAGGGGTCGCCAGCGCCGACAAGGGCCACCTGCACCACCGACTGATGGAGATGGGTCACGGTCAACGGCGCAGCGTGCTGATCCTGTGGGGGTGGACGGCGCTGCTGTCCGCGTTCGTGCTGTACCCGGCGCTCACCGGCAGTGGCGTGAGCTACATCCCCATCGGGGGTGCCATGCTGTTGCTGACCCTGTACACGGTGCTGCACCCGCAGATCCGCCGCCGTCGGGCCTGACTCGACCGGAATTCGCAGATTCTGCCGCCGGGCTTGCGCGGCCACCCGCCGAACCGACTAGATTGTGCGGCGATTCACAAGCCCTTCGACAACGGTGTCGGAGGCACGCAGCCACCGGCTGCTCGAAAGGTCCGCCCCGCCGTGAAACTCCTGCCGTCCCAGGAAAAGATCGCTGAAGCACAGCGCTCGGGACAGACCCTCGGCAAGGGCATGGACTTCGCGCTGGTCGTGCTGGTCTTCCTCGGCATCGGCTACGTGTTGGACCGCGTGCTCGGCACCCGTCCGGGCTTCATGATCGGCCTCGTCGTGTTCGCCGTCGTCGGCCAGTTCATCAAGATGTACTACGACTACAAGGCAGCGATGGAGGTGCACGAGGCCCAGCGCGCCGAGGCCGCCTCGTCGCGCACCCGCTCGGCACGCTCGGAGTCGGAGCTCGCATGAGCGACACCGCGATGACCACTGCGCTGCCCGGGCCGGCGCCCGAGGTGACCGTCACCAAGGACATGGTGAAGCGCGGCCTCATCGTCGCCCCGTTGCTCATCGCCGTGTGCGGCTTCATCTGGGGCATGAACGGCGCGTACTCCGCCGCCTACGGCATCGCGCTCGTGCTCGTCAACTTCTTGCTCGCCGCCGGCATCGTCGCATGGACCGCTCGCATCAGCCTCGGGCTGATGATGGGCGCCGTGCTCTTCGGCTATCTGATCCGCCTCGGACTGATCCTCCTGGCTGTGCTTCTGGTGAAGGACAGCGGTTGGATTTCGCTCCCGGCCCTCGGAGCGACCATCATCGTGACGCACCTCGGCCTCCTGGTCTGGGAGATGAAGTACGTCGCACTCTCCCTTGCCCACCCCGGCCTGAAACCCACACGCCCGTAACAGCAGGAAACGGACACCACCGTGATCGCAGAATCCTTCGAGTTCCCCGCCATCAACTCCATCCTCCGGTGGCAGGACTTCTTCGTCTCGTTCAACAAGATCGCCCTCATCGCCGTCGCTGCCGGCCTGATCGGCATCGTCGTGTTCGCGGTCGCCGCCAACAAGGACGCCTCGAAGGCGCCGAAGGGCGTGCGCAACCTCGCCGAGACCTCGGTCGAGTTCATCGAGAACGGCATCGTCATGCAGACGATGGGCAAGGACGGCCTCGGGTGGACGCCGTTCCTGCTGAGCCTGTTCGTCTTCATCTACCTCTGCAACGTGCCGGGCATCATCCCGCTGCTGCAGATGCCCGCCACGGCCCGCATGGCCATCCCGCTGTTCCTCGCCCTCATCGTGTGGGTGATCTACAACGGCGTCGGCTTCAAGCACCAGGGCATCAAGTACCTCACCCACACCATCTGGCCCCCCGGCGTGCCGGTGTTGCTGAAGCCGCTCGTGGGCATCATCGAGTTCATCTCGAACATCATCGTCCGCCCGTTCTCGCTGACGGTCCGACTCTTCGCCAACATGCTCGCCGGCCACATCC
>JBMOGW010000297.1:0-3778 GCA_049318165.1 Ilumatobacteraceae bacterium
CCGTCGTTGGTGATGGTGGGGGCGCCGAACTTCTTGTCGAGGACGACGTTGCGGCCCTTCGGCCCGAGCGTCACCTTGACGGTGTCGGCCAGCTTGTTGACGCCGGCCTCGAGGGCGCGGCGCGCGTCCTCGTGGAACTTCAGTTGCTTTGCCATGGTGTGTGGTCAGCTCACTTCGCGACGATCGCGAGCACGTCACGGCTGGTGAGGATCAGCAGGTCCTGACCCTCGATCGACACCTCCGTGCCGCCGTACTTGCTGTAGAGCACCGTGTCGCCGACCTTGACGTCGAGCGCGCTGTGCGAGCCGTTCGCGTCGCTCCAGCGACCCGGGCCGACGGCGAGGACCTCGCCCTGCTGCGGCTTCTCCTTCGCGGTGTCGGGGATCACCAGGCCCGAGGCAGTGGTCTGCTCGGCCTCGTTGGGCTTGACGACGATGCGGTCATCGAGGGGCTTCAGGTTCATGGGTGCAGGCCTCCGTTGGCAAGAGCACTCGTGTGGATCTGGGAACCGACCGAGCGTTAGCACTCGGCCGGGATGAGTGCCAGACTACGCGGCGACGTGCCCCGTTAGCAACCGGAACCCGAGAGTGCTAACCGGCAATCCCGCCGGCGACCGTCGCGAGGGCGGCGTCCACGTCGGCCCACAGGTCCTCCACGTCCTCGATGCCGACGCTGAGGCGCAGCAGACCGGGCGGCAGGTGCTCCTGACCGGGGATCGCGGCACGGCGCTCCATCGTCGACTCCACGGCCCCGAAGCTGGTGGCGTGGAGCACCAGGCGCACGGCGCGGCACACCGCATCGGCCGCTGCCGCGCCACCGCGGACGTCGAACGAGATGACGCTGCCGAACCCGGCGAGCTGTGCCGCGGCAAGCGCGTGCTGCGGGTGGCTCGGCAGGCCGGGATAGCGGACGACCTCGACCGCCGGATGGCTCTCGAGTCGCTCGGCGATGGTCGCGGCCGACCGGCTGGCCGCCTCGGCTCGCAACGGATACGTGCGGATGCCGCGGGTGGCGAGGAACGCCTCCAGCGCGCCGGGCGTACCGCCGTGCAGCTCGCGCTGGCGATGCAGGCGGTGCAGCAGCGACTCGTCGCGGGTGGTGGCGACGCCGCACAGCAGGTCGGAGTGGCCACCGAGGTGCTTGGTGGCCGACTGCACCGACACGTCGGCGCCGAGGTCGAGCGGCCGCTGCACCAGCGGGCCGGCCAGCGTGTTGTCGACCGCCAGGATCGCTCCAGGCTTGCGGGGCACGGCTGCGATGCGCTGCAGGTCGGCGACATCGAGCAGCGGGTTCGACGGCGACTCGAGCCAGATCAGTTCCGCGCTCGCCGCCGCGGCACACCACTCATCGGTGGCGGCGACGGGCAGACGACGCGACGTCCAGCGGCCGGCCTGCTCACCCTGCTGCACGAAGCCGGCGAGGCCCTGGTAGCAGTCGTCGGGCCACACGATCGTGCCGCCCACCGGCACGAGGTCGACGACGGCCGCGACGGCCGCCATGCCGGACGCGAACGAGACCGCTGACGCGCCTTCCAGCGCACCCACCAGCGCCTCGAACGCATGCCAGGTGGCCGTGCCGTCGTCGCGCGAGTACCCGGCCTCGGCACCGAGGATGAAGTTGGACGCCGGCACGAGCGGCTCGTTGAGGGGCGAGCCGGGCAGGCGCGGGCGGCCGGCGTGGACGGCCAGCGTGCGCAGGTTCGGGGACGTCATGCGAGCACGGTATCCCTGCCGGCACGGGTGCCGCCCACCCGCCCGACAGCGCAACGCACTCGTCGGGGATCGGTGGGAGACTGGGCGATGTGCCGGAGGACGTGGAGTTCGTCGAACTGATCGAGGTGGACCCGCGCGCGTTCGGCGGCAGCGGCGGATCGACGCCTCCCCCGCCACCGTCGGCTCGGGGTCAACGCGAGCGGCGACCACCGGACCCGGTCCGCCGCGGCGCACGTGTCGGCATCCTGCTGTGCGCCATCGCCGTCGTCGCACTCGGGCTCTCGCTGATCGTCACGAAGCCGTGGGTGCCCGACCTGCAACTGGCGCTGCCGGACCCGAGGGCGCTGGACAGCGAGTTGTCCGAGCGGCTGATCATCGACCCCGCACCGGCCGACCTGCGCACCGCCTCGCTGCCCGATGGCACCGGCGAGACGTTCGAGCAGTGGGCCGGCGACTCCGTCGGCTACTTCTTCGTCGAGCCCGACGCCACGTTCGATCCATCGGAGAGCGACGGCAGCTGGTTCGGATTCTTCGCCAAGCGAGCTGACGACCCACGCACGCCCATCGTCGCCGGTCTGACGAAGATCAACGGCGCTCCCGCCGAGGTGTCGGACGAGTCGAACGGCGAGTTCGTCGACCTCTACTGGGGTCCCATCGACGGATGGATGATCCGCGGCGTGGCCGCGCACTCCAGCATCGAGGAGGCCACGGCCATCGCCGAGCAACTCCACGTCGTGGAAGGCCGCGTGGTGGTCGACGACCGCCGCGTGCTGGGTGACATGGTGCCCGCCGCCCCGTTCGGCGACTACGTCTCGCTCAACGCCCTGTACCGCTACGCATACGACTTCGGTCAATCGCTCGACGGTCTCGTCGGCCTGTACTACGGGTACTCGGGCGAGAGCGTGGTGTCGGTGCCCGGCAACGAATCCGCCCTCGAGATGGTGCCGTTCCTGCTCAGCAACGAGCATCGCGTCGGCACCGTGCACGGCCTGCCCGCCGTCGGTTTCTCGAAGGGCGCCGGTCCGTTCGGCAGCATCGACCGCTCCACGGTCATCTGGTGGGAGGGCGGCCGGCTGATCCTCGTGGCCGGCGGCGACGACCTGGACGCCACGTTCCGTCTCGCCGAGAAGGTGCGCACCGCCACCGACGACGAGTGGGCGAAGGTGACGGCGTTGGTCGACGCCGTCGACACCGGCGTCCGCACCTGAGCCCGGCCTGCAGAACTTAAGTTCTGCGAGCGGGGTCAGCCGACGAGGGGGTGGCCGAGGTCGGCCGCCAGGCGAGCGACGGCGTGCAGGGGCAGGCCCACCACGTTGCTGACGCTGCCGCGCACACGCTGCACGAACACGCCGCCCGCGCCCTGCACGGCGTAGGCGCCGGCCTTGTCGAGCGGCTCGCCCGTGCCGACGTACCAGTCGATCGACGCGGCGGTCAGCGGCGTGAACGTCACCAGGCTGGTGACCACCTCGCTCACCACGTCGTCGCCCACGCGCAGCGCGACGCCAGTGTGCACGCGATGGGTGCGTGCCGACAGCCGGCGCAACATCGCGCGCGCATCGGCCTCGTCCTCCGGCTTGCCGAGGATCTCGCCACCGAGGTCGACGGTCGTGTCGGCCGCGATCACCATCGTGCCGGCGTCGGCCGCAACGGCTCGCGACTTCTCGATCGCCAGCCGGCGCACGTAGTCCACCGGCGTCTCTCCGGGGCGCGGCGTCTCGTCGATGTCGGGGCGGGCGATGTCGAACTCCACGCCCAACTGCTCGAGCAGCTCGCGGCGGCGCGGCGACGACGAGCCGAGGACGAGCCTCATCCGCCGGACAACGCCATCACAGCGTCGTCGTCGGGCACGACGTCGTCGTCGAGCCGCGTCAGGTAGCCGTCGGGCAGCGCCACTCGGATGGGCCCGTTCGTGTGGCCGCGGCGGATGCGCGTGCCACCGGGCAGGATCTCGGTGGTCGGGTCGAGCATGCCGAGCAGGTCGTCCAGCTCGGCGAGCGACGACACCATGCCGAACCGGCCGCGCATCTCGCCGCCGACCGGGTAGCCGGTGAAGTACCAGGCGGTGT
>JBMOGW010000298.1:0-3745 GCA_049318165.1 Ilumatobacteraceae bacterium
CCGGTCTCGAGCAGGTACACCCGGCTGGCCATGTGCATCGCGAGGTTGGCGTTCTGCTCGACGAGCAGCACCGACAGCCCCTCTTCCCTGTTCAGCCGCTCGATCACCCCGAACAGCTCCTGGGTGATCAGCGGCGCGAGGCCGAGGCTCGGCTCGTCGCAGAGCAGCAGCTTCGGACGGCTCATCAGCGCGCGAGCGATCGCCAACATCTGCTGCTCACCACCGCTCAGGCTGCCGGCACGCTGGTTGCGGCGCTCGTCGAGCCGCGGGAACTGGCCATACCAGAGCTCCATGTCGCGGGCGACCGACTTCTTGTCGGTGCGGGTGATGGCGCCGGCGCGCAGGTTGTCCTCCACCGAGAGCTCGGGGAACGTGCCACGCCCCTGCGGCACCTGTGCGATGCCCTTGCGGACGATCGCGTCGGGCGACGACTTGGTGATGTCGTGGCCCTCGAACTCGACGGCGCCCTGGCGGCCGATGGTGCCGCTGATGGCGCGCATCGTGGTGGTCTTGCCGGCGCCGTTGGCGCCGAGCACCACGACGATCTCGCCGATGTTGACCTCGATGTCGAGTTCGTGGAGGACGCGGACCTGGCCGTATCCGGCGGTGAGGCCCTGAGTGCGCAGCAACGTCATGCCGACGTCCCCAGGTACGCCTCGATGACGCGCTGATCGCTCTGCACCTCGGCAGGGGTGCCCTCGGCGATCTTGCGGCCGAACTCCATCGCGACGACGCGGTCGCTGATGCTCATCACCATGCTCATGTGGTGCTCGACGAGCAGCACCGTCAGACCGAACTGCTCGCGGATCGACTGGATGGTGTGACCGAGCTCGTCCACCTCACCGTGGGCCAGGCCGCTGGCCGGTTCGTCCATCAGCAGGAAGCTGGGGCGTGCGGCCAGCGCTCGTGCGATCTCCAGTCGCTTCAACGTGCCGAACGGCAGACCGGCCGCAGGTCGGAACGCGAGCGGACCGAGCCCGAGCTGCTGCAACAGGTCGCCGGCGAAGTCGCGGGTGCGGTTGTTGTCCTTGGCCGCGCCGATGCGGAAGATCGCTCGACCGAAGCCGATCTTCCCCTGGCTGTGCGCGCCCACCATCACGTTCTCGAGCAACGTCATCGTGGGGAACAGGGCAAGGTTCTGGAACGTGCGCGCGATGCCGAGGCGGGCGATGCCGTGCGCCGGCACCTCGAGCAGCTCCTGGCCGCGGTAGAGCACCGAACCGCCGGTCGGCTGATAGATGCGGCTGACCACGTTGAACATCGTGGTCTTGCCGGCACCGTTCGGACCGATGAGGCCACAGATGTGCCCCTCCTCGATCGCGAAACTCAGTCGGTCCAGCGCGACGATGCCACCGAAGCGCACCGTCACGTCATTCACGTCGAGCAACACCACGCGGTTCGTGCCCTCCCCCTCCACGTCAGGTCCCTCACCTCGGATCGCGGTACAACGTAGTGCACGTGCCCCATGTGGGTGCACGTCCGGCCCGAGGTCGGCCCGCGGTCAGTCGTGCCAGTTGAGGACGTTGCGCATCGCGGCCTCGAAATCCTCGAACGACAACGCGGCCTTCGCACCCACCACGAGTTCGGCGTCGCCGCCCACGGGGTGACGCAACACCCCAGGACGCTCGGTGGCCGCGGTGTAGATGGCGTCGGCGACGGCCTGCGGATCGGCCACCTCACCACTCACCAACGACTTCTGCGCCACCCGATAGGCCTGCCACCGCGTGTACTCGGGGCTGCCCTCGCGCATGCCGGCGGCGACGACGCCGTTCGCGGCGAGCTGTGTGGGGAACTGCCCCGGCTCGACCACGCACACCCGGATGCCCAGGTGCGACAGCTCGAAGTGCATCGCCTCGGTCAGCGCCTCGACCGCATGCTTCGTCGCGGCGTACATGCCGCCGTACGGCGTGCCGACACGGCCCGCCACGGAACCGACGTTGACGATCGCGCCGCCACCGCGCTGCAGCAGGTGCGGCACCGTCGCCCGGACGACCCGGACGACGCCGGTGACGTTGGTGTCGAACTGCGCCGTCACCTCTTCGTCGCTGAACAGGTGCACCGCCCCGAACGTCTCCACGCCCGCGTTGTTCACCACCACGTCCAGCCCGCCGACGCGCTCGACGGCTTCGGCGACCGCTGCGTCGACGCTCGACGTGCTGGTCACGTCGAGCGCGAGCTGGATGATCTCGGGCCGATCGTTCAGTGCCGCCGACTTACCGGGCGTGCGCATCGTGGCCACCACCGTGTGGCCTCGGTCGGCGAAGGTGAGCGCGGCGAGTTCGCCGAATCCGGTGCTGCAGCCGGTGATGAGAATGTTGGGCATGGCGGCGGACGCTAGCGAACTACCGTGCCGCGCATGAGCGGATCGAAGTGGCAGCAGCTGGGAGTGCTCGACCCGGCTGACCCCGATGCGGCCGGGCGGCTGGAGTTGCTGGAGTGGATCTCGGCCCAGGGGATCAGCGACGACGACATCGTCGCTGCCGCCGCGGCCGACCAGCTGACCTCGGTCGTCGGCGACCGAGCACTGCGGCCGGGCGCTCGCATGACGCTGGACGAGGCGTCGGTGGCCGTCGGCATCCCGATCGACGATCTCGCTTCCCTGCAGCGAGCCATCGGCACGCCGCACGTCGACGGCAGGTCGTACATCACCGAGGGCGACCTCCCGATGTTCCGGATCTTCGCCGAAGCCCGCGCCCTGTTCAGCGAGGAGGAGCTGACCCACTTCTCACGCGTGGTGGGCACCTCGATGCGGCGCATCGCCGAGGCGGCGAGCGAGATGTTCCTGCGCGACGTGGAGGCGCCGATCTACTCGGGCGAAGGAGGTGGTCGGCTGGACGTGGCGAAGGCCAACCTCTTCGGGGTGGAACTGGCGCGCCAGGCCACCTCCATCTTCGACCCGATCTTCCGCGTCCACCTCGAACGATCGACCCAGGACGTGCGCCGCGCCCTCGTCGGTTCCAGCGGTTACGCCACCGTGCCGCTCACCGTCGGTTTCGTCGACCTGAACGGCTTCACGTCGCGCTCCGCGGCAATGGAGCCGCACGAGTTGCTCGACCTGGTGATGGCGTTCGAGGCGGCGAGCATCGACCTGGTCGCCGAGCACGGTGGGCGCCTGATCAAGCTCATCGGCGACGAAGTGATGTTCACCGCGGTGGAGTCCGGCGAGGCGTGCGCGATCGCCGACGGCCTGGTGCGTCACGCCGACCGACTGGCCGGCGGCGGACGCGCCGGCCTGGCGCACGGCCCCGTGATCGCCTCGGGCGGCGACGTCTACGGCGAGACGGTGAACCTGGCCGCGCGCATCGTCGACGTCGCGGTGCCCGGCGAGATCCTCGTCAACGAGGCGGTCGTGGGACGTGTCGACGGCCCGCGGTTCGAAGCCGCGGGCCGTCGTCAGTTGAAGGGGTTCGCCGAACCCGTCAGGTTGTGGTCGCTCGAGCCGTGAACGGCCCGATCGACCGGGCACAGTTCAGTCGAGCAGCTCGCGCAGCGTCTCGATCTGCTTCACCGGGTCGCCACCGACCGGGTTCACCGACAGGATCGTGACGCCGGCCTCCTTGTAGGCGGCGAGACGCTCCTTGACGTAGCCCTTCGAGCCGACGAGGTTCGTGTTCTCGAGCAGCTGCGTCGGCACGGCGGCCGCGGCCTCGTCCTTCTTGCCCTCGAGGTACAGGTCCTGGATGTCGATCGCTTCCTTCACGTAGCCGTACTTCTGGCAGATCGTGTTGTAGAAGTTCTTGTCGCG
>JBMOGW010000299.1:0-3660 GCA_049318165.1 Ilumatobacteraceae bacterium
CTGCTCGAGCGGTACGGCGTCGAGACCAAGGGCAAGCGGGCCACGGTCATCGGCCGTTCCACCCTCACCGGTCTGCCGCAGGTGCTGCTGCTCGGTCGCAAGGGCGTCGACTGCACCGTCACGCTCGCCCACTCGCGCACGTCCGCCGACGACATGATCGACGTCTGCCGCCAGAGCGACATCATCGTCGCCTGTGCCGGCCAGGCACGGATGATCACCGCCGCGCACGTGAAGCCGGGTGCCGCCGTCATCGACGTCGGTGTGTCGCGCACGGAGGCCGGCATCGTCGGCGACGTGGACTTCGACGCCGTCCAGGCCATCGCCGGCGCCATCACCCCGATGCCGCGTGGCACGGGCCCGATGACCATCGCCTGCCTGCTCGAGAACACGCTCTCGGCGGCGAAGATGCTGGGCGCCTTCCCGGCATGAGCCACTGGCTGACGCTCGACGAGGTCGAGGACGTCAGCCGCCGCATGCTGACGACGGCGGGCGCCTCGGCGCTGCAGTCCGACGCGACGGCGCGCAGCATCCGCGACGCGGAGGCGGAGGGCATCCGCACCGTCGGCCTGTCGTACCTGCCGACGTACTGCGACCACGTCGCGTGCGGGAAGGTGGACGGCCACGCCGTGCCCACTGTCAGCCGCCCGCGACCCGGCACCGTGGTGGTCGACGCGCACCTCGGCTTCTGCCACCCCGCGTACGAGGCCGGCGAGGCGCCGCTCGTGGAGGCCACGCGCGCCAACGGCATCGGCCTGTTGGTGCTGCAGCACTCGTACTCCGCCGGCGTGCTCGGCTGGTTCGTCGACCGCCTGGCGCGCCAGGGCCTGGTGGCGTTGATGTTCGCCAACTCGTCCGCGCTGATGGCGCCGCACGGCGGCGTGCGCCCGTTCTTCGGCACCAACCCGATCGCCTGGGCGGCACCCCGCCTCGACGGCCCACCCGTCGTCGCCGACCTGTCGTCGTCGGCCGTCGCGTGGGTGGCGGTCAACGCTGCCGCCCAGCGCGGTGAGGCCATCCCGCTCGGTTGGGCGCTCGATGCCGACGGCAACCCCACCACCGACCCGCACGCCGCGCTCGCCGGGTCGATGGCCCCTTCGGGCGGTCACAAGGGCTCGGCGCTCGCACTGCTGGTCGACGTGCTCGGCGGTGGCGTCGCCGGCTCGAAGTTCTCGCACGAGGCCGGCAGCTTCGGCGGCACGGCTGGCGGCCCACCCGACGTGGGCCAGGTGGTGCTCGCCATCGATCCGCAGGTGGCGGCGGGCGGCGACGTCGTGGCGCGTTTCGAGCACGAGTTCCGTGCCCTCGCCGCCGAGCCGGGCGTGCGCCTTCCCGGAGACCGCCGAGTGGCGGCCCGCTCGGACGCCGAACAGCGCGGCGTGGAGGTCGACGACGAACTGTTCGCCGTGCTCACCCGCTATGCCGAGGTCGGGCCCTCCTGATCTCGATCCGCGCTCCGTTCCGGTCTGCGGAACCGATCCCGTATGATGGACCGCGATGACGACGGTCCAGTCCATCGATCGTGCCTTCGCAGTGCTGCGCTCGCTCACCGCAGGCCCGGCAGGAGTCACCGAGATCGCCGACCGTGTGCACCTGCCGAAGAGCACGGTGTCACGCCTGCTCTCGACGCTGGAGGAGTTGGGCGCCGTCGAACAGGTGTCGGCGGGCGGTGACTACCGCATCGGCTGGGCGATGCTCGAGCTCGGCTCGGCGGCGCGCCCCGGCCGTTCGCTGGTGTCGGTCGCCCGTCCCCACCTCGCCGAGCTGAACCGGCTCACCGGCGAGGCCGCCGGGCTGTCGATTCCCGACGGCACCGAGATGCTGTACCTCGACCAGTTGACGCCCGACAGCGAACTGCAGGTGCGTGACTGGACCGGCCACCGCATCCCGATGCACGCCGTACCGAGCGGTCACGTCGTGCTCGCCGACGAGCCCGACGTGCTCGACCAGGTGCTCGCCGGTCCCCTGCCCAGCTTCGCCGCCAACACCATCACCGCCGCTGCTGCGCTGCACACCCGGCTGCAGTTGGTGCACGAGCGGCAGTACGCATGGGCATTCGAGGAGTTCGCCGACGGCCTGAACTCCGTCGCCGCCGCTGTGCGCAACGACACGGGCAAGGTGATCGCTGCGCTGCACGTGTACGGTCCCGCAACGAGGTTCCCCGGCGACCGCGACACCGACGAACTCGGCGAGCTGGTGCGCGACACCGCCGGCAAGATCCGCATCGACTGAGATCCAGGAAACGGAGAGACGACGCACGTGGAGCGTTACGACTACATCATCGTGGGCGGCGGTTCGGCCGGCTCGGCATTGGCCAACCGGCTGAGCGCCGACCCGGCGAACAAGGTGCTCGTGCTGGAGGCCGGTCGCCCCGACTACAAGTGGGACGTCTTCATCCACATGCCCGCGGCGCTGATGTTCCCGATCGGCAGCCGGTTCTACGACTGGAAGTACGAGAGCGAGCCCGAGCCGTTCATGAACGGCCGCCGCGTGTATCACGCCCGCGGCAAGGTGCTCGGCGGGTCGAGCAGCATCAACGGCATGATCTTCCAGCGCGGCAACCCGTTGGACTACGAGCGCTGGGCAGCGGAGAAGGGCATGGAGACGTGGGATTACGCCCACTGCCTGCCGTACTTCAAGCGGATGGAGACGTGCCTCGCCGGCCCGGACGAGTGGCGCGGTGGCGCCGGTCCGCTCAAGCTCGAGCGTGGCCCGTCGCAGAACCCGCTGATCGGCGCGTTTCTCGATGCCTGCCAGCAGGCCGGCTTCCCGCTCACCGACGACGTGAACGGCTACCAGCAGGAGGGGTTCGCCCGCTTCGACCGCAACGTGTACCGCGGCCGCAGGCTGAGCGCCTCGCAGGCGTACCTCACCCCGGTGAAGGGCCGCAAGAACCTCACGGTGAAGACCCGCGCCATGGTGCACAAGGTGATCTTCGACGGCAACGTCGCACAGGGCGTGCAGTACGAGGTGCGCGGCAAGCTGCTCACCGCGATGGCCAAGGAAGTCGTGCTGTGCGGCGGCGCGTTCAACACCCCGCAACTGCTGCAGCTCAGCGGCGTGGGCGACACGGCCCTCCTCGAGCCGCTCGGCATCCCGGTGGTGCACCACAACCCGGCGGTCGGCGAGCACATGCAGGACCACCTCGAGGTGTACGTGCAGCACATGTGCAAGGAGCCCGTGTCCCTGCAACCGAGCCTGCAGCTGTGGCGCCGCCCGTGGATCGGCTTCCAGTGGTTGTTCCGCAAGGGCCCGGGTTCGAGCAACCACTTCGAGTCCGGCGGCTTCGCACGCAGCAACGACGACGTCGCCTACCCGAACCTGATGTTCCACTTCCTGCCGATCGCGGTCCGCTACGACGGCACCGCACCGGCGGGCGGTCACGGCTACCAGGTGCACATCGGCCCGATGTACTCCGACGCCGAGGGTTCGGTGCGCATCACCAGCAAGGATCCGAAGGTGAAGCCCGCGCTGCGGTTCAACTACCTGAGCACCGACCAGGACCGCCGCGAGTGGGTGGAAGCCATCCGCACGGCACGCCGCATCCTGTCGCAGCCGGGCATGGACCGCTACAACGGCGGGGAGATCTCGCCAGGCCCCGAGGTGGAGACCGACGAGCAGATCCTCGACTGGGTGCGCAAGGACGGCGAGACCGCCCTGCAC
>JBMOGW010000300.1:0-3658 GCA_049318165.1 Ilumatobacteraceae bacterium
CACCCCGACGTGTTCGGCCATCCCGCCCGCGACCTCGTCGACATCGAGGCCTACCGCCAGGCGTGGCTGTCCGCACACGACCGTTTCTCGCTCAACATCGTCTCCACCCGCGGCTGCCCCTACAACTGCAACTGGTGCGCCAAGCCGATCTGGGGTCAGCGCTACGCGATGCGCTCTGCCGCCGAGGTCGCCGAGGAAGTGCTGCACCTCGCCGAGCACTACTCGCCCGACCACCTGTGGTTCGCCGACGACATCTTCGGCCTGCGCAGCGACTGGCTCGCCGCCTTCGCCGACCGGCTGAACGAAGCCGGCACGCACATTCCGTTCACCATGCAGAGCCGCGTCGACCTGATGAACGAGCAGGCCGTCGACGCCCTCGCCCGCTCCGGCTGCCACGAGGTGTGGCTCGGCTGCGAGAGCGGCAGCCAGCGCATCCTCGATGCGATGGACAAGGAGATCACGGTCGAGCAGATCCACACGGCTCGCCGCCGCCTGGGCGAGCACGACATCCGCGCCTGCTTCTTCATCCAGTTCGGCTACCCGGGTGAGACCTGGGCCGACATCGAAGCCACCGTGGCGATGATCACCGAACTGCTGCCCGACGACATCGGCGTCAGCGTCAGCTACCCGCTGCCCGGCACGCGCTTCCACGAGATGGTGAAGCTCGAGCTCGACGAGGCCGCCAACTGGAACACCTCCGGCGACCTGCTGATGATGTTCCACGGCACGTACCCGACCGAGATCTACCGCGAGCTGCACCTCAGCCTGCACGACCTGCTCGACCTGAAGCGCCGTGAGGCCGGCCTGAGCCGCGCCCAGCACGCGATGCTCGAGGACCTGCCGCTCGACCAGCACCGCCAGCGCGTCGAGCAGCGCTGGGTGGAGCTGCGTGCCCGCGAGGCCGGTGCCCGCAACCCGAACCCGACGCGGTTGCGCATCCCGGTGGTGTCCGTCGGCGCAGACTAGGGGCATGCACGCCTCTGCCCCGTCCTGGCCCTCCGGTTGGTGGAAGGACGTCGTCGTCTACCAGATCTACCCGCGTTCGTTCATGGACTCGAACGGCGACGGCATCGGTGACCTGAACGGCATCACGTCACGACTCGACCACCTGCAGCAGCTCGGCGTCGACGTCGTCTGGCTCAGCCCGCACTTCGACAGCCCCAACGCCGACAACGGCTACGACATCCGCGACTACCGCCGCGTGATGACCGAGTTCGGGACGATGGACGACTTCGACCGGATGCTCGCGGCGATGAAGGAACGCGGCATCGAGCTGATCATCGACCTCGTCGTGAACCACAGCAGCGACGAGCACGAGTGGTTCGCGCGCAGCCGGTCGTCGGTCGACGACCCGCACCGCGACTACTACGTCTGGCGAGACGGACGCACCGACGACCAGGGCCGACCGATGCCGCCGAACAACTATCCGTCGTTCTTCAGCGGCTCGGCGTGGGAGCTGGACGAGACCACCGGGCAGTACTACCTGCACTACTTCGCGGTGAAGCAGCCGGACCTGAACTGGGAGCACGAGCCGGTGCGCCGCGAGGTGTACGACCTGATGCGCTTCTGGCTGGACAAGGGCGTGGCCGGCTTCCGCATGGACGTCATCCCGTTCATCTCCAAGCAGCCCGGGCTGCCCGATCTGGTGGGCGACGAGCGGATGCGTCCGCAGTACGTGTACGCCAACGGACCGCGCCTGCACGAGTTCCTGCAGGAGATGCACCGCGAGGCGTTGGCGCCGTACGGCGACCCGATGACCGTCGGCGAGGCGTTCGGCGTGGAGGCGAGCGAGATCCCGAAGTTCACCGACCCCGACCGACGCGAGCTGTCGATGATCTTCCAGTTCGACCTCGTGCGCCTCGGGCACCCGCACTGGCGGCACGTGCCGTTCACCTGGCCGCGCTTCAAGCAGATCGTCGCCGAGCTCGACGCCGTGGCGGGCGAGCACGGCTGGAACACCAGCTTCCTCGGCAACCACGACAACCCGCGGGTGGTGTCGCAGTTCGGTGACGACCGGCCCGAATGGCGCGAGCGCTCGGCCAAGGCGATGGCCACGTTCGTGCTCACGCAACGGGCGACGCCGTTCATCTATCAAGGCGACGAGTTGGGCATGACCAACTACCCGTTCACGTCGATCGCCCAATACGACGACGTGGAGGTGCGCGGTCTGTGGCGCACCCTGGTGGAGACCGGCAAGGTGCCGGCAGCGGAACTGCTCGAACACCTCGCCCACACCAGCCGCGATCACTCGCGCACGCCCGTGCAGTGGACCGCCGACGCGCACGGCGGCTTCACCACCGGCACGCCGTGGTTGGCAGTGAACCCGAACCACGTGGAGATCAACGCCGCTGCGCAGGTGGCCGACCCCGAGTCGGTGTTCCATCACCACCGCCGGCTGATCGAACTGCGCCGTACCCACCCGGTGCTGGTGCACGGCACGTTCCGCGACATCGACCCGGACCACGAGCACGTGTTCGCGTACACGCGCACGCTCGGCGACGTGACGGCGCTGGTGGTGCTGCACATGGGCACCGAGACCCACGAGTACCCGCTGCCCGACGGCATGCGCGTCGGATCGACGTTGCTGGTGAGCGGCGCCGCGCCGGTACCCGACGCCACCACGTTGATGCTCGAGGGCTGGCACTCGTCGGTCCACCTGCTGGCGTGACGGCAGGCTGATGACCGCCCTGCGAACGGGCGGTACTGTGCCCGCGATGCGAGTGCACGGACCGGAACGGCTGGCGGGGCAGGGCCTCGACCCGCATCAGAACGAGTCGGGCGACCGGGCCATCGTCGCCCTGCTGACCGACCCGGTGGTGGGCCCGCAGGTGGACCTGCTGCTCACCTGGCGCGGCGACGACCGTGACACCGGCGCCTACGAGGTGTGGTCCGCGCGCGGGATGGTGCGTTTCCGTCGCTGCGTGGCCGATGACGGTTCGCTGCACTTCGAGGTGCTCGACGTGGCGGGCGAGAACCCGCTCGAACGACAGGACCCGCTGGCCCTGAACACGCTCGACGCCGAACGCGCCGCGGCCACCGCGTCCGGCTTCTCCGCCGACGATCCGACCCAGCGCTTCATCGCACCCGAGCAGCAGACCTACCCGTTCGGCTACGAGCGCGCCGCCCAGCTGTTCGACTCGCCGCACGCACCCGACATCGCGGTGTCGCCGCGCGACTGGTGTTCGGGCAATCAGCCCGGCACCCACGGTGCGTTGCACGTGCGCCAGGCCCGCGCGCCACTGTGGTTCAGTGGCCCGGGCGTGCGCTCCGGCCGCCACGACCTCGCCGCCCGCTCAGTCGACATCGCGCCCACCTGCCTCGCGGCGCTCGGCTTCCCGGCCATCGACGGGGTCGATGCCGCGGGCCGGCCGTCGTCGGACGTGCTGCTCGCCCGGCAGGACGGCCGGGTGCTGCACGAGATCCTCGACGGCGACGCGCCGGGCCCGCAGCGTCTCTACGTGTTCCTGATGGACGGCATGCACCAGACCGAACTGGAGGACCGCCTGGCGCGCGACCCGGAGGGCCTGCCGAACCTGCGCCGCCTGCGCGACCGCGCCGCCGTGTTGGCGGGTGGCTCGCTGGTGAACTTCCCGTCCATCACCTGGCCCAGCCACACCGCCATCGTGACCGGCGCCTGGTGCGGCCACCACGACGTGGT
>JBMOGW010000301.1:0-3648 GCA_049318165.1 Ilumatobacteraceae bacterium
ATCCCGCTGCCCGACAGCACCGAGGAGCTCTCGGTGTTCCAGTCCACCCCGGAGGCCCCGGCCGAGGTGGTCGAGTACGAGGACACCGCCTTCGGGCGGCGCGACGCGGCGCTCACGCCGCTCATCGTGGCCGCAGCCCGCAAGCTGAAGCGCGTGCTGGCCGACGAACAGAACGACGTGCTGCACGCGTTGCGCAGCGCGAAGACGGCCATCACGCTCGACGTGCTGCTCGCCTCGCGTGACGAGCAGTTGCGCCGTTACGCCGACGCCATCGACACCGAACTCACCGCTGCGGCACTCGCCGGTGCCGAGAGCATCGACGACGGCCCGAAGAAGGATCACGCCAAGTCGATCACCAAGGGCCACGCGCTGGCACCTGCGGTCGATGCCGTCGGCAGCACCATCGTGCAGCCGCTGCGCGACCGCCTCGACCGTGCCGTGGCCGACGCCGAAGGCGACCGCGACGATCTCGTGGCGGTCGTCCGCGCGGTGTATCGGGAGTGGAAGAACCAGCGCATCGACGAGCACCTCGACGACATCGCGCTGGTCGCGTTCGGTCGAGGCGCTCTGGTCGCGCTCGTCCCGGGCACCCCGGTGTGCTGGTCGGTCGACCCCAACGGCCCCGACTGCCCCGACGCGGAGGACAACGCGTTGGCCGGCGTCGTGCAGGCTGGCGATCCGTTCCCCACGGATCACGTGTGCGCCCCCGCACACGAGGGATGCCGCTGCATGCTGCAGCGGGTTCCTCGCTAGCCTTCGCCGCGTGCAGAACCCTGCTGACCTCCCCCGCACTGCCCGACCGCGCCGTGTGAGCGACCGAGGTCGGGCGTTCATCATCATTGCTGCGGTGGTGGTGGTCGGGTTGTTGCTGTCCGCCCGCTTCCTCGCCGGCTTCTACACCGAGTACCTCTGGTACGAGTCGGTGGATCGCGGCGACGTGTTCTGGGGCGAGATCGGTTCCAAGGCGACGCTGTTCGTGATGTTCGGCGTCACCTTCGCGGTGCTCGCGATCCTCAACCTGATCATCGCCGACCGCCTCGCACCAGCGGCGTTCTCGGCGAACACGCACCCGGTGGTCGAGCGGTTCCACGAGTTCTTCGGTAGCCGCCTGCGCATCCTCCGCTTCGGCGTGGCCGGCCTGTTCGCGCTGATGTTCGCCGCGCCGGCCGTCGCCCGCTGGCAGGACTGGCTGATGTTCCGCAACAGCAAGTCGTTCGGCATCGCCGACGCGCAGTTCGGCAACGACGTCGGCTTCTACATGTTCAAGCTGCCCTTCGTGACCTTCGTCCTCGACTGGATGTTCCTGGCGTTGGCGTTCGTCACCGTGCTGGTGCTCGCCACACACGTGCTGTCAGGTGGCATCGTGCTGCAGCCGCCGCGGCCGAAGGTGCGTCGCGCCACCAAGGCCCACCTTGCGGTGCTGCTGGCGCTGCTCGCGCTGTTGAAGGCCGCCGACTACTGGGTGATGCGCTACGAGCTCACCAATGCGAACCGTGGATCCTTCACCGGTCCGAACTACACGGTGGTGAACGCGCAGTTGCCCGCGGTGCTGTTGCTCGGCCTGATCGCGGTGTTCACCGCCGGCTTGTACCTCAGTTCGTTGAAGACCGACAAGTGGCGGCCGGCCGTGATCGCGTCGGCGCTGTGGGCCATCGTCGCGCTCGTCGGTGGCGTCATCTACCCGGCCGTCATCCAGTCGTTGGTGGTGAACCCGAACAAGAAGGACAAGGAAGCCACCTTCATCGCGCACAACATCGAGGCCACACGCCAGGCGCTCGGCATCGGCGATGTCGAGGTGCAGCAGGTGAAGTTCGACCCGATCACCACCACCAAGGTCGAGAACCAGGTGGCGGCGCTCCGCGACGTGCGGTTGATCAAGCCCGACGAGAAGATGGAGACGCGGTTCCGCACGGACGAGGGACGCCCCGGGAGCACCATCGCCGACCTCGACCCCGACCGCTACGTGGTCGACGGTCGGGCGCAGCAGGTCATCGTCGGTGCACGCGAGCTCGACCTGTCGCAGGTGGGCAACAAGTCGTGGCAGGGCACGCACCTGATCAACACGCACGGCTGTGGTCTGGCGATGGCCCTCGCTGCACAGATCCAGAGCGACGGCAAGCCCGTGTACCGCGACGACGTCGTCGACGTCACCAAGCCGCAGCTGTACTTCAGTCCGACACTCGACGGCTACTCGGTGGTCAGCACGTCCGTGCCCGAGCAGCCCTGCGAGGGCTTCGAGGACTCCAAGCCCTACAGCGGCGTCGCCGGCGTGCAGTTGAACTCCGGCCTTCGTCGCCTTGCGTTCGCGCTCGCCGAGTTCGACTACAACCTCGTCGGCTCCAGCGCCATCGGCGACCAGTCACGGTTCGTCTCCGTCCGCAACGTTCGCGAACGCGCACAGAAGGCGGCGCCATTCCTCTCGTACGACGGTGACCCGTACCCGGTGGTGCTCGACGGCCGAGTGATGTGGGTGGTCGACGCCTACACCACCAGCTCGCGCTACCCCTACGGCCAGTTCGCCGACCAGACGCAGGTGATCCCGGGGAGTGGCCTCGACCACACGTTCAACTACGTGCGCAACAGCGTGAAGGCCGTCGTCGACGCATACGACGGCACGGTCACGCTGTACGCGGTGGACGACACCGACCCCGTGTTGCAGGTGTGGCGCTCGGCGTTCCCCGACCTCTTCACGCCGATGGCGAAGATGCCCGCCGGACTGAAGGAACACCTCCGGTACCCGGAGGAGCTGTTCCGGGTGCAGACCGCCGCCTACTCGAAGTATCGGCTCGACGCGAACGACTTCTTCGATCGTCGCGGCGCATGGTCGGTGGCCCTTGCCGCCACCGCGGAACCGGGTGGCAGCGGGGTGGCGGGCGGCACGCTCACCACCACGGCCACCGGTGCGCCGAACGACTTCGCGGGCGAGAGCGATGCGGCCCGCTTCGTGCCGTACTACACGATGTTCCACCCGTCGGGTGAGGAGAACGCGACGTTCGAGTTGTACCGGCCGTTCCAGCCGTTCAGCACGACCGACCAGCGCAAGGAGCTGATCGCCTACATGACGGCGAGCAGCGACCCGGCGACCTACGGAAAGCTGGTGGCGTGGGAGCTCCCGGCGTCGGCGCTGCCGGACGGCCCGAACACCATCGGCGCCGCGATGGCGACCGACCCGCAGGTGAGCGAGACGATCACCTTGCTCGGCCAGCAGGGTTCGGCCGTCGCGTTCGGCGACCTGCAGATGATCCCGGTCGCCGGTGGCGTGGTCTGGATCGCACCGCTGTACGTCGAGAGCGACACCGCCGGGCAGCCGCTGCTGCGCCGCATGGTGGCCTACTACGACGGCAAGGTGGCCATCGGCACCGACATCGCGTCGTCGCTGAATCAGCTCTTCCCCGGCTTCGACGCAGAGATCGGTGACGTGTCCGGCACCACACCGGACGGTCCGGTCGACCCGGGCAAGCCGCCGACGCAGGACCAGACGGCGCAGCAGTTGCTCGATGAGGCGCAGCAGCTGTTCGACCAGGCGGACGTCGCATTGCGCGCCGGCGATCTGGGCACGTATGCCGACAAGGTGGCTCAGGCTCGCGATCTGGTGGCACAGGCGCTGGCGCTGTTGAACGCAGCGAACCCCGACACCTCGACCACCGA
>JBMOGW010000302.1:0-3630 GCA_049318165.1 Ilumatobacteraceae bacterium
CGCCGGTGAAGCCGAAGGTGGATCGCGTCGCCGAGTTGGACGCGGCCATCGCCGAGTCCACGGCGCCGCTGACGGGCCTGGCCCTTGGCAACGGGTCGGGCGGCAACGGGTCGGGCGGCAACGGTTCGAATGGCAACGGGTCGTCCGGCAACGGGCACGCCGCCCACGGCGCGCCGGCGGATGTACTGCCGCTCGACGTGGCGATACCCGCGGCCGAGGCTGCTTCCGCGCCCACTCCCGCTGATGCGGCCGACACCACGAGCGGAGAGCCGTCGTGAAGCGCGTGTCCGCCACCCTGCTGGCCGTGCCGCTCGGACTGTTGATCGGCCTCGCCGTCGCCGGTGTTCCCAGCCGGGCTGCCGTGCCGCCATCGATCACCACCACGACGTCGACCACCACCACCACGATCGTCGGCACCGAGACGACGGTCGCCCCGCTGCCGGTCGTCACCGATCCGCCGACCGAGACCTCCACGGAATCGTCCTCCGAGGGCCCGCTTCCTCAGGTGGCGCCCGATCAGGTGCGTGTCGTGGTGGCCAATGCGTCGGGCAGAGCCAACGTCGGCCGCGCCTTCGCGGATCTGTCGGCCGGCACCGGATTCACCAACGCAGCGCCGGTGACCGCGGTGCAGCGCAGCGATACGAGCGTGCTGTACGTGCGCCCCGGGTTCGACCGCGAGGCGCAGGACTTCGTGTCGCAGATGGGCCTCACCGGCATCGCCGTCGCCCCGTTGCCATCCACCGCCGTCAGCCCCGCCGACGACGCCGCGGACCTGTTGTTGGTCATCGGCCGTGATCGAGCCACCTGACCCTTCGGTCACCCTCGCCCCGCAGCAGATGATGCGGGCGTTCGTGGACGTGTGCCGCGAACGACCCGATGACGTCGCCCTCGGCGACCCGCGCCGCACCGTGACCTACGGGGAGCTCGAGCAGTTCGTCGGTGGCATGGCGGCACGGTTGGCCGAACTGGATCAGCACCCGGTCGTGGTGTTCGCCGACCGTTCCGTCGAATCGGTGATGGCGTGCATCGCGGTGTTGTGGGCCGGCCGCTGCATGGTGCCGCTCGACGCCGCGGAGCCCGCCGCCCGCCTGCGGATGATCCTCGGCCGTCTGGGCGAGTGCAACCTGATCGACCCGACGGGCACGGTGCACGGTCCGATCGAGGGCCGACCGGTGCTCGACGTGCGCCATCCGGTGCTGCAGCGGTTCGATCCCGTGGCGTGTCATCCGGATTCACCGGCGGTGTTGTTCTTCACGTCGGGCTCGACGGGTGAGCCGAAGGGTGTGATGCGCACGGTGGCGCAGCAGGACCTGTTGTTCCGCAACCGTCAAGGTCCGCTGGAACTCGGCGGGACGCACCTGGCGACGTTCTCGCCGATGCACTTCGTCGCCGGGTTCGGGTCCTGCATCATCGGGCCCGCCACGGGTGTGGCTGCGACACTGCTGGACCTGTCGCGCATGACCTTCGACGAGGTGGCCGACCGCATCGACCGCGACGGTATGGACATGCTGCTCATCACGCCGTCGCTGGTGCATTCGATGGCGGCCGCGCTCGACGGGCGGCGCCGGCTGAAGGGTCTGCGCTGGGTTGCCGGCTTCGGCGAGCTGATGGACTGGCACGAGGTCGATCTCATTCGGCGGCTCGCCGCGGACGAGGTGTTCGTGCGCATCGCCTACGGGGCGTCGGAATCGCTGGGTGGTGCGGTGATCCACAACACGATCACGGCCGACATG
The DNA here is from genome assembly GCA_049318165.1 of Ilumatobacteraceae bacterium. Taxonomy (GTDB): domain Bacteria; phylum Actinomycetota; class Acidimicrobiia; order Acidimicrobiales; family Ilumatobacteraceae; genus UBA668. The sequence goes on from JBMOGW010000302.1 coordinate 1,734, forward strand.
CCGTTGGGTGAGGGCCCGGTGCCGCTCGGTACGCCGATCGATGGCTCCCGGGTGCGTTTCGACCCGGTGGAGGGCAGCGACACGTTGCGCGAGGTGGTGCTGGTGCGTGAGGTGATCGACGGCTACTGGAACGACCCGGTGATGACCGCCCAGCGTTTCGGCATGGACGAGCACGGCGTGCGGTTCTGGCGCACGGGCGATCTGGTGCGCCTCGACGACCAGGGCATCGTGCACCTCAGCGGCCGCATCGACGACATGGTCAAGATCAACGGTCGGTTGGTCGAGCCTGCCGAGGCGCAGCAGGTGCTGCGTGCCGTGCCGGGCATCTCGCATGCGGTGCTGTTGCCGCGGCACCTGCCCAACGGTCGGTCGCAGTTCGTCGCGCACCTCGAGGTGGACCCGGAGGTGATACCGCAGCCGACGCCCGAGTCGGTGCGTGCGGTGCTCCGTCGCGATCTGCCGGCGCACCTGGTGCCGGCGGTGCTGATGCGGCACGACCCGATGCCGCTCACCGACCGCGGCAAGGTGGACCGCGGCGCGCTGCGGCGGATGGAGGTGCATCCCTGGCGCACCACGACGCACGGTGACGAGCACGACTCGTTGGTCGCCGGCATCAGCGGGTTGGCCGCGTCGCTGCTCGACATCCCCGACCTCGGTGCGGACGACGACCTGTGGGACATGGGCTGCGACTCGCTGGGTGCGATCGAGCTGATCGAGTCGCTGCGGTCCGTGCACGGCGCCGAACTGGAGCCGAACGACCTGATCGCCGCGCCGACGCCGCGCTTGTTGGCAGCTCGAATGCGCCAGGCGTCGAAGGGCACGCGCTCGCCCACCGTCGTGGTGCACCCCGAGGGTCATCACCCGCCGATCGCGTTGATCGCCGGCGGTGGTGGCCCGGCCGTGCAGTACCACCCGCTCGCGTCGGCCTTCGGCCCGGATCAGCCGGTGATCATCTACGAGCAGCTCGGGCTGCATCAGCGGTGGGCGCGGGACCGTGGCGCCGGTGCGCAGGCGAAGCGGTGCGTCGCCGATCTGCGCCGTCGCCAGCCGGAGGGCCCGTACCGGTTGATGGGTCATTCGTACGGCGGTCTGGTGGCGCACGAGATGGCGCGCCTCCTCGAGGCCGACGGTCAGCGTGCGGCGGTGGTCATCATCGACACGGCGCAGGAGCGACGTGCCCAACCCGGTGTGCCCACCACACGGCGCAGCCAGTCCCGCGCCTACCTGGCGTTGTACCGGCAGTACCACGGTGTGCGCAGCGTGTTGTCCCGTCCGGGGACGGCGAAGCGGTACCACCAGATGTTCCAGCGCACGGCGCTGCACGAGCGGCATCATCAGCCGGGCCTGGTGCAGGGGCCGATGTTGGTGGTGGGCACGGTCGAGTCGGCCGGCCGTCTGGGTTGGGACGATCAACCGAACCGCACCACGTTCGTCGTCGACGGTACGCACCTGTCGATCGTGCAGCCACCCTTGGCGTCGGACGTCGCCGCCGCTGCGGCCGCCACGTTCGCCTTGCTCGACGACTTGCCCTGACGTTCGCCGTTCGAGGGCGCCTGCTGCGCGCGCCTCGCCGCGTTCAGTTCGCGGCGGCTCGCATCTCGTCGCGCAGCTCGCGCATGCCGGCGACGGTGAACGCCTGCTGCTGCAGCCATTCGGCCCACGCGGGTTCGCCGAACAGCTCGTACTCGTCGACGCGCACGTGGTGTGCGTGGGGCTCGATCACCTCCACCTCGCCAGGGCCGGGGCGGCACGGGTGGAACGCGCAGTAGGTGAGGCCCTGCACGCCGTCGAGCAGCTTCGAGCGGTAGTCGACGGGCGCACCGCGAGGCCGGTCGAAGTCGGTCTCCAGCACGCGGTCGAACACCGGCATGCCGGCGGCACGCGCCTGGGCGACGAA
>JBMOGW010000303.1:0-3623 GCA_049318165.1 Ilumatobacteraceae bacterium
GGGTGACCGAGCAGGTGGCTGAACACGTCGACGAGGTGGTCGAGTTCCGTCGTTGCGATCCCGGGGAACATCTCGGCGGCCTTGCGGGCCGCGACGGCGCGCACCTCCGCAGCCGTGCCCACGGTGTCGAGGTCGAGATGGTCGGTGAGCGCGTGCGCCAGCGGCCACCACACGTTCGACTCGCCATACGGCACGCACGCGCCCTCGAGCACCGCGACGTCGGGCTGCGCGCGTGTGAGTCTGCTGAGCGCTTCGTCCACCAGGCGGCTCTTGCCGACTCCGTTGTCGCCGCCGACGTGCAGCACCATGCCGCGGCCGTGGCGGGCGCTGAGGTCGAGCGACGCCTGGGCGATCGCCAGCTCGTCGTCGCGGCCGACGAAGTGGATGTCGCGGCGCCGGCGACGGGCGCCGGGCGGTGCCGTGGCCTCGATCGCCAGCCACGTGTGCAAGGTCTGCTCGCGGCCGCGCGCCTGCAGCTCGCCGAGTGGTTCGTACCGCACCGAGTGTGCGGTGAGCGCATGCGTGGTCTCGCCCACCACCACGCCACCGGGCGGCGCGGCAGCCTGCAGACGCGAGGCCAGGTTCACCACGTCACCCATCGCCGTGTAGTCGGTGCCGGCCAGCGTGCCCACCAGCACTTCGCCGGTGTTGATGCCGACACGCATGCGCAGTTGGTCGCCGGTGGCGAGGCCGGAGGAGTTGACGTGCGCCTCGAGTACTTCGTGCATGCGCAGCGCAGCGCGGACGGCACGCTCGGGGTCGTCCTCGTGGGCCACGGGGGCACCGAACAGCACCAGCATCCCGTCGCCGAGGATCTTGTCCACCCGGCCGCCGAACTCGACGACCACGTCGACCATCCGCTCGAAGCACCCGTCCACCAGGCGCTTCACCTGCTCGGGGTCGCGGTGCTCGGCGAGGGACGTGAAGCCCACCAGGTCGCCGAACAGGACGGTGACGATGCGCCGCTCCTCGGCCTGCGAGGCCACGGTGGCCTGGGGCGCGCCGCAGTTCGGACAGAACCTCGCCCCGACCGGGACGACGACGCCGCAGTTCGCGCACCCCATCAACCTGGGAGCGTACGCGACATCCACCCCTGGTCGGACGACGATTCGAACCGGTCCGGTTAGCGTGCTCGGCGATGTTCGCGTCGCGTCCGATGCAGTGGCTGCGGTCGCACCCCGCGGCGGCCGATGGCCTGTTCGCCGCGCTCATCGTCGCGATCTCGCTCACGTTCCAGTTCACCGAGCACTCGGAGAGCGTGCGCGACCCGTCGCTGCTCGGAGCCCTGCTGACGGTGGGAGCCACTGCCCCGATCGCCTTCCGTCGTCGCTGGCCCGTGCCGGTGCTGTTGGTGGTGCTGGTCTTCCAGGGCCTGGTGGAGGCGATGAACATGGCCGGCCCGGGCTGGTCGGGCGTGTTGATCGCGCTCTACACCGTCGGCTCACAGCGCGGCGGTGCGACGCTGCGCCGCCTGGCGACGGTGCTGCTGCCGATCCTGATGGCGTTCATCATCTGGGGCGTGGTGCGCGGCGACGCCCCGTGGCAGGCGATCATCTCCACGCCGGTGATGTTCCTCGGTGCGCTGATCCTCGGCGACAACATGCGCCGCCGCCGGCTGCACGTGGCCGAGCTGGCCGAGCGCGCCGAGCGCGTGGAGCGCGAGCAGGCGCTGCGATCGTCGCAGCACGTGCAGGAGGAACGGGCCCGCATCGCCCGCGAGCTGCACGACGTGGTGGCACACAGCGTCAGCCTGATGATCATCCAGACCGCCGCGGCTCGTCGGCAGATGGCGAAGGACCCGGCTCGGGCCGAGGAGGCGCTGCTGACGGTGGAGGAGACCGGTCGAACGGCGATGACCGAGATGCGCCGCATCCTCGGCGTGCTGCGCGACGAGACGGGCGGCGGCGAACTCGAACCGCAACCGTCGCTCGCCCAGGTGACGCGCATCGTCGAGTCGGCCCCCGACCTGCCGGTCGTCGTGCACACCGTGGGCGACCTGAGCGGCCTGCCGGCCGGCGTCGAGCTGAGCGCCTACCGCATCGTGCAGGAGGCACTCACCAACGTGCGCCGCCACGCCGGGCCTGTGCAGCGGGTGGACGTGTCGCTGACGCGCACCGATCTCGCGCTCACGGTCGAGGTGATCGACGACGGGCGCGGCGCGAGCGCCGCGCCGAACTGCGACGGCTTCGGCATCGTCGGCATGAAGGAGCGCACCGCTGCGTACGACGGCGGGCTGATGGCCGGGCCGCGGCCCGGCGGCGGCTGGCGTGTGAAGGCCGTGTTCCCGGTGGCCGGCGCATGATTCGCGTGGCGTTGGTCGACGACCAGGCGATGGTGCGCGCCGGGTTCCGCATGATCCTCGAGACCGAGGACGACGTCACCGTCGTCGGCGAAGCGGCGGACGGCGCCGAGGCCCTCGAGCTGGTCGTGCGCAGCGCTCCTGATGTGGTGCTGATGGACGTGCGCATGCCGAAGATGGACGGCATCGAGGCGACGCGCCGCATCGTGGCGGCCGGCAACGGCGCCAAGGTGCTGATGCTCACCACGTTCGACCTCGAGGACTACGTGTACGCCGCGCTGCGCGCCGGGGCGAGCGGCTTCCTGCTGAAGGACGCGCCGGCCGAGCAACTGGTGAGCGCGGTGCGCGTGGTGGCCGCCGGCGACGCGCTGCTGGCCCCGTCGGTCACCCGGCTGTTGATCGACGAGGTGTCGCGGCGACCTGCCGTGGACGCGGCGAGTGTCGCTCCGGGCCTCGGCGACCTGACCGAGCGCGAGCTCGAGGTGCTGCGGCTGATGGCTCGTGGCATGTCGAACGCCGAGATCGCACAGGCCCTCTACCTGGGTGAGGCCACGGTGAAGACGCACGTCGGCCGGGTGCTCACCAAGCTGGACCTGCGCGACCGGGTGCAGGCCGTGGTGCTGGCCTACGAGAGCGGCATCGTCACGCCCGGCGACGCCGGCTGACCGGACGATCCCACTCCAGGGGGACCACGTTCCACCCTGCAGGGGAGGACGGTCGGCCCGGGTCCGCGGTACATCTGGTGGTATGACCCCCACCCCCACCCCCACGCAGGTCGCCGCCGCCGGCGCGATCGACGCCCAGAAGGTCTACGGCTCCGGTGACAGCGAGGTGCGCGCGCTCGACGGCGTCACCGTCAGCTTCGACCAGGGCCGGTTCACCGCGATCATGGGCCCGTCCGGCTCGGGCAAGAGCACCCTGATGCACTGCCTCGCCGGCCTCGACTCGCTCACCGGCGGCGAGGTGTACATCGGCGACACCTACCTCGCCACGCTCAACGACCGGCAGCTCACCGAGCTGCGCCGCACGGCCGTCGGCTTCATCTTCCAGGCCTACAACCTGGTGCCGACCCTGACGGCGGAAGAGAACATCACGCTGCCGCTGCTGCTCGGCGGCACGAAGGGCGACCAGCAGTGGATCGACCGTGTCATCGACACGGTCGGTCTGCGCGACCGCCTGCGTCACCGCCCGAGCGAGCTCTCCGGTGGCCAGCAGCAGCGCGTCGCCGTGGCCCGCGCGCTCGCCAGCCGCCCGACGATCATCTTCGCGGACGAGCCGACCGGCAACCTCGACAGCCGCACGGGTGCGGAGATCCTCGACTTCA
>JBMOGW010000304.1:0-3601 GCA_049318165.1 Ilumatobacteraceae bacterium
ACGGCAACACCTGCGGCGTCATCGTCAGCATCGACGAGCAGAGCCCCGACATCGCGCAGGGCGTGGACAAGAGCGAAGAGGTCCGCAGCCAGCAGGCCGCCGAGGACTACCTCGAGACCCAGGGCGCAGGCGACCAGGGCATGATGTTCGGGTACGCGTGCGACGACACGCCCGACCTGATGCCGATGCCGATCTGGCTGGCGCACCGTCTGTCCGAGCGGCTCACCGAGGTGCGCAAGGCCGGCGTGCTGCCGTACCTGCGTCCCGACGGCAAGACCCAGGTCACCATCGAGTACGAGAACGGCAAGCCCGTGAAGCTGTCACACGTGCTGATCTCCACGCAGCACCAGGACGGCATCGATCGCGACACGGTCATCCGCCCCGACCTCATCGAGCAGGTCATCCGTCCGGTGATCCCCGAGCAGTTCGCGCAGGACGGCTACGACGTGTTCGTCAACCCGACCGGCAAGTTCGTCATCGGTGGCCCGCACGGCGACACCGGCCTCACCGGCCGCAAGATCATCGTCGACACCTACGGCGGCATGGGCCGCCACGGTGGCGGCGCGTTCAGCGGCAAGGACCCGTCGAAGGTCGACCGCTCTGCCGCCTACGCCGCGCGCTGGGTTGCCAAGCACGTGGTCGCCAGCGGCGCCGCCTCGCGCTGCGAGGTGCAGGTGGCGTACGCCATTGGTATGGCCCACCCGGTGAGCATCCTCGTCGAGACGTTCGGCACCGAGCAGGTGGAGAACGCGAAGATCGTCGCGGCCGTGCGTGAGGTGTTCGACCTCCGCCCGGCGGCGATCGTGCGCGACCTCGACCTGAAGCGCCCGATCTACCAGCAGACCGCGGCGTACGGCCACTTCGGTCGCGAGTTGCCCGACTTCACGTGGGAGCACCTCAGCCGCCTCGAGCCGTTCATGCACGCCGTCGGCGTGTGACCCACCCGCCGATGCTGGTGGCCCGGGTCGTCCCCGACGTCACCGGCCTCGACAAGCACTTCGACTACCTCGTGCCCGAACCGCTGCGCGATCGCGTGGCGGTGGGCACGAGGGTGCGTGTCCCGCTGCACGGCCGCCGTGTCGGCGGTTGGGTGGTGGCGCTCGGCGACCCTGACCCATCGGTGCCCGTGGACCGGCTGGTGCCCATCGCGAAGGTGTCGTCCATCGGTCCGCCCGCTGAGGTGGTGGCGCTCGTCGATTGGGCGGCAACCCGCTGGGGTGCGCCGCGGGTGCGCCCGTTCCTGGTCGCCGCCGACGCGCCGTCGATGGTGCACACCCTGCCGCCGGCGCGGCGCTCGGTGCACCCTGCGGGGGTCGTGGCGGCGGGCGTTCGTCGCACGACGCCACTCACCGATCCGCTGCCGATCGTGCTCGAGGCCGCGGCGTGCGGGCCGACGATCGTCGTCCACCCCAGCCCAGCCGCCACGAGGGCGATCGCCAATCGGCTCCGCAAGGCGGGCCTGACCGTTGCGCTACTGCCCGACGAGTGGCCGGCTGCGTTCGCGGGGGTCGACGTCGTGGTCGGAACACGTACCGCGGTGTGGGCACCCTGTCCGGGCCTGGCGTCGATCGTGGTGCTCGACGAGCACGACGAGTCCCTGCAGGAGGAACGCACGCCCACGTGGCACGCCCGTGACGTCGGCGTCGAGCGTGCGGCCCGGGCCGGGGCGGCCTGCGTGCTCGTGTCGCCCTGCCCCACCGTCGCCGCGCTCCATTGGGCGGGCGACCGAGTGCTGCGGGCATCGGCGGGGGAGTCCGTCCACGGGTGGCCGTTCGTGGAGGTCGTCGACCGCAGCGACGAGGAACCGTGGAAGCGTTCGTTGCTCTCGTCGGCGCTGATCGCCCAGTTGCGTGACCCGGCACGACGCGTCGTGTGCGTCATCAACACCGCGGGCCGCGCTCGCCTGGTGGCGTGCCGATCGTGCCGTTCGCTGCAGCGCTGTGAGCGGTGCGACGCCGCGGTGTCGCTGGACGACCGCAGCCTGTTTGCGTGCGGGCGCTGCGGCACCGAGCGGCCGCAGGTCTGCCAGGTGTGCGGCGCCACGGCGATGGCGATCGTCAAGCCGGGCGTGACCCGTCTGCGCGAGGAGTTGGAGGCCGCGGCCAACCGTCCGGTCGTCGCCGTGACCGGTGAGTCCGACGCCGCCGCCGAGGCCGACGTGTACGTCGGCACCGAGGCGGTGCTGCACCGCGTCCGCAATGTCGACGTGGTCGCGTTCCTCGACTTCGACCAGGAACTGCTCGCGCCTCGCTACCGGGCCACCGAGCAGGCGCTGGCGCTGCTGGTGCGCGCCGGCCGACTGGTGGGCAGCCGCGACCGCGGCGGCCGAGTGCTGGTGCAGACGTTCACGCCGCAGCACGAGGTGCTCCGCGCCGTGCAGTTGGCCGACCCCGACCGCCTGGAGGCGGGTGAGGTGGAGCGGCGGCAGTTGCTGGGCCTGCCGCCCTTCCGGGCGCTCGCCGTCGTGGAAGGCGCCGACGCGATGGAGTTCGCAGCGGCCACCGGACTCGAGCACGCCGCGACGGCCAAGGGCGCGATGGTGCGCGCCGATTCCTGGATGGCCCTCGGCACCGCCCTGGCCACCACGCCGAGACCGAAGGGCAGCCGCCTCCGGGTCGAGGTCGACCCGCCCCGCGCCTGAACCGGCTCCGACGCGACCCGGTCCTCGCACATCGGGCGCTGCACGCGGTCGCGTGGAGGGGGCGCAGCGTTCTGGAGGGTTTGCGCGACGTGGGCCGGCGGGGAAACCCTCGAGAATGCCTGGTCAGTGCGTACTGCGGAGGATGCGGTAGCCGGAGGACGATGCCAGGCGAGTGGTGGGGAAGCCCTGGCCGGCGAGCCATGTCTGCAGCGAGTCGCTGCCGAGGTGCTTGTGCACCACCATCACGGCCTCGCCGTCGTCGGTGAGCCGACTGAACCAGCGCAGCAGCATCTCGTGCAGCGCCGCCTTGCCGATGCGGATGGCCGGGTTGCTCCACAGCGCGGCGACGCGCACGTCGTCGGGCACCTCGTCGGGCGCGCACACCCGCACGTTGGTCAGTCCGTGGCGTTCGGCGTTGCCGCGGCACAGGTCGCGAGCGCGTTCGTTCACGTCGACGGCCCACACCGTGGCGCCGGGCGAACGGCTGGCCATCGTGAGGGTGATCGCACCGGTCCCGCAGCCGAGGTCGAGCAGGTCGCCGGTCGCGGGCGGGGCCGGGGCCTTCAGCAGCAGCAGCTTGGTGCCGGCGTCGATGCGGTCGTAGCCGAACACGCCGCGGTCGGTGCGCAGTGTGAACTGCGCGTCCGGCAGCAGCAGGGTCACCTCTCGTGGCGCCGACTCGGTGGTGGGCTCTTCGTCGAAGTAGTGGGAACCGGGCGCGGGCATCGCTCGCTAGCCTTGCAGGCATGGCGCAGCAGATCCGCACCTTCGGCGACCCGGTCCTCAAGACGCAGGCCCAGCCCGTCGCCGACATCGATGGCAAGGTCGCGCGCCTCGTCGAGGACATGTTCGACACGCTGTACGAGTCGGACTCCGGCATCGCGCTCGCTGCGCCGCAGATCGGCGTGCAGAAGCAGGTCGTGGTGTGGGACATCGACGACCAGCCGATGGCCATCATCA
>JBMOGW010000305.1:0-3572 GCA_049318165.1 Ilumatobacteraceae bacterium
GGTCGGCGAGCCGATCAACCCCGAGGCGTGGATGTGGTACCACGAGCACATCGGCGGCGGGCGCTGCCCGATCGTCGACACCTGGTGGCAGACCGAGACCGGCGGCATCATGATCAGCCCGTTGCCGGGGTGCACCACCACCAAGCCCGGCTCGGCGACGTTCCCGCTGCCAGGCGTCGGCGCCGAACTGGTGGACGACAACGGCGAGCACGTCTCGGTCGGTGGCGGCTACCTGACGCTCACCCAGCCGTGGCCGGGCATGCTGCGCGGCATCTGGGGCGACCCCGACCGCTATCGCGACACCTATTGGAGCCGCTTCCCCGGCCGCTACTTCGCCGGCGACGGCGCCAAGCTCGACGACGAGGGCTACTTGTGGCTGCTCGGCCGGGTGGACGACGTGATGAACGTGTCCGGGCACCGAATCTCCACCACCGAGGTCGAGTCCGCCCTGGTGTCGCACCCAGCGGTGGCCGAGGCTGCCGTCGTGGGCGCGAACGACACGACGACCGGCCAGGCGATCATCGCCTACGTGATCCTCCGCGGTGGTGAGGACGTCGACGAGACGGCGCTGCGCAACCACGTGGCGAAGGAGATCGGCGCGATCGCCAAGCCGAAGGCGATCTACGTGACGCCCGACCTCCCCAAGACCCGGTCCGGCAAGATCATGCGCCGACTGTTGCGCGACGTCGCCGAGGGCCGGAACCTGGGTGACACCACCACGCTGGCCGATGCCAACGTGGTCAACGAACTCCAGCGCCGCGCACAGGAGACGCCGACGGAGGACTGAACAGCGGGCCCGAGCGCACGCCGACGCTCAAGAAATCGTCCGGATCCACCGATAGGTGGTGTATGGCGATTGACGAGCAAGGCGTGTTCGCAGGCGTCGCCGACGACTCCGACCACGAGGCCGCCGCGACGGGATCCACCGCCCGCGCGCCGATCGCCGCCGACACCGACGAATTGCGCCGCCGGCTGGAGACACCGCTGTTCTCCCGCGAGCCCGGTTCGATGACATCGGCGCAGGTGCCCGGCCTGCGCGAGTTGACGTGGGACCACGTCACCAACCCGACGTCCGCCGTACAGGTGGTGCCCGGGGAGTCGATCTTCGGCGAGCACGGCGGGGCGCCGCGGCCGTCGCCGCTCACCCTCGACGAGGTGCTGCCGCGCCGTGACCTGGGCCTCAAGCCGATGGACACGTCGTCGAGCACCCCGGCCGTCGCATCGCCTCCCGCGCCGCCGTCGGCACCCGCGCCGCCGTCCGCACCCGCACCGCTCGACGCCCCACCGGTACCGGCCGTGTCCGTGGCGCCGCTGCAGCCGCTGCCCAGCCCCGCGACCGGCGGCCAGACGGCCACGCGTCCGCCGCTGCCGTCGTTCTCCGACATCGTCGCCTCCACGCCCTCGTCGGGCACCGGCGCGACCGCCACCGTCGGCGGCGAGACCTACTCCGCCGGCGACACCGGCGGGGTGGACTCCCTGTTGAAGCCGATCGACGAGCCACCGCCCGTGGCCCGCGAGACCGACCCGTTGGTCGACGGCCTCGCCGAGCTGATCGTCCGGTCCACCCCGAGCGTCGGCATGCCCCGCGTTGCCGAGCTCCGCGAGGTGTCCCGTGGGGACACCGGTGTGGTGCCGAGCGTGTCCGGTCGTCCGCTCGACCCACCCGTGCTCGACGCCGCGGTCGAGTTCGCCAACGTGTCCACGACCCTGCCGGTGGTGGCGGGCCCCGAGCCCGAGATCACCACCAGCACCGACGACGCAGCACCCGGCGCCGAAGTCGAGGCGGAGATGAACCGCCTCGCCTTCCTGCCCGACCAGGACGACGTGCCGGAAGGCCCGGTCGAGGTGCCGGCAATCGCCTCCGCCGACGTCCGCGGCGCCGATGCGCCACCCGCGCCGCGGGCGCCCAGCCTGAGCTCCGGCGAGGCCTACAGCCCGAAGCCGAGCGCAGCACCGGTGCGCCACACCTACGCCGACATCCTGGCCAGCACCGTCGTACCCGTGGTGCGCAAGCGCAAGCGCCACGTGCTGCGCAAGGTGATCACGGTGGTCGTGCTGCTCGCGCTCATCGGTGGCGGCATGTTCGCCGTGAAGCACTTCGTGCTCGACCGGGTGCAGTGGACCGCGGAACTCGAACCGCTCGCGAAGCAGGTGGAGACCGAGCGTGGCCTCACGTTCGACCGCAGCGTCGCCCTCGCGCCGCTCCCGGCGGACGAGTACGCCCGCCGCCTCGTCGCCCGGGCCGGGTACGGGCAGGACGACCTGAAGGTCGACGACGCCCAGCTCCGCACGCTCGGCCTCGCCTCAGGTGAGGTCGACCGAGCCGCCATCGGCCGGATGGCGATGCCGGATTCGCCGGCGTTCTACGACCCGTCCGACGGCACGATCTACGAGCTCGACGGCGTGCCGGTCGAATTGAGGACGTTCGCGTTGCATCGTGCCCTGACGATGGCGCTGCTCGACCAGCGGTTCGGATGGTCGGCGCGTGTCGCGGGTCAGCCCGATGTCAACCTGCGCGGCACGGTCGCGCTGTACGACGCCGACGCGCTCGCCGTGGCCAATGCGCTGCTCGGTGAGGACACGACACTTCGGGCCACCCTGCTGAAGCAGACGTTCGAGCTGTTCCTCGCGCAGAAGACGGCCACCCCCTCGCCGTTCGTCTCGTACGCCTCGAGCCGCATCGGTCTGGCCGCGTGGCCCTACCTCGCGCAGCTGTCGGCGGAGGAGCGCAACCTGCTGGAGACCGACACGCTGTTCACCGACGCCAAGGTGCTCGACGTGCGCCGCCTGTTGGACGGTACGGCCGAGCCGTCGTCCGACCCGAACTCGAAGGGCATGTTGTTCTGGTACCACGTGCTGGCATCTCGGGTGCAGCCGGATCTGGCGTGGAACGCCGCGCTGGCGTGGCGCAGCGACGCCACCACGACGGCCGACAAGGCCGGTGCGATGTGCACGACGGCCAAGGTGACGTTCGACGCCGCCACGGTGGCCGCCGTCGAGGCCGCCTTCGGTGCCTGGCAGGTGGCCGCGCCGCCTGAATCGACGACGCAGGTGCGCATCTCGAAGCCCGTGGACGGTGTGGTGACGGTGTCCGTGACCGGATGCGACCCGGGCGTCAAGGCGGCGACCGCGACGCAGCCCGTCCGGCTGTCGCTCGGCGGGGCACCGTTGCGCATCGCCCAGGTGGCGGCCGTGATGGCCAAGGACTCGTCCGCCGACGAGGAAGCAGTGGCGTGCGCGGTCTACGCCAGCGACGCCGTGACGTTGCAGGATGAACGGACCCTCATCGACCCTGCCCTGCCGTGGGCGCGGGTGGCGGCGCACCCGCCGGTCGACCCGGCTGCGGCTCGCTGCGGTTGACCGTCGCCGGTCGGGTCAGTCGCGGAAGTTCTCGAACTGCAGCGGGATGCCGAGGTCGGCACCCTTCAACAGCGAGATGACCGCCTGCAGGTCGTCGCGCTTCTTGCCGGTGACGCGCACCGTGTCGCCTTGCGTCTGGCTGCTGATGCCTTTGGGACCCTTCTCCTTGATCATCCGGTTGATCTCGCGGGCCTTGTCGGAGCTGATGCCGA
>JBMOGW010000306.1:0-3572 GCA_049318165.1 Ilumatobacteraceae bacterium
CGGCGAGCATCAGGAAGTTGTACGACCAGGCGATGCCGAACACCGCGTCGGGCGGCTGCCACGCCGGTTCCTTCAGCGAGCGATACCACGCGCTGTTGGAGTCGACCCACCGGCCGGATCCGATGGCGTAGACGGCGACGATGGCGAGGTGCAGTGCGCCGAAGACGACGGTGCGTGTGGTCGAGCTCATGGTTCCCTTCGGGGTGTCCCATCCTGAGCCCTCAGTCTGCACCGTTGCGAGTCGTCTTCGTCGCGGTCGCGCGTGGTTCAATCGAAGGTGACAGAGGTGGGGACGACATGGATGACGAGCAGTTCGGAACGGTCCTCACAAAGCGCACGCCGTTCCCCCGCCTGGTGCGTGAGGTGGACGAGCACGGCCAACGGGCGTGGCACATCACCCATCGCGGGCTGTATGCGCTGAACATCGCAGTGTTCGTGCTCATCATCGTGTGGTCGGCGGTGGTCGGCGAGTTCGGTTGGCGCGTCGGTGCCGTGATGCTGTCGGCCACCTTCCTGCTGGTGCCGCCCCTGATGCTGATGTTGTGGGAGGACGGCCTCGACGATCTCGCCCGACGGCTGATCGTGGTGAAGGGCTATGCCGTCGCCGACCTGCGTGCCGACATCGTCGGCACGCTGGCGAAGGTCGACCGCTACCGGTGGCTGCTGGTCGGCGCTCCGATTCTCACCATCGTCGCTGCGCCGTGGTTCAGTCCGACCCTGTCCGCCGAGCTGCACCTGACGTCGTGGGAGGGTCATGTGGCAGCGGCGCTGGTGTTGGCGCTGGGTGGTGTGATGGCCGGTTACTCGCTGTGGGCCGCGGCGGCCACGATCGCGGTGACTCGTGCGGTCTCGCAGCGCGAGATCTCGGAGGAGTGGACGTTGCTCGGTGGCCCCACCGCACCGACGTCGGCCGTGCTCGAGCGGTTCTGCGGCAGGAGTGCGCTGTACTTCAGCTTCGGTGCAGCGGTGTTGTCGCCGGGGTTGCTGGCAGGTGCGGCGAATTCGCACGGCAGCCCGAGCGTGTTGATGGTGTTCGTGTTGGTGTGGATGCTGGGTGTGGCACTGGCGCTGCTGGTGTGGCCGGCCGCGATGCTGAACGCGCGGGCCCGTCGGCACCGCGACGAGTCGCTTGCGGAGCTCGGCAAGGCGATCGAGGAGATCACCGACGACCTGATCGAGTCCGAGACGGCGATCGACGCCGAGCAGTACTTCAAGCTGCGATCGTTGCTGGAGTTGCGCCAGCACCTGATGGAACAGCCGATGTCGGTGGCATCGAGCGATCTGCTGCGGCGGATCCCCGTCACGGCGTTGCCGATCCTGTCGACCAGCGCGGCGTGGCTGGCGCTGGTACGTCCCGGCACGTAGGGAACGGCGACCGGCTCACTCGGGGACGGTGCCCACTGCGCCGGCACTCGCCTCGGCGCGGTCTGTCGCTGCGTCGGTGCTCGACACGGTGGCGGCGCTGGCGACGACGACGAGCGCGATGCCGGCGATCTGCATCCCGCCGAGGCGTTGGTCGAGCACCACGAAGCCCGCCAGGGCGGCGAACGCCGGGTTGAGGCTCATCAGCACCCCGAATGCTCTGGCGGTGATCTGACGCAGGGCGGCCAGTTCGGCGGCGAAGTTCAGCACCGAGGTCATCAACGCGACCACGGTGCCGACCAACAGGATCCACGGGTCCAACAGCGCGGTGCCGCCGCCGGCGATGCCCAACGGCGCAACCATCAACGCGCTGGCGGCGATGGCCAGGGCCAACCCGTCGAGGCCTTCGGTGCGGCGACCGGTCTCCGCGCTGAGGAGGATGTAGCCGGCCCAGCTGGCAGCACCCACGAGCGCGAACACGACGCCGAGCGCGTCGATCGAGTCGCCGGTGTCGGTGAGCATGAACACGCCGAGCAACGCCACCACGGTCCAGGCGATCTCCCACAGTCGCCGCGACATCGCGGCGGCCAGGCCGAGCGGGCCGAGCAGCTCGAGCGTGACGACGAGCCCGAGTGGTAGCCGGTCGACCGCGGCATACGAAGCCAGGCTGAGCAGCGCCATCAGCGCGCCGAACGCGGCGGTGAGTTTCCAGTCGTACGCAGTGCGGTTGCGTACGGTCGGCCGGCACCACGCGCAGAGGATGATGGCGGCGAGGCCCAGGCGGAGGAACACCATGCCCATCGCGCCCACCTCGTCGAACATCGTCGCGGCGATCGCGGCGCCCACCTGCACGGACACGATGGCACCCACGACCATCGACGTGCTGACGAACGCGTGGTGTTGCCTGGGCATGTCGACGTCGTCAGTCCGGCGTGCGGGAGGGCTTCGCAACGCGGCGTCGCAGCATCGTGTCGGAGATGCTCTGGGCGCGGCCCGGCTTCGTCCACGGGCACACGCCGATGCAGATGGCGCACCCGTGGTGCTCGGCGAAGTACGGCATGCACTTGTCGAAGTCGACGTACCACTTCATCTCGCCGCGCACCATCTGCTTCTCGTGGATGATCGCGGCGGGCGGGCAGTCCTCGACGCACCGCTTGCAGACCAGACAGAAGTCGTCGACACCGATGTCGACCGGTTGGCTCGGAATCAGCGGGAGGTCGGTGAACACCGTGGCGAGGCGGAAGCTGGAGCCGAGTTGGCGGCTGATGATCGAGCCGTGCTTGCCGAGTTGCCCGAAGCCGGCTTCGAGTGCCGCAGGGATGCTGAGGACGGCGCCCGCTTCGGGGCCGCTGTGCGGCTCGGACCGCCAGCCCTGCGAGCGGATCCAGTTCGACACCTCGCGGGCCACGGCCCAGCCCTTGGCGTACTTCGATGCCACCTCGACGGCCGCCGTGATCTCGGGTGCCAGCTTGATCTTCTCGGGGTCCATGCCGATGCCGAGCATCACCATCCACGGGTACTCGAGTTCGTAGCCCTCGAACACCCACTCGGGCCGGGGCTGCACGAACCCGACGATGTCGGCGCCGGCGGCGTGGGCCGCCTCGGTGATACGGGCGACCGCGTCGGCGGGCGAGATGTCGCGCCGCTCGTCGGCGATCGGCGCGTTCGGCATGTTGATGACGCGCTGCCGCTCGGCCCGCACCGCCGCGACCTCGGGATCGTTCGGCCCCTGCGCCCAGAACCAGGTCTGCACCGCGCCGTGGGCGATCATCTCGGGCGGGTGCCACATGATCGGCGTCGGCGGTCGGACGTCGGCTTCACCCAGTCCGTTGATGTCGTTGCCGGAGACCTCGGGCCAGTGCTCCATCTGCTCGGCGGACGGAACCCATTCGGTGCGCGGCTTCATGGCCGATTCCTAGCGCATTCGTGCTGGTCGTCGAGACACGGACAGTTCGGGGCCGCGGCGGCCCTCGGTCGCCGTCGCCAAGTGCTCAGTGGGTGAGGACGAGCCAGGTGTTCGGGTCGAGCAGGCGGTCCATGTGCACATCGATGCGGAGCTGCTGACCCTTGGTGAATTCCTGGTCGAGGCGGTACAGGCGGTTGCCCCAACTGGTGAGCGGGGCGAGTGGCGAGGTGGACAGCACGATGTCGTCGTCGAACTGCGCCTCGAACCAGATGCACGTGCCGTCGACGATCATGTCGGCCGACGC